>NZ_JBYIVZ010000018.1:0-173246 GCF_057710365.1 Streptomyces sp. bgisy027
TACACCAGAGTCGGACCGCCGGGCTGGTCGGCACCCATCTGACACGAGGCTTCCGCAGGCTGGCAGCGGAACTGCTGCCCGATGAGGGCCGGTCCGCCTCGCCCCTGTGGACCCTGCTCGACGACCTGCCTCCCGTGATGCTCGTGCGCAACTACGCCCGACTACGGGGTGGTTACCAGCCTCCATGGGTGGCCGAAGGGGCCGCCCCGAAGGCCGATGTGTGCGCAGGATGGCGCAGCGACGGCACACTCGTCCAGGGATCGCTGCGCGCCGGGCGCCAGTTGGTGACGATCGGCCCGCCCGCCCCTCACTTGGCCGATGTGGACGTCTCGTCGCTACCGCCAGGCGGTGTGCGACGGCATCGCAGGCTTGACGTCGCTCCGGGCCCCGAACTACTGGTCCTCAACGCCTTCTTCCGCGACACGCACACGGAGGCCGACGGCCGTGAGACCGTGATCCACGAGTACGCCGCCCGCGCCCACGTCGACGCGCGAACGCTGAGAGTCCTGGACGCCACGGCCGACCCACACGTCCTGCCCTACGTGGAGTGCCCGACGGCCGCCGCTAGCGCCGGACGCATCGCGGGCCGTCACCTGACCGCACTCCGTGACGAGGTCCGCGCCGAGTTCACCGGCATCGGCACCTGCACCCACCTCAACGATCTGTTGCGCAGCTTCGCCGACGCAATAGGACTCCTGGGTCGTCGTCATCCCTGAATCGCAGATCCACGAAACCGCGGCGGGACATCCGCCCCTACTCCGCAGTCGGATGTCCCGCGAACTCGGCCGCCTCAAGCCCGCTGGGCTGTTTCCCCCTTTGGGATCAGCATCGTCGACAGTCCTCCGATGAGGACCAGACCGGCACAAGTGAACACCGCCGCCTCGAAGGCCCCCTCGGTCGCCGCGCCACCGTGCGCGGTCGCACTCGCGGTCAGGATCGCCGCGAGTACCTGGGTGAGGACCGATCCGCCGATGAGTCGCAGGGTGTAGTTCGCGGACATGGCGACAGCGGTCAAGGACGGCTCAACGCCTCGTATCACGAGGTTGGCCACGGACGCGCTGCACATCCCGAACCCCACCCCACCGAGGAACAGCGCCATCGGTACGACCGCGTGCGTTCCGTGGAACAGGGCGATCGCCAGATACTCCACCAGGAAGAGGCCGAAGCTGGCCGCGAGGAGGGTCCGAGGGTCGGCCACGTTCTTGAGCAAGGTGGTCAACGGCCCCCCGATCAGGATGCCTATGCTGCACGCGAGCAGCAGACGTCCGGCGTCGGTGGCCGTCTCTCCCCAGTTCCAGGAGGTCTTCACAGCACCGAGGACCACGAGCTGGGGAATCAGGAAGTTGGCCCCGAGACTGCCCACGCTGTCGGCAAGCGCGGGAATGTTCAGTGACCACACGGACCGCCGGGACAGCGCCCGCAGGTCCACCATCGGATCCCGCACGGTCAGCTCCGCCTTTGCGAAGGCAGCCGCCGCGACCACGCTCAGCGCCATGCACAGGAGCCCTTTCGTCGAGAACCAGCCCCATTCGGAACCCTTGCTGATGTAAAGCAGCAGCGGCACCAGAGCTGTGGCGAGCAGGAGCGCGCCCAGGAGGTCGATTCTCTTGCGGTCCACCGTGGTCGTCGGCCGCAGGCCGAGGACGGTCACGGAGAGCAGGACGATGGCGGTTCCCGCGACCACGGCCACGGACCATGCCAGCCAGTCCAGTCCGAGGTGGTCGACGATCGGTCCCGAGAACAGGAAGCCGAACCCCGCTCCCACCCCGAAGACCGCACTCAGCAGGCCGACGCCGAGGCCGACCCGTTCCGGCCGCAGCGCGTCCCGGGCCACGCTCAGGGACAATGGAACAGCGGCGACCGTGGCGCCCTGCAGAACACGGCCGGCGATCAGCACGGGGAGATTGGACGCCAGGCCCGCGATGACGGCCCCCACACCGGTAACCCCGAGCACCACGACGAGCAGTCGGCCCCGACCGTACACGTCTGCCATCCGGCCGGCGATCGGCGTCAGCACCGCCGCGAACAGGAGATGTCCGGTGAGCAGCCAGCTCACGTCGGCCAGTGGCTTCCCGTACTCCGCCGCAACGGCGGGCAGGGCGGGCGAGTAGAGCGTCTCGGCCAGCAGGAAGGGCATCGCGGCGAACATAAGGGCCGCGATGACGGCGAACTCACGGAAACCGGAGGCACCTTGGGCCTCAGGGGAACGCTCACTGACATCAACAGGCGGTTCCTGCAAGTCCATGCGTGCGGCTCCTCGTGCGTGGGCGGTGGTGCGTCGGTGGGTGTGTCAATCCGCTTCGGTGATGAGCTCCCAGATGCCCGGTGTGCCCGCGGCCAGCGCCCTCCCACCGATCCCGGTGGCCCATTGCGCTTCATCACCGGCTTCGTCACGCCAGGCCCACAGGCGGGTGGTGGCCAGCCGCAGTGGATGCTCGTCGGTGAATCCGATCGCTCCATGGACCTGGTGAGCGATGCGGGCAACCAGTCCCGCACCTCGCCCTGCCTGGACCTTGGCGGCCGCGACGGCGAACCCGGCCCGCTCGTTCGCGACACCCACGGCTTCGCACAGGGCGACGGCGGCGTCGGCCGCCACACGGATCGCCGCGGCCTCGGCTGCCAGCTCGGCGACCTGCTGCTGCACGGCCTGGAAGCTGCCCAGTGCTCTGCCGAACTGCTCGCGTTCGGCCGTGTACCGCAGGGTGAGGACCAAGGCACGCTCGGCAGCCCCGGCGATCAATACCGTACGCAGGAGAGCTTGGCGCAGACGTAGCTGGTCGGCGGTGCCGGAGGGCACGGCTGCCACGTGATCCGGTTCCGGCCGGGTGTCGACGCTCAGGTCGTCACGCGGCTCTCCGGCCGAGTTGAGGCCCGGTCGGAAGACGAAGTCCTGTGGGTTGAGCAACGCCACGGCCTCTTCACCATCCTCCGACAGGACCGCGACGGCCAACCCGGCCGCTTGCCGGCCCCATGCCACCCGGGACAACCGTCCGCGCAGCTCCCATCGATCGCCGCTACGCCGGGCGGTGAGCGCGCCGGTCCCGTCCGCCGCTGTCAACGGGCCCGCAGGCAGTGGCAGTCCGGCCTCGGCCAGGAGCCAGGCACCGAGCAGCGCCGTCTCACCCAGAGGTGCGCAGACGGCATGCTCGCCGGCCGCGCCGATGACCGCGGCCGCCTCATGGAGAGTTCCACCGCTGCCGCCGGCCTTCTCCGACACGGATACCAGCGTGAGCCCGGATTCCTCCAGCGTCTTCCACAGCTCCGGGTCCCATGCGCCCGCCGGGGGCCGCCCGTCCTCGTGTGCGTCGAAGATCTCGGCGCAGGTCGCGGCCAGCAGTCTCAGTTCGTCTTCGGACACCGTGCTCGTCACTGCATCCCCATCGCCCGCGCGACGACGCCACGCAGAATCTCGTTGGTGCCACCGCGCAGTGTGAAGCCCGGGGCGTGCAGCACGGCGTCGGCGAGCAGCCGGGGCAGGCCGGTGACCGCGGACGGATCGGGTTCGGTACGGGTCAGCAGCCGCGCGGTGTCGGTGATCTCGTTCTCCAGCCGGGTCCCCAGGTCCTTCACCAGCGCGGCGGCGACGTCCGGCACCTCTCCCCGATCGAGGGCAGCCGCGACGGACAGCGACAGCCGACGCAGCGTCCACACTCTGGAGACGAGCCGGCCGAGTTCGCGCTGACCCGTGCCGCCCTCGCCGCCCTCGACGAGCTCGTCGACGAGGGCGGCGAGCAGCGGGAAGGTGGACAGAAAGCGCTCGGAGCCGCTGCGTTCGAAGGCGAGTTCGGAGGTGACCTGGCGCCAGCCCTCGCCGATGGTGCCCAGCACCATGTCGTCCGGGACGAAGACGCCGTCCAACACGACTTCGTTGAAGTGATGCTCACCGGAGATCAGCCGGATCGGTCTGATCGTGACACCGGGGGCGGACAGTTCGACGACGAACTGGGACAGCCCGGCGTGCCGGTTGCGTCCCTCCGGCGGTGAGCTGCGGGCCAGGACGAAGAAGGCGTGGGCGTGATGGGCGCCGCTCGTCCATACCTTTGTCCCGGTGATCTTCCAGCCACCATCGACCGGTTCGGCCCGGGTTCGTACGGCCGCGAGGTCCGAACCGGCGTCCGGCTCGCTCAGACCGATGGCGAAGTAGCACTCGCCACGGGCGATGCCGGGCAGGTACCGCTCACACAGTTCGAGGGTTCCATAACGGAGCAGGGCGGGTGCAGTCTGTCGGTCGGCGACCCAGTGGGCCGCTACGGGAGCGCCCGCGGCGAGCAGTTCCTCGGTGACGACGTAGCGTTCCAGGGCGGTACGGCCGTGGCCGCCGTACTCCTGGGGAATCGTCATGCCGAGCCAGCCACGCGCGCCGAGGCGGCGGCTGAAGTCCTCGTCCCAGCCGGAGAGCCAACTGTCACAACGCGGCTCAAAGGTCCTGGCGGCCAGCTCGCTGGTGACGAACTCCCGTACCTTCCTGCGCAGTTCTGCGGCCCGAGCGCCGAGCCGGGCGGGGGCCGGGACGAGGGCCGGACTGGTGACGGCGGCCATCAGGCTCCTCCCAGCCGTTCGATCACCGTGGCGTTGGCCATGCCGCCGGCCTCGCACATGGTCTGCAGGCCATAGCGCCCGCCGGTGGCTTCCAGCGCGTGCACCATGGTGGTCATCAGCCGAGCCCCCGACGCGCCGAGCGGGTGGCCGAGGGCGATGGCGCCACCCCGCGGGTTGAGCCGCTCGGGATCGGCCTTGGTCTCCGCCAACCAGGCGAGCGGTACCGGGGCGAACGCCTCGTTGACCTCGAAGTGGTCGATGTCCTGCATGGTCAGACCGGCTCGCGCGAGAACCTTCTCGGTGGCGGGGATCGGTCCGGTGAGCATGGTGATCGGATCGTCTGAGACGACAGCGAAGGCGTGAAAGCGGGCAAGCGGACGCAGACCCAGCTGCTCGGCCCGCCGCTCGCTCATGACGAGGAGGGCGCTGGCCCCGTCGGCCAGCGAAGAGGAGTTCCCCGCCGTTACGGACCAGTCGATCTCCGGGAAACGTGCCTCCATGTCCTCGCTGCGGAACGACGGTGCGAGCCGGGAGAGGGCCTCAGCGGATGTGCCGGGCCGGATCGTCTCGTCGGCGACGACCACGGTCCCGTCAGGGGTGGTGATCGGGACGATCTCGGCGTCGTAGGCTCCGGACTCCGCGGCCTGCGCGGCGCGCTGCTGGGACCCGAGCGCGTACGCGTCGACCTGATCCCGCGTCAGCTTCCACCTGGCGGCCACGAGTTCGGCCGATATGCCCTGCGGAACCGGACCGGGCGCGTACCGGGCGCTCGCCGTCGGGCCGAAGGGGTCACCCCCCATCCGGGCGGACCCCATGGGTACCCGGCTCATCGACTCGATGCCGCCGACCACGGCGATGTCGTAGGCGCCGGCCATGACGCCCTGCGCGGCGAAGTGCGCGGCCTGCTGGCTCGAGCCGCACCGGCGGTCGATCGTGACGGCAGGGACGTGTTCGGGCAGACCGGCGGCCAGCCAGGCCCAGCGGCCCGGCGTTCCTGACTGGTCCGCCGCCTGACTGACGCAGCCGACTAGCACGTCATCGACCTCGGCCGGATCGACGTCGTTGCGGGCGATCAAGGCTTTGAAGACCTGGGCCAGCAAATCGACGGCGTGCAGCGACGAGAGCGCGCCGCCGGTCTTGCCGCGGCCGCTCGGTGAGCGCACGGCGTCCACGATCACAGCGGTTTGCATGATGTGCCTTCCGTCAGGCGTGAGAGATCCTCAGGGCCGTGCGTATCGTGTCGGCGAGCTGCCGACGGGCGAGTTTGCCGAGGTCGCTGTACGGCAGGTCGGGGACCAGGACGACGATGTCGGGAGTCTTGGAGCTACGCAGTACGTCTCGTACGTGGTCCCGCAGCTCATCAGGAGTGGGGCGGGCCGCCTCCGCCCTGGGCACGATCGCGGCAGCGATGCGCTCGCCCCACTCCTCGTCGGGCATGCCGGTCACGGCGGCATCGGCGACTGCCGGGTGAGCGCGCAGCACCTCTTCGATCTCGGCGGGGGCGATGTTCTCGCCTCCGCGGATGATCGTGTCGTCCGCGCGCCCCAGGACGAACAGATAACCGTCCGCGTCCAGGTACGCGCGGTCCCGGGTATGGAACCATCCTCCGGGATCCCGGTCTCCCGAGAAACCGAGGTATTCGCCGGAGACCTGGTCTCCGCGCACCCAGAGGGTGCCGGGTTCACCGGGGGGCAGTGGTTCGCCGTTCTCGTCGCGGACCTGGGCCTCGACGCCGGGTACGATCCGCCCCGCCGATCCGAGCCGGGCCGGGTCCCGGTGGTCCTCGGGGCCGAGCAGGGCGATCGTCGAACTGGTCTCGGTGAGTCCGTACGCGTTGACGAAACCGGTGTCGGGAAAGAGCCGTAGCGCACGCTCGATCACGGGGGCGGGCATCGGTGCACCCCCGTACGCGAGCGACGTGAGCGCCGGCACGCCCGCAGGATCGTCGCCGAGGTGCTCGACGATCCGGGCGAGCATGGTCGGCACGACGAGCGCGTGGGTAATGCCCTCGTCACGGGCGACGGACAGCCAGCGGCCGGGGTCGAAGGAGGGCAGGTGGACCACCCGACGGCCCGCGTAGAGGTTGCTGACCGTATTGGAGACTCCCGCCACGTGGTAGGGCGGCACGCTGACGAGCGCGGCCTCGGCCTCGTGCGCCCCCGCAAACTCCACGGTGGACAGGACGTACGAGGACACATGACTGTGCCTGAGGACAGCCGCCTTGGGGGCCGCCGTGGTGCCGCTGGTGTAGAGCAGCAGCGCGATGGGGTCGTTCTCGGTCACAGGCGCCGTCTCGGGCGCCTCCTCGGCCGTACGGTCCATCCAATCCTCGGGCGTCAATCGAGCCGACAGGTCATTCAGCCGAGCGGCGCTCTCGTCGTCGGCGATGATCAGCGCCGGCTCGTGCGCGGCGACCAGTTCGCGCAGGCGGTCCGTACCGAGCCGGTAGTTGAGTGGGACCACCGGCACGCCTGCGGCGGCTCCGGAGAAGAGAGCCACGGCGAAGACCGCCCCGTTCCCAGCGAGGTACACCACGGACCGGGCTCCGGATCGCCTGATCAGTGCGGCGCCGGACAGCGCGCGCGTATGCAGATCCGCAGCTGTGACGCCGTCACGCGGACTTCCCAGCACGACACGGTCACCGAAGCCCGAGGCCGCCATCTCCAACAGCAGGAGCAGGTTCATGTGAACAGAATAATCAGTTTCTGTTATTTACGTCTAGCGCTACTTGGCGCTGGACGCTCGTCACTCAGCGGCCCTCGAAGATCGGATCGCGCTTCTCCCGGAACGCTGTGTACGCCTCCCGAGAATCGCGCGTGGACTGAACGATGGCCTGGTGAGAGGAGATCAGGTCCAGAGCGGAGCGCAGATCCGACCCCTGCCCCTGGCGGACCGCCCGCTTGATGAGCCGGATGGCCACCGGCGGGCCGGCCGCCAGCCTGCGGGCGAAGGCATAAACCTCACTCAGGAGATCCGCATCCGCATGTACGTGACTGACGATGCCGATCCGCAGCGCTTCTTCGGCATCCACGAAGTCACCGGTCCACAGCAGTTCCAGCGCCTTGGCCGTACCCACGAGCCGTGGAAGGTAGTAGCATCCGCCGTCTCCGGGTACGAGTCCAACGCGTACATAACCCTCAGAAAATCGCGCCGACCGCGCGGCGAACCGGATGTCGCACATGAGTGCCATATCCATCCCGGCTCCGACCGCCACCCCGTTCACGGCCGCCAGGACCGGCTTGTCCAAGTCCTCCAGAACCAGCGCGACCCGGTGCACCCGATCTGTGAGCACCTCCTTGTCTGCCAGCACAGACGTCCGAGCACCGTTGAAGTCATCCAGATCCACACCGGCGCAGAAGGCGTCGCCTGCCCCGGTCAGTACCACGACCCGTACGTCGGTGTCCGAACGGGCTTCGGCAAGCGCCCCTGCCCAGGCATCCACCATGTCCAAAGTGAACGCGTTCTTTCGCTTGGGTCGGTTCAGCCGGATCGTCGCGATGCCGTCAGTCACCTGGTATTCCAAATCGGCCATGGCACAACTCCTAGTGAAATTCGCGGACAGCAGACAGCGGCCAGCATCTGCCGTCAGCGGCCTCGGGGACGACTCTGGTAACGCGGCAGATGCTGGCCCCCGTCGACGTGGATGGTCTCTCCTGTCACCCAGCGCGAGTCCTCCGTGGCGAGGAACACCGCGACGGGCGCGACATCCGTCTCCGGGTCACCGACCCGGCCGAGCGGATTGATGGAGGCGGCCGTCTCCGCGAAACCCGGATCCGCCGCGACGAGGTCCTCGAAGACGCTGCCGGCGGCGGTGGGCGCGATCAGGTTGACCAGGATCCCGTAGCGGCCCCACTCGGCCGCAGCTGTCCTGGTTCCTGGTAAGGCCACGCACGGCATCTTTGGTCGCGTTGTAGTCGGCATGCAGCCAGGCGCCCGCTTCGGCATCGATCGAGTAGAGATTGATGACACGCCCGCCGCCCTGGTCCCGCATCACAGGGAAAGCCGCCTGCATGGCCCACCATGTGCCCCACAGGCCAGTGCGCAGCACGCCGTCGAGCATGTCGTCAGTCTTCTGCTCCAACAGGACGTTCGGGGACAGGGCTATCGCGTTGTTGACCAACACGTCCAGGCGGCCGAACCGCTCGATCGTCCAACGGATCGCGGAGAGGACGTCCGCCTTGCGCCCGACATCGGCGCGAACAAGGGCCGCCGCGCCGAAAGCCTGTATCTCCTGAAGCGTCCGGGCGCCCGCCTCCTCGTCGACCTCGACGATCACGACGGCCGCGCCCTCGCGCGCGTATGCCCGAGCGATCCCTCGCCCGATCCCCTTGCCACCGCCCGTGATCAGGGCCGCCTTGCCGTCAAGTCTTCCCACCGGACGCTACTCAGTCCCGCAGAGCCGCGCTGACACGGGCGAGCATGCCCTCGGGATCGACGTTGCCGGGCATCGGGGCGAGGAGGCAGGAAACGCCCAGCTTGGCCAGCTCATCGGTGTAGGCACGCACCTCCTGCGGGTTCCCCGTCACTCCCCGCAGGCCCACGAGGAAGTCAGTGAGCCCCAGCTCCTCCACCATGCGCGCCTGAGCACTGCCGACCACCACGTGCTTGGTGGGGTCGTACCGTCGCTCCAGCTCCATCACCGCGCCCAGAAGCTCGGGCGGAATGATCGCCCGCATATGCGGGGCCTTCAGGCCCATGCCGCCGACCGACGCGAGGAAGGCACTGATGTCGTGGTCGGCTTCGGCGCGGCTTTCACGTACGGACGCGAAGCCCATGCCCCAGAAGTCGATCGCGTCCGGATCCCGCCCCGCGTCACGCGCCGCTGCCCGGACCACGTCGATCTTCTGGGCCACGAGATCGAGCGACAGTCCGACGCCGATGACGACTCCGTCGGCGAGCTCACCGGCCAGCCGTAGCGTACGGGGGCCGTCCGCCGCGAGATAGAGCGGCAGGGCGCGGGCACGCCTCAACGGCGCCGTCGTGAAGCCATCGACCTCCGCTCGACCCCCGTTCAGCAGTTCACGGAGGGCACCCATGTAATCGCCCACCTCTGCAACCTTTGCCTTCGATCGCCCCAAGGAGGCCAGAGCGCTGCCGCCCACTCCCATCGTCAACAGGAACCGCCCGCCCGTGAGTTCATGAAGCGCAGAGGCGGCACCTGCGGTGACAGCGGGATGCCGCAGGAAGGGCGTGGTGACCATGGTGGCGAGCGTGGCGGTCCTGGTCTCCTGCGCCGCCACCGTCAGCGACACATACATGTCATGCCAGGCCGCAGGCGAGTCCCCGACGCCGATGACCTCGTAACCCAAATCCTCCGCCAGGCGTACTTGGCGACGAAAATCCGCGATGTCGTCGCCCCACAGCACGACCGTCCCGAGCCGCATACCGGTTCCTCCCAGGTGTCCCGTCTCCCGCGTCGACTTGACGCAGGCCGCGAGCGGGACGCACTATACTGAAACTGTATCATCCGTTCAATCGGTGGATCCGACTGTGAGAGGAAGAGAAGCGCGATGGACATCTTGGGTATCGGCTATGTCGGGGTGGAGTCACCCAACTACCGTGACTGGCGCACTTTCGGCCCTGAGGTCCTCGGGTTCGGACTCGCGGCCCCTCCGGAGGGGGATGAGACCGTGTACCTGAGGATGGACGACCGCCGCTACCGCATCGCGGTCCATCCGGGAGAATCGGAGCAGGTGGCCTACATCGGCTGGGAGATTCCCAACCGGCCCGCGTACGACGCGGCGGTCGCCAAGCTCCGCAAGGCCGGTGTCGAGGTCACCGTCGGTGACGCGGAACTGGCCGAGCGGCGTGGGGTGACGGAGCTCGTCCGGTTCAACGACCCGGTCGGCTACCAGCACGAGCTGTTCTACGGCCAGAAGTTCGACCAGCGCTCCTTCGTCCCTGGCCGACGGCACGCCGGTTTCGTCGCCGACGAGCTGGGAGTCGGGCACATGGTGCTGATCGTCCCCGAGTACCCGCCGGAGCTCGACGACTTCCTGGCGAACGTCATGGGCTTCCGCTGGTTCGGCCACGGCGCGAACGGCCATCGAGGACAGATCGGCTTCTGGGCCACCAACCTCACCACGCTCAGCCACAACATCGCCTACGGCATGATCCCCGGCCACCGGGGTCTGCACCACATCGGCATCGGCGTCAACGACCTGGACGACGTCGGCATCGCCCACGACCTGGTCCAGGAGCGCGGCACCGGCATGGTGTACTCACTGGGCAAGCACACCCAGGACCCGGTGATCTCCTTCTACCCGATCACCCCGAGCGGCTTTGCCTTCGAGTACCTCAACGGCGGCATGACCAGCCCTGACTGGGGGCTGATCAGCGAGCGCAACCCGGAGACGCTGAGCGTCTGGGGTCACAAGCCGGTCTCGCCCGGCCTGCCCAAGAGCGTCACGCAGGTCGCCAAGACCGACTGACCCAGTCATGCCTCACAGCCCGAGCGACCGCGAGATGATCACTTTCATGACCTCGCTGGACCCGGCCAGAATCCGGGAGACCCTCGCATCCGCGTACGCCCGGGCGATCGGGTACTCCCACATGTAGCCGTAACCGCCGTGCAGCTGCAGACAACGGTCCACCACACGCCCCTGCATCTCGGTGCAGAAGAGCTTCACCACGGCCGCGTCTTCCGGGCTCAACTCATCCTTCTCATGGGCGAGCAGCGCGCTGTCCACCAGCGCCTGGCCGGCCGCTATGTCGGTCGCGCAGGCCGCCAGCTCGAAGCGGGTGTTCTGGAACGAGCCGACAGCAACCCCGGAAACCCTGCGGCCCCCGACGTATTCCACGGTGTGCCCGAGTGCGGCACCGGCCGCGGCCTGCGAGGCGACCGCGATGGACAGTCGCTCCTGAGCGAGGTTGGCGATGAGGTACTCGAAGCCCCGGTTCTCCTCGCCCAGCAGATGGTCCACCGGCACACGCACATCGGCGAAGGACAGTTCCGCCAGCTCCTGTGCTTTCAGGCCCACCTTCTTGAAGTTCCGGCCACTCTCGAACCCCGGCATCCCTCGCTCCACCACCAGCAGGCTGATACCGCGGCGTCCGGCCTCCGGGTCGGTCTTCACGGCGACGATCACCAGGTCGGCACTGATCGCGTTGGAGATGAAGGTCTTGGTTCCGTTGACGACATAGTGATCGCCGTCCCGGACCGCCGTGGTGGCGATCGCCTTCAGGTCCGATCCGGCACCCGGCTCGGACATGGCGATCGCGGCGACCGCCTCGCCCGATACCAACCGCGGCAGCCACCGTGCACGCTGCTCGGACGTGCAGTACCGCAGGTAGTAGGGCATGCAGATGTCCGTATGCACCCGGAGCCCCCCGAGCCCTACCCCCGCCGCCTGCGCCTCCTCCGTGATCACGGCGTTGAACAGGTAACTGTCCGCCCCTCCGCCACCGTAGTCCTCGGGAACCTGCACGCCCAGCAGCCCGAGCTCGCCGGCCCGGGTCCAGAAACTCCGGGGCGGCCCGCCCGCCTCCTCCCAGGCCTCGTACTCAGGAGCCACCTCGGATTCGAAGAAGGCCCTGACGACTTTGCGGAACTCCTCGTGGTCGTCGCCGTACACCGTGCGCAGCACCGGTTCCTCCTCACACCCGGCCGAGGCCGAGCCGTTCCGCCGCCTCCATCAGATGGTCGAGGCGGCCACGTACGGCCTCCAGCTCGATGGAGCCTGCTCCGCCGTGCTGGAGTGTCTCCAGTTCCTGCCTCAGGTCGCGGATGCGCTCGGCGACACGGGCCTGCGCCTCACGGATCGTCAGCAGATCCGCTTCTTCCGAAAGCTGATCATGCTCGACCGGCTGCTGATCGGTCGTCATCAGCCATCCAGCTTGAAGAGCTTGCGGGCGTTGAGCTCCACCATGGCGTGAACCTCCTCGTCCGGGACGTCCGTCACGGCATCGTGCAGGACCTTGCGGCTGTTGGGCCACATGGAGTCGGAGTGCGGGAAGTCGCACTCCCACATGATGCGGTCGAGGCCGATGTCGTGGCGCAGACCGATGCCGGTGTGATCCGTGATGAAGCAGCCCCAGATGTGCTTGCTGAACAAGTCCGAGGGACGGACCTCCTGGTTGATGTCCTGCCAGAACCGCTGCCGCTCCCAGGTGGTGTCCGCCCGCTCCAGCACGTACGGGATCCAGCCGATGCCGCCCTCAGCGAGGGAGATCTTCAGGTTCGGGTGTCGGTGGAAGACCGGCGAGAAGCACAGGTCGACCAGAGCCTTCATGGAGTTCAGGCCCATCAGCGCGATGAACGTTGCCTCCGGTGCGTCCGGCGCGGTGAAGGGACGGGTACCTGAAGTGCCGAAGTGCATGCTCAGCGGCACGTCCACCTCCTCGACCGCGCTGAACAGCGGATCCCAGTGGTCGGTATGGAAGGACGGCAGGTCGAGCGGGGACGGGCTCTCGATGAAGGAGACGGCCTTGGCACCCTTGGCCACCGTGCGCCGCAGTTCGGCGATGCTGGCCTGGACGTCCCACATCGGAAGGATCACCACGGACAGCAGCCGGTTCGGGTCGGTGGCCGACCACTCGTCCAGCACGAAGTCGTTGTACGCCCGGACGCACCGCAGCGCGAGATCCTTGTCATCGGCCCGGAGGAAGACGGTGCCGGCGAATCCCGGGAACGAGGGGAACGCCATGCCGGCGTATACGCCGTCGACGTCCATGTCCTTCAGGCGTTCGACCGGGTTGTAGCACCCCGGCAGCATGTCGTCGTAGCGGACCGGGTCCCAGCCCCATTCGCTCGGGTCCTTGCCGACGACAGCGTTGAGGCCGATGTTCGGGTAGATCCGGCCCTCGTAGGTCCATACCTGACGGCCGTCGCCGTTCTCGATGATGCGCGGGCCCGTCTCCCGGTCCTTCGCCGAAAGGCGGTCGAACCAGACCTTCGGATGCTCGATGAGGTGGTCGTCAACAGAGATGAGCTTCATGTGGTCGCGAAGCGGCATCGAGATCTCCCAGATCGAATGCTTGATGGTTGATTCACACGGACCAGGTGTCGGCACCGTGCAGCAGGTCCCGCAGCGGCGTGCGCGGGCCGGCCAGCTTGAGCTGGTCTCGTACGAGGTCGTCATATGCGGGCCGGGTCACCGAGCGGAACACACCGGTGACTGTGCATCCGATGCCCTCGTCGCGCTTCCCGTCGAGCCGGGACAGAGCGAATGCCTGCGCCGGATCGGAAGCGGCGGAGTCGTGGACCAAGACGTCCCGCTCATTGTGTGGACCGACCTCTTCGACTCGCAGCGCGCCTCCCGGGGCACGTACCACCCCGTACGCGCCACCTGGACCGAAGCGCAGTGGTTCACCGTGCCGAAGTCGGAGGATGCGTCGGTCCTGCGCGCCAGGTTCCTTGAGCGCGTCGAAGGCACCGTCATTGAAAATGGGACAGTTCTGGTAGATCTCGACCAGAGCGGTGCCCTGATGCTCGGCGGCCGCTCGCAAAACCTCCGTGAGCTGCTTGCGGTCGGAATCGAGTGCCCGGGCGACGAACGTCGCCTCAGCACCCAGCGCGAGCGAGACCGGGTTGAAGGGATGGTCCAGCGAACCCATTGGCGTCGACTTGGTGACCTTGCCGACTTCGGATGTGGGACTGTACTGGCCCTTCGTCAGACCGTAGATCCTGTTGTTGAACAGCAGGATCTTCAGATTCACATTCCGCCGTAGGGCGTGGATCAAGTGATTGCCGCCGATCGACAGCGCGTCGCCGTCGCCGGTGACGACCCACACCGACAGGTCGGAGCGGCTTACAACCAGCCCGGTGGCGATCGCAGGGGCCCGTCCGTGAATGGAGTGCATCCCGTACGTGTTCATGTAGTACGGGAAGCGGGACGAGCACCCGATACCGGACAGGAAGACGACGTCCTCCCGGGCCAGTCCGAGTTCGGGCATGAATCCCTGTACGGCAGCGAGGATCGCGTAGTCGCCGCACCCCGGGCACCAGCGCACTTCCTGGTCGGTCTTGAAGTCCTTGGCGGTCAGAACGGGCAGACCCAGATCGACAGTGGTCATTCGGGTTCCTTCTCGAGGTCCTCGATCGCGGCGAGGAAGAGCTCCTGTAGTTCCTCGGCTTTGAAGGGAAGCCCGGAAACCCTGTTGATACCGGCCACATCGACCAGAAATCGGGCACGCAACAGTAGGGCCAGCTGCCCAAGGTTCAGCTCGGGCACCACAACCTTGCTGTAGCGGGCAAGAATCTCGCCCAGGTTGGCGGGCAGGGGATTGAGATGACACAGATGCACGTGAGCGATCTCCTCTCCCCGGTGCCGCACGCGGCGGCACGCGGCACCGATCGGTCCGTAGGACGAGCCCCAACCGACCACCAGCACCCGCGCCGCGCCCGACGGGTCGTCGACCTCGATGTCGGGAACAGCGATGCCGTCGATCTTCGCGGCCCGAAGCCCAACCATGCGGTCGTGGTTGTCCGGGTCGTACGAGATCTCACCGGTGCCGTCGGCCTTCTCCAGACCGCCGATGCGGTGCTGCAGCCCCGTAGTACCGGGGACCGCCCAGGGCCGCGCCAGCGTCTCGGGGTCACGCAGGTACGGCCAGAAGGCATCACTTCCGTCGGGCGCGTTGAATTCGGTCGCGAAGTCGACACGAAGGTCAGGCAGGTCTTCCGGTTCGGGGATCCGCCAGGGCTCGGAGCCGTTGGCCAATGAGCCGTCGGACAGCAGCAGAACGGGGGTGCGGTAGGCGAGTGCGATCCGGGTCGCCTCCAGAACGCTGTCGAAGCAGTCGGCGGGCGAGCGCGGGGCTATCACCGGAAGCGGGGACTCGCCGTTGCGTCCGAACATCGCCATCAGCAGGTCGGCCTGCTCCGTCTTGGTCGGCAGCCCGGTCGACGGGCCGCCGCGCTGGACATCGAGGATCACCAGAGGCAATTCGAGGGAGACCGCGAGTCCGACCGTCTCCGCCTTCAGCGCCACGCCTGGCCCAGAGGTCGAGGTCACGGCGAGCGCACCGCCGAACGCCGCGCCCAGGGCCGCGCCGACCCCAGCGATCTCGTCCTCTGCCTGGAATGTCGTCACGCCGAGGTTCTTGTGCCGCGCCAACTCGTGCAGGATGTCGGAGGCCGGGGTGATGGGATAGGAACCGAGGAAGACCGGCAGTCCCGAGCGTTCCCCGGCGGCCACGATCCCGTACGCGAGTGCGGTGTTGCCGGTTATCTGACGGTAGGTGCCGCGTGGAAGACTCGCGGCTGCGACCTCGTATCTGAAGGCGAAGGACTCGGTGGTCTCGCCGTAGTTCCAGCCGGCTCGGAATGCCAGCACGTTCGCCTCGGCCACCTCCGGACGACCGGCGAACTTGGTGCGAAGGAAGTGCTCGGTGCCGGCCGTCGGACGCTGATACATCCAGGACAACAGCCCCAGAGAGAACATGTTCTTGGCACGTTCCGCATCCTTCTTCGCCAGTCCGGTGCCGGACAGCGCCTCGCGGGTCAGCGCGGCCATGGGAACCGAGTGCACCTGGTAGTCATCCAGCGATCCATCTGCCAACGGATCGGCCGGGTACCCCGCCTTGGCCAGCGCCCGCTTACCGAACTCGTCGGTGTTGACGATGACGATGCCGCCGCGCGCCAGATCCTTGAGGTTTGCCCGTAGAGCCGCGGGATTCATCGCCACAAGAACGTCCGGCCGGTCGCCGGGGGTCAGGATGTCGTGGTCCGCGAAGTGCAACTGGAAGCTTGACACTCCCGGCAGCGTGCCGGCAGGAGCCCGGATCTCCGCAGGGAAGTCCGGCAGCGTCGCCAGATCATTCCCGAAGGCGGCCGCCTGCGCGGTGAACCGGTCACCGGTCAGCTGCATGCCGTCGCCGGAGTCTCCGGCGAACCGGATGACCACCCTGTCCAGCTGGCGCGCCTGCCTCGCCAGATCGTTCACGCACGCCTCCATTCATCAGCCACTCAACCACATCCCTGAACAGAGTATACAAATTTCGTGCTTACTGTCACCCCTGTGGAGGTCTCGGATCCTCTCAGCTGGCCCTATCGAACAGGAGGTGACTTATCTGGTGGTATCGTCAACAGGTGGCTCCGACCTCCAAGACCATTGAGAAAATCGTCGAGGGCGCTATCCGCGCCGTCGGCCGCTACGGCGTGCGCAAGTTCTCGATGAGCGACGTCTATACGGAGGCAGGGGTCTCGCGCGGGACGCTGTATCGGTACTTCAAGAGCAAGGACCAGGTCCTGGAGGCGATCGGCGAGTACGTCGAGCGCACTCTGCACACGACCCTCGAAAATGCAGTTTCAGCTCACCCCGAGCCCGAGGAGCGCCTTGAAGTCGTCCTCCAGGCTCTGCTCGACTACCGCACGACGCATCCGGAGATCATGCGGATCGTGGAGTCGGAGACTGGATTCGTACTTGACCTGCTGTCCCGTGAGTTCACCCGGCTACTAGCGGTCGTATCCGACGCCTTGGACCCAGTACTCCGCGACGCCCCGCCAGTACGCGACGGCACGCTGACCAAGCGGCAGTTGGCGGAGATGTTCATTCGACTGGCACTGTCCGTTTACCTCATCCCCTCTGCGGGCTCCGACGCGACGGCTGAACGTGCAGCCGCTCTATGGAAGTCCATGACAGCCGCACCTGCGAGCGGCACTGGCCGCTCCAGGCCCCGGGCGGCCGGCTGAAGTCGGTTTCAGTACCTTTCCACGCATGAAACTTCCCACGCATGAACTTCGCCAGTTGACGGTCGGGGGTCCAGACGCGAGCGGACCACTAGACGCACGGTGATGCGGCCGGCTGCGCTCCGACCTTTGCATCACAGCCCTCAGGCTGCTTGCCATCGGGCGGCGGGCCCCGCTACCGGTGGGACGGTGTGAGACGATCGACAGCGAAGGTCACCGCCTCGCTCCAGGCCCGGTCATATGCGGCAGGATCATGGCGGCCGGGGATAGGGGCTCCGAAGGAGTGACCGCAGCCAGGCGCGATATGCATGGCGTGCTCGATCCCCCATCGCTCGAAACGCTCCCGCACCACCGACAGCCGCTCCGGCGGCATCAACGGATCCTTCTCTCCATAGACGAGCAGCACAGGGCAGTTGAGGTTCCACAGCAGATCGATGGGATGCGCGGGACGGGCGGCGGTCAGCTCCGTGAACACAGGCTGACTCGGATAGAACAGCACAGCCGCAGCGACGTCCCGGCGCAAACAGGCGGTGAGCCAGGCCAGCGTTCCGCCCGTGCAGTAGCCCCACACACCGATCCTCTGCGGATCGACCGCCGGGTCGGCCTTGAGGTGGTCGAGTGTGGCCATGAGGTCATGCGTGGCGCGGCGGAAGTCGAGCTCATCGACGTGCCGCATGATCGTGTCGATGTCGTCATAGTCCTCGGGGTTGCGAGGACCCTTACCTCGGTAGTAGTCGGGGATCGCAACAACGAAGCCGATCGCGGCAAGCGCTGCGGCAGTCTCGTGGACGAATCGGTTCACGCCTGTTGCCTCGGCACCCATGACCAGCCCCGGCATCGGCCCGTCGGTCGGAGACTCGGAGCGATAGAGCCAGCTGTGAACCACCTCGCCACCCACTGGCAGGGACACATTTGCTACTCGCACTCCCCCCACGTCCGCATTCATCACGCAGCCTCTCCTTCGAAAGGTCTAGACCACTATCCAAGCCCGGCGATACATTCTAGACAGATTAAGTACACAATGACTAATTCATCAAAATCGCTGGAGAAATAGTCATGGCCGTGCTGCTCTCTCGACCGCCTTGGGTGCCAAGGCGGGAGGGAGACCAGAGGTTGAACGTCTCGGCCTCCAGCTCTCCGTCCCGAAAGGCCTCGGTGACGACGACGGCCCGGGCACCAACTCTGCGGCGCCGGCTTTCCAAGCGCACTGTGACCAGCTTCCAGGTCGGCATCGACCAGGCAGTACGACTTGAGTCGACATCGGCCGGTGTCGACATCGCACGAGGGCAGGCGCTCCAGACGCTGCCGCGGACTCAGGAGCTGAGGCCGAGAGCAGGCAGCACCATCGCGTCCACAAACTGCGCCAGATAGGCCGCGTCGGCAGGTCGGTCCTCCAGCAGCGGACGGGCGATGACAGCGCCGAGCATCACCTGTGGCAGAAAAGCCGTCGCCGGTCGGTCCTCGTCGAGTTCTCCGCGAGCCAAGGCACGGGCGAGCATCAGGCGCAGAGCTCCGACCTCAGGCTCGATCAGTGATTCGCGCAGCGCACTGCCGAGCGCGGGATCGCGCTGGGCGGCCAGACCAAGACCGCGCAGGACGGAAGCATCCTGAGCACTGTGGTCACTGATCCTTCGGACGATCTCGTGCAGATCTCCCGAAAGGGAGCCGGTATCCACCTCACCTACCCGCACCGCCTTGTTCTCCCGCAAGGCCGACGCCACCAATTCAGGCTTGCCGCTCCATAGGCGGTAGATGGTGGCCTTGCTGAGCTGTGCACGGGCCGCCACAGCGTCCATCGTCAGCGCGTCGTAGCCCACCTCGCGCACCAGGCCCATGACTGTCTCGTACAGCTCCCGTTTCCGCTCGAGCGTCATGCGCAAGCGGCGTACCGGACGGGAAAGGTCGGACATTGAGCGCATCTCCTCTGCAAGAAACGATTCGTGCACAATCACCGGTCAGCCATGGACGAGGGGCCATGGCCGCTCGCGAAGAGAATTGACGCATTCGTCTTCAGGATGGCCTCGCGCTCGGCTGTGACGAGATCTGCGCTCGTGATGTCGTTTACGCAACGCGTCACCGGTCCACGGAACGGATAGTCAGATCCGAGGAGGAGCCGTTCGGCCCCAACCGTGTCGAGGGCGCACCGTAGTGCAGGCTCGTGGAACGAGCAGGTGTCCAGGTACACGCGATGCCGCAAGTAATGCAAGACATCGTGATCGCCGTCGCCAGCCCCACTCAGATCCACCAGACGCTGGGTGAGATAGGGCAGGACGCCCCCCAGGTGTGGAATGATCAAATTCAGCAACGGTACACGATCGAGCACACCCGACAGCATCATCCTTGCCGCCTGCAGACTCGTGGAGACGGGTGGAGCGAGACTGTCGCCCAGGCGCCAGCCCTCGAACTGCGGAAGGGGGTCGGCTTCGGGATGAAGGAAGAGCGGAAGGCCGAGCTCGGCCACAGCCGCCCAAACCGGTTTGAAGCAAGGATCATCCAGCGGTGGGCGTGCCGGTGTCGTGTAGACCATGACTCCGCTGACAGCCGGATGGGAGCCGATGCGGCCCAGTTCCGTCAATGCCTGTTCGACGTCGGGTAGAGGCAAAGCCACCATCGCCGAAACAAGTGAAGCGCCGCTGCCGACAGCATCGATCAACTCGTCATTGCAGGACCGGAGAAGGGCTCCCGCGTCTGGGCGACCGTCGACGGCGGGACCGATCGGTGGCAGCGACAGCACCGCCCCACCCTGTGCCGCGGTGAGTTCGTCCTGCTGCGCCGCCAGGTCCGTGAGGGACGGGAA
The DNA here is from genome assembly GCF_057710365.1 of Streptomyces sp. bgisy027. Taxonomy (NCBI): domain Bacteria; kingdom Bacillati; phylum Actinomycetota; class Actinomycetes; order Kitasatosporales; family Streptomycetaceae; genus Streptomyces; species Streptomyces sp. bgisy027. The sequence continues at coordinate 19,968 of NZ_JBYIVZ010000018.1, forward strand.
GGCCCGGGACGCGGCCCGCACGACAGCCACCGCTCGCCCGTCCGTGTCGGACCTCGCAGCGAGGGCGCGCTCCAAACTGGGTGGGATCCAGTGATGATGGACATCCGTCCAGAACATCGTCACCCCCGTGGCCCGACGACGTTCGTGAGCGAGCCGATTCCCTCCACGCTGGCGACCACCGTTTGGCCAGGCTGAAGATAGCGGCCGTCTTCGTGGCCCACTCCCGCAGGTGTGCCGGTAAAGAGAATGTCGCCAGGGCCCAGGCTGGTGCGGGCGTCGGCATAGTCCAGCAGTTCAGCCACATCCCGCGCCATAGAACTGGTGCGATCACGCTGACGCACCTCGCCGTCGACGGTCAAGGTCAGTTCTAGATCAGGCTGCCTGTCGCCGAACTCATCGCGGGTGACGATCCAGGGACCGAGACCGGTGGCATGGTCGAGGACCTTGGCAGAGAACATGTCCACTCCCAGAACTCCGCCGCGGGCCAGATCGCGGGCAGTGACGTCATTGCCGACCGTGTAACCCAGGATGCGCTCCCAGGCGGATGTGTTCGGCCCTGACGGACTGGGACGGGCCGCGCCGATCACGGCCACCAGTTCGACTTCGTAGTCCAGCTGCTCGGTCAGAGCGGAGAATGCGATCTCCTGATCAGTGCCGATGATCGCGTTGCGTGGTTTGAGCAGCATGGCTGGGCGATCGGAGAGCGCGGAACCCAGCGCGGCAAGATGCGAACCGTAGTTGGCGCCGGCAACGACTACGGTGCTGCCATGTTCGAGCGGTGGGAGAAGGGTCAGGTCGGACAACCGGTGGGTGGACACGGTGGTCGGGACCGCTCCGCCCAGCACCGTAGGCGCCCAGGAGGTCACGGGGCCTGACAGCGACGTCGCAGAGTCTGCCTCCGGATCGATGACGGCCCAGAACACCGCATCACCGTCCGCACAGCGTCCGATTTTCACTACTTCGACTCCTCTTTCATGGTCATCCGTAACCGTCACCACAAGCGAAGACCGTGGGAGGAACGGGGTCGTCCGAACGCGAGCGCACCTCGCCGGGGACACCCTCTCCGCAGCAACGATGGCTTCCGTCGGGCCGGCTCTTAACCCCTTCACCGTTGAGAACAGATTAGACAGCATCGAAACTATTCGTCTACCTCGAGGGGTGCAGTGGAGTAGGAACCACCTCCGAGGTCAGCAGAGGCACTCAGCCGTCGAGCGTGCCTGCCGTGACGCTTCCACCAGCTGAATCTCTCACTGGTGGCTCGTCGCTGAACACTGATCGAGGGCACTGTGCATACAACCGCGACCGCTGCACCCTCCCGTCGGGGATACGCAGGCGCGGTCGCCCTGCGTAGACTGCGATACGCAATCAACAGACTGTGCCCATTCCCGCCCTCGACGAGTAGGCTCCCCCCGACATGGCGCGGGCCCCGTACGGAGCAGTCCGCCACCGCCAACATGCCCGGGGAACCAAGTGGCAGTGCACGCACGTCCGACAAAACGGCAGGACAGCAGTGCAGCAAGTCCGAAGCGGCAACTATCCCTTCGGAGAGTCCTGCTTGTCCTGGCTCTTGTACCCAGCGTCGCCGTGGTCGCCCTGTGGGCGACCAACTCATCCCAGCTTTACAGTAATTGGCACAGCGTCAACAACCGTCAGAACGCGGCAACACGGGTCGCAGTGCCGGTAGTCGCAATCTTCTACAACTTGCAGGCGGAGCGGCAGCTGAGCGCGGCCGCCCTGGCCGATCCCGACTCAGACCGGACGAAGCTCGCGAGTCAGCGGTTGATCACCGATGCATCCATCAAGGGCTTGAAAGGTCCACCCGACTCGGCCCCCACCGATATCGTCACGCACTACCGGCAGGTGAGTCGGGAGCTCACACGGCTGCCCGGATACAGGGAAGCGGTGGACCGGGGGACCATCACCCAGCTACAGATGAACAAGGCCTACAGCACTGCCATCGCCTCGGACCTGCAGATGTTCAAGGACTTCATAGATGTGGGCATCGCCGAACTGAATGTCCTGGGGCAGTCGGCGCTCGACGCACTGTGGGGGCAGGAGTCACTCGCACGCGAGGACGCGATATTCACGGCCGCCGTGGTGAGCGGGCATTTCTCGAGCTCGCAGCGGGCGCAGATCGCCGAATTGATCGGTGCTCAGCAACACATCTACAACAACGAGGTCATACCGCTTCTGCCACGAGAGCACGCTCAAGCCTACCGAGCCATAGTGTCTGGCACCGCCTGGAAGCAGAAGACCGAGGCCGAGCAGACCGTTCTGAGCGGACGGGGCACCGGGGACAGCGGCCAGGAGGTCTCTGCCCAGGTCGCCAGTCAGTGGCGGCAGAGCGTCGGTGAGATCACGCGCCAGCTCCAGCAGGCAAACAAGTCGTACTTCGGCCAGATCATCAGGACCACCGACCATGAACTCCATGGCCTTATGGTCATCTTGATCGTCAACAGCTCTGTCGGCGCGCTGGCCGTGCTGCTGGTGGTGCTGATCTCGCTGTGGTTCACCGGACTCCTACGTCGCCGGATCTTCGCCCTCCGTTCCTCGGCCCTTGAGCTGCAAACCCGGTTGCCTGATGTGATCGAGAGGCTGCGGCGCGGCGAGGTGATCGACCCTGACACCGAACTGCCGTCGATCCCCTACGGCCGTGACGAACTCGGGATGCTCGGCCGCGCTCTCAACTTGGCTCGAAGTACTTCCCTGGAGACCGCGGTACAACAGGTCGAGCAGCATCGCGGCTTCGAACGGCTGCTGCAACGCATTGCCAGGCGCACCCAGTTGTTGATCGGCATGCAAATGAACCGGCTCATTGAGATGGAGCGACAACACGAGGACCCCGAAGTCCTAGAAGGTCTTTTCGACCTCGACCATTTGACGGCCCGCCTGCGCCGCTACGAGGAGAACCTGGTGATCCTCGGCGGCGGACAGCCGCAGCGGCGTTGGCGCAAGCCGGTGCTCATGCTGGACGTCATCCGTTCCGCGCAGAGCGAGGTGCAGGACTACCGGCGTATCCGGATCGAGGCCTCTGGTCAGATCTGGCTGTCCGAGCGCGCCGTCGGGTCCATGGTGCACGTACTGGCCGAGCTGATGGAGAACGCTGTGACGTTCTCCAAACCTCCTAGTCCCGTGGAGGTGTCCGCCGCGCGCGTGGGGCGTGGTCTCGCCATCGAAATCGAGGACCGCGGTTTGGGCATGGACCCGGGGCAGTACGCCGAGGCGAACGAGATGATGGCTAACCCGCCCAAGATGGACGTGATGTCCCGCGCCGATGATGCACGACTGGGCCTGTACGTGGTCGCCAGGCTGGCTGCCGGCCTGGGTCTGAAGGTGGAGCTCCGACCGTCATCCTTCGGGGGCACCCGAGTGGTCGTCCTGGTGCCGGGAGAGCTGGTGTCCGAGGAGCAGCAACCGTCCTCGGAGTCGTCTTCGAGGTCCGCCCCGCCCCAGCTATCGGTCGTCGGCACCTCCTGGCCCGAGGAAGAAGACCGCTTCCCCGACTTCGAGACTCACGGCTCCGACGGACAGGATCTCTTCACCCGCCCACTCATCGGCCGCTGGAGCCAACCGCCGGCTTCCGCCCCTGCCCGCGAGTCGCCAGTGGCCCCGCTGCCAAAACGCGTGCGGCAGGCCAGCCTCGCCACCGAGCTTCGCCGGCCTCCCCCTAACCACGACGACGAGGGGCGCACCGCGCCATCCGAGCCGCAGCCACTACTCAGGCAGGAAACTGAGCCGCGTCGCTCCGCTGCCACCGTTGGCGCGTTCCAACGCCAGTCCCGGATGGCCCGGAACACCCCCGACTCCGACCACCAATCCACCCGCACTTCACCGGGCCGAGCCTGGGCTCGGAAGGAAGATTGACGATGACACTGCACACCACCGGCACCAATCAGGATCTGGACTGGTTGCTCGACGGACTGGTCGACCAGATCCCGGGCACCAGGGCCGCCATCGTACTGTCCGATGACGGCCTGGTCGTCAGCCAGTCCCGCAGCATCACCAGGGTCGACGCCGAGCGGCTGGCCGCTATCGCCACCGGTCAGCAGAGCCTGGCGCGCGGCGTCGGCGAGGTCTTCGACGGTGGCATGGTCCACCAGGTGATCGTCGAACTCACGGATCTTTGGGTCTTCATCAGCTCCGCCGGCCAAGGCACTCACTTGGCGGTCGTTGCGGAGCAGGAGGTGGACGCGGAACTGATGGCGGTGGCAATGCACACCCTGGTGCAGCAGGTCGGCCAGCAGCTGGGTACCGAGGTACGGGTCGCGCGAAACCCCGCGGAGGGCGGTGGACTTGGGTGAAACATTGGACGGATACGTCGGACGACGGGGATGCGGAGCAGGGCTTTGTCAGGCCGTACACGATCACTCAGGGCCGAACGGCCTCCGTGCGCGACGACCTCACCCTCATCACCGTGATCACCACTGTCGCCCAGCCCCCAGATCAGCTCATCACCCGTAGTCTCCAGCCCGAGCACAGGGTGATCCTTCGGCGGTGCCACAGGCCAGCGGCCCTCGCCGAGGTCGCTGCCGAGCTCAATCTGCCAGTCGTGGTTACGAAGATCCTCATCGCCGACCTGATCACACTCGGTGGGGTAACGGTGCGACCGCCTCTGGCAGTCGCAGTCGGACAAGGACCGGATATGACACTTCTTCAGGCGGTGAGAGATGGCCTTCTCAGACTCTGACGAACACGTCGGGGCCCAAGCAGGTGCGGCACTCGCAGCTGTGAAAATCCTGATCGCGGGCGGGTTCGGCGTAGGCAAGACCACCATGGTCGGCTCAGTGAGCGAGGTGGCACCTCTGCACACCGAAGAGCAGCTGAGCATGGCCGGCGTGGACGTGGACGACGTCGGCGGGGTGGAGCATAAGACCACTACGACGGTGGCCCTTGACTTCGGACGCATCACCGTGAGTTCCCAATTCGTGGTGTATCTGTTCGGTACGCCGGGACAAGACCGTTTCTGGTTCATGTGGAATGACCTGGTGCATGGGGCTCTCGGGGCCGTGGTCATCGTGGACACCCGGCGGTTGGAGAGCAGTTTTGCAGCCATCGACTTCTTCGAGAACCGGGGCATCCCCTTCGTCGTCGGCGTCAACTGCTTCGGCGGGCGTCAGGAGCGCACCCTTGCCGAGATTCGCGAGGCGCTGGATCTCGACCCTCACGTACCCATGGCAATGGGCGACCTTCGGCAGCGCTCGGCAAGCCGCGATCTGCTGCTGACCTTGGTGGACCATCTGATGTCCGAACGCAGGGTTGTTCCAGTTCGACGACCGGTTGACACCCGGCCTGTCAGGGGCCGGTCCTGACAGCATCTGGTCATGGTGGGCTCACGCATAGCCACGTTGATGCCGTCCGCCGGGGACGGACCCCTTCGCCCTAACCGGGCCCTTGTACGGATGAGGGCGTCGAAGCGGAGTTGGGAGCTGGGCTGGGAGTCGGCAGACCTGGCCGTCGTCTGCGACTGGAACGCCCGATGGGCCCTGGAACTCACCCGGAATCGAGGCGGTCCGGGTAGAAACCTCACGGCGCTGACGCGTCAAACTGCGGCAGCGAGTCCGGTGGAAGGCGGTCTGTTGACCGGACAGTTCGCGCTCTTGAACGCAGGGGTAGAGCTGGCCGGTCATGCGGTTTGAAGAGGTTGCGCTGGGCGGCTGCGCGCCAGTCTCCGTATTCGTAGCGGCAGCGCCGGTAGTGGGCCTTCGCTCCAGGTGAGTCGGTGATCGCAGAGAACGTCCAGAGGTAGTCGGCGTAGGTGAGGCTGTCGTTCTTGATCCAGAGGCGGGTGATGCTCGACTTCTCGCCAATGCCCTGGTGATGGGCGAGGAGCCTGTGTATGCCTTCAGGCTGCGGGCGTTGGCGAAACGTGTGTGATCGTCCTCGATCTCGGCGCGGCCCCCCGGCGCCCGTTGGACACCCAGTCCGGGGAAGCTCAGGAGCACCTCCGCTTCCGGGTGCTGCGGGAACGTCTCCTTCACCGCCTTCACGAGATCATCGACGGCGGTGCATGCGGCCTCTGACGGGAGCCTGTGGATACGGCTCTGATCAACATTTCGGGATGACCGAGCCTATCTGCCAGCCAACTCCCTTAATTCTCGGTCGTGTTGGGAGATCGATAGTTGACATGCTGCCGCACTTGGCGGGCGTCGCGATAGAGGACATACGAGCCGAGGGCGAAGCGTCCGCGTCATCGCCTCGGCCGTTCACGGCGCAGGCCGGTGCCCCAGCAACGGCGCGAACTCACAGCGCGTCCATGATCGTTGCTGTCGCCGGCTTGCCGACGTCGCGATCGGCGACCGGACCACCGCCGACCACAGCCCCGCCCACCGCGCGCCTGTCCCGTTGACCCCGCACCGGCCGGAGACTGGACCCCCTCATCCCGGCCAGCGGCACGAGAGAGCACCCCTTTTCGTGACGCCACCCGCCATCGACGCGCACGTCCGCCTCGACGTCCACCCCACCCACGCCATCGCCGTGACCGCCACCCTCACCGGCACCCGGCAGGACCTGGCCCACCCGCTACTGACCTCGCGATGCTTTGAGGCCCTCGACGATCACACCCTGGTCATGGCCCGCATCGACCGCGAGGAATCCTACTGGACCGACACGGCCGCCCAGGCCCTGACCGCCCAGGGCATCACCACGCAGATCATCGACCGGCTCCAGAAGGCCATGGACGAGGAATGGGTTTGGGCCAGCCACTCCATGCCCTGGCGCACCCCGCAGCGTCCGCGAGGTCTCCACCTCAGGCGCAGAAGATCCACGACGACATCCGCCCAAGACCGCCGACCAGATCCTCGACCGGATCTGCCGCTACTGCTCACGCATCCCCGAACCAGCTCACTAGCTCGGCCGCAACGCCGAGTCCGTCTACCTCCGCAGTGAGGACCACCTGCGCCAGGTCGCCGACACCTTCGGCTCACCCGCTGGGGCCATGCTCGCCTTCGAGAAGATCCACGCCGCAGAGATGCGCCCCGGCCCGGCGCCCCTGAGCGACACCGAACGGGCCGCCGCCTAACGGCCCTGTCTCACATCCGGTGGTGACGGAGAGTGCTGCTATTCGAGGAGGATGCGGTGCCGCAGCAGGGCGAAGCCTGCTCGTCCGTGCATCTGGCGCGCGACCCGCTTGGTCTTGGTGTTGACACCCTCGGTGGGGCCGTTGCTGTACGGAAGCGTGAGGGCGGCGTTCACGGGCGTCGTGGTCTCGTTCCAGACCTCGGGCGAAGGCATGCAGGTGGGGCAGGTCGGCGCCACGGACCTGGACGATCCAGCGCGAGAGTGCGTCGGCATTGTCGGCGTGAGGCGCAATGCAACTGGGCGAAGTCGCTGCTATCTGCGGCCAGTTGGGTCATCTCGGGGCAGGCGTCGGTGAGCTTGGACAGGAACTCGTGTTGTTCCGCCTTGAGGTTGCCGGGCATGGTCAGCATGCATCCGGGCGAGCCGCCGCGGGGAGATATGGCTGCGGTCGGCGTCCGCGCGGCATTGGTTGATGTACTTGTGCATGAGGTTCAGGTAGCCCGTGAAGCCCAGGGCTTTGATCTCGTCGAAGAGGTGCTTGACGGGGACTACGGGGTCCTCGGCCCGGCAGTTGCGCAGGTGTTCGCGGTAGGTGTCGACGAGGCTGGCGCGGCACTTGGGGACGTGGAGCATGCGCTCGGGCCGGTCGGCGCGGGCGTAGCGTTTGACGGTGTTCAGGGCCAGTTGCACGGGGCGCGCGCATTCGAGCAGGTCCACACCCTGGTCGAGCAGGCCGTGGACCTGGTGCCAGCGTTCCAGGGTGGTCTGGGCGCGGGGTCCGTCGTAGATAGGCACGTCCAGCACGGCAGCCCGGCAGGTGCTGTGCGCCTTCACCTCGTTCAAGACGGCTTCGCACAGGCTGTGCCACAGATGCCACCGATCACCGACCTGCGTCGCACGGGGCAGGGCGCGGCGGATGGCCTCGGCACAGGTCGCGGAGCCGTCACGGCACACGACCTCGACGCCCGGATGCTTGCGCAGCCACGTCTCCATGGTGTCGGCCGTGCGGTCGGGCAGCACGTCGATCCGCTCATGCGTCTCGGCATCGATGATCACGGTGGCGTAGCCGTGCCGCCAGTGCAGAGCGAAGTCGTCGACGCCGATCACGCGGGGCGACCGCCCTGCGGGCAGCGGGATGCGCAACAGGGCACGCAGAGCCTTGTGACGCGAGACGCCCGCCGCGAGTATCGCCAGCAAACGTACCCCCGCCCGGCCCGCTAACTCCTTGACCACCGCCTTGACTTGCCTGGTCAGGCGGGTGGTGCGTCGCTGGTATCGGTCCAGTACTCCGGACACCTGCTCGCGGAAGGTATGTCGGCGGCCGCGGGTGGGGCACACCAGACGCCGCGCCCGCACACGGACCACCACCCGCCGCCCGTCTACCGGCACGTCAGCCACAGTCCGCCAGTGATAGCCGTGCACCCGCCCTGACGACACCCCGCACACCGGACAGATCGCGGTGCCCTGCGGCGTCCGTGCCCGCACCACGATCCGCTCACCCTCATCGACCACGTCGTCTATGACCAGCGGGAACAGGCCCGAAAACACCATCTGCACAAGCTCGTTGACATCCTCCACACGCATGCCAACGACAAGTCACGACCCTCCGTCACCACCGAAAGGGAGGCAGAGCCAATTTAACGGCTGACCTTGGTTGTTGAGTGGTCAGTGGGGCCCCGTCACACGGGCCATAGCCGAGGCTCTGCTCAGTTGAGGTACGAATTGATGGGGCCGTTGTCGACGTAGATGCGCTGGTCGGTGAACTTCCCGTCGGCGATGGTGAAGATCGAGCAGGCCCTGATCGTCGCCTCGACACCATCGCGGAAGCGCCAGGCGCTGTCGACTTCGAACACGACGACGCCGTCCTCCTCCTGCCAGACGTTGATCAGCGGGTGGGCGAGGGACTCGACTTTGCCGCCGATCTCAGCCATCTGCGCCAGCACGACGTCCTTGCCCGTGACGGTTGGGGCATTGGCGAACGTCAGGGTGATGTCGTCGGCGTAGTAGTCGCCGAGACGCTTGTAGTCCTTCGCTTCCATGATGGCGAAGTACTCGGTCAGGAAGTCGACGGTGCTCTGGTCCGCACGGGACATGATGGGTTCCTTACCGCGTTGTGGTTATGAATGGTCCGAGTGAATGTGGGCTCAGACGGTCGGATCTGCGGCGGGCGGCCTGAGCGGCCCATCGCCGGCACGATGGTGAAAAGCAGGTGGTTCGACAGCCATCCCCGTCAAAATGTCGAGCTGGTCCGACTCAAGCAGGATGTCCGCGGCGGTGGCGTTCGCGCGAAGCTCATGGACGGTCTCCGGGCCGATGATTACCGAGGTGACGGCGGGGCGGGACAGCAGCCAGGCCAGGGCGAGCTGGTACGGGCTCAAGCCCCATTCGCGGCTGAGCCGATCCACCTCGCGGGCCAGAGAGATCTCCGCTGCGCTGAACCCCGGTGCGCCGAATCGTTCGTCGCCGGAGACGTCACGTTCGAGGACCGCGAGGTCTGCGAGAAGGCCGCCATGCAGCGGGGCGTAGGGAATGATCGAGAGGCCGAACTGCTCGCACGCCGGGGCGAGCTCTCGCTCGGCGGAGCGGTCGATGAGGTTGTACTTTACCTGTGCGGCCACAGGAGCCTGCAGACGGCGGTCATCAGCGATCCACAGCGCGCGGGTGACCTGCCAGGCCGGGTGGTTGGAGACCCCGACGTAACGGATCTTGCCCTGCCGAATCAGATCGTCGTAGACAGCGAACGTCTGTTCCGGCCGAGTGTGCGGGTCGATGTCGTGGGCGTAGTAGAGATCGATGTAGTCGGTCTGCAAGCGCCGCAGGCTCACCTCGACCTGATCGATGATGTGCCGGCGTGACAGCCCCCAGTCATTGACGCCGAGCCCGACGATGCCATGGGACTTGGTGGCGATCACCATCTCGTCACGGCGTCCACGCAGGGCACGCCCCAGGATCTGCTCGGCAGGTTCCCGGTCGACGGCGGGGATCGCCCCAGGACGGTCGAAAACGGGCATGTTGCCGTACACGTCAGCGGTGTCGATGAAGTTGATGCCAAGATCGAGCGCAGTGCCGACGATCCGGTCTGCGTCTTCCGCAGTCGGTGCTACCCCGAAGGTGGCGGTGCCCAGCGCGATCTGCGAGACCCTGACACCGGTCTGGCCAAGGGGGGAGTACTTCATCAGCGTTCCTCGGCGTTCCTGATCTCTTCCGGTCAGGGCCTGGACTCGGAAGTCAGCGCCGAAACCGCATCCAGCTGTTCCTGGGTGAGTTCGACATCAGCGGCCGAGGCGTTGGCACGGAGTTCCTCGACCGTTTCGGCTCCGATGATCACCGACGCCACGGCAGGGCGGGACAACAGCCAGGCCAGCGAAACCTGCTGCATCCCCAGCCCCCACTCACGAGCCAGGCGGCCGAGCTTGCGGGCGATCGCGATCTCGGACTCCGAGTATCCGGGACCGCCGTAGCGCTTGTCCCCGGAGATCGGGCGGTCCAGCACGGACAGGTCGGCCAACAGGCCGCCGCGCAACGGCGCGTAGGGGATGATCGACAGTCCGAACCTCACGCACGCGCCGGCCAGCTCCTGTTCGACGCCTCGGTCCAGCAGGCTGTACTGCACCTGCGCGGCCACGGGAGCGGACACCAACCGGCGGTCATCGGCGATCCACAGAGCCTCGGTCATCTGCCAGGCCGGGTGATTGGACAGGGCGACGTACCGCAGCTTCCCCTGCCGGATCAGGTCGTCGTACACGGCGAGAGTCTGCTCCAGCGGCGTGTCCGGATCCGGAAAATGCGCGTAGTAGAGGTCAATGCGGTCGGTGCGCATCCGGCGCAGACTCTGCTCGACCTGCTGGATGATGTACCGGCGCGACAAACCGGCATCCGGGTCGAACCGGCGCTCCCCCGACTTTGTCGCCAGCACCACTTCATCCCGACGACCGACGAGGGCACGGCCGAGGATTTCCTCAGCAGACTCGCGCTCCGAAGCCGGAGGGACACCGGGACGGTCGAACGTCGAGGTCGAGCCATAGACGTCGGCGGTGTCGAAGAAGTTGATCCCCAGATCCAACGCCGCTCCCACGACACCATCGGCGTCCTGGGAACTCGGTGCCACCCCGAAAGTCGCCGTGCCCAGACAGATGCGAGACACGCGCACACCGGTCGGACCAAGGATCGAGTACTCCATCTGGTGCCCCCTTCCGCGGGCTTCAGAGCCGGGTTGAAACGTGCATGCGATCAGAGGGGCCGCCCCAGGCCGCTGCAAACCGTACCGGCCTGAACGCTAACCGATGGGTTATATTTCGGCAACGGTCGTGAGAGATTAGTGGCATGCCAGACAGAGCCCAGGCCAGAACGCGAGGCCCCTATCGCACCGGGGTCCGCCGACGCGAGCAGCTCATCTGCATCGCCATGGACGTCTTCGGCGAACACGGCTTCGCCGGCGGGTCCCTCCGTACGATTGCCAGGCAGGCCGGCGTCAGCCACGCCACCTTGATCCAGCACTTCGGGAGCAAGGAAGGCCTACTCACGGCCGTACTGGAGGAATGGGACCGCCGAACCGTAGAGAACAGCCTCACCGACGTCAGCGGCCTGGACTACTTCCGGCGGCTGCCCGAGGTCATGGCCACCCACCAGGAGAACCGAGGCCTGCTCGAGTTGTTCACGACCATCGCGGCCGAGGCCTCGAGCCCGACCCATCCGGCCCACGCGTTCATCGCGCAGCGATACACCACCAACCTGGCGGCCCTCGCCGCGCACTTGCGCGAAGCGGCCGAAGTCGGCGACATCGCTCCCCTCTCCCCCGCGCAGATCGAGATCGAAGTGCGGTTGGTCACCGCCGTGCTGGACGGCATCGGTCTGCAATGGCTCCTCGACCCTGAAACCGACATGCGCGCCGGCGTCTCGGCCTACGTCGACCGAGCCATCATTGCCTGGGGAGGCCGGTGAGATCCGGAATGGAAATCAGTCATTTCACTCCCGGATGGTCAAAAAGCCAGACAGGATGTCGAAAGCACCTCTGACATGTACAGGTTCCTGCTCCTCGCCGCCTTCGAGGTTCCGCTGATCTACGCTGCCGCAGTGTTCACAGCGACCGCCGTGCGACGGTAGGCCGGGCAAGCATCGTGACCGGGGCAGGCGGCCGCCACGGCCTCATCGCGGCACAGGGCGCACGGTGATGCGCAACCTCTTGAGACTGCCCCTCACCGGAGCTCGTGGCCGTCGATCCAATCGCGACCCAGCGCAACGGGAGCTGAGTCCATCGTCTCGAGGCCGCTCCCCCTGACCAGCAGACCGGAGCGGCCCAGGTGCGCGTCTCCCATCCCGTCGCTCATGTGCGTGCTTTCATGTGGCCAACCACATCGGTGCCACTGATCGATCGAGTCTGATCCGGACGCATAGCCGCTCGGGATGCCGCCTACGGCGGCCCGCCCTGACCGGCAGGAGTGCTGCCCACGTGCGGGGGCGCTACCGGCGTGCGTCCTCGGTGGCGGTGGATGGGCTTGCGCTGTCCTGGGTAGCCGACCAGGAGGCGAGCAGGCGCAGGCTCTCTTCGGACGGTGAGCCGGGTTCGGCGGTGTAGATGAGGAGGGTGAGGCCGGGTTCGTCGTCCACGGCGTAGCCGTGCCAAGCCAGGGTGAGATCGCCGACGACCGGGTGATTGAAGCGTTTACTGCCGGTGCCATGGCGTGTGACGTTGTGCGCACCCCAGCGGGTGCGGAAGGCGTCGCTACGGGTGGACAGCTCGCCCACCAGGTCGTGCAGGCCCTTGTCATGGGGGTTGCGGCCGGCCTCGATGCGCAGCACGTCCACGGTCATGTCGGCGATGAGATCCCAATCGGGGTAGAAGCGGCGGGCCACGGGATTCAGGAACTGGAAACGCGCCATGTTGGGCAGCTGTGCGCCCCCGTCGTAGAACTCGCTGAAGAAGGCGCGGGCGAGCTGGTTCGTGGCGAGAATGTCCAGGCGGCCGTTGACTACAAACGCGGGCCCGGCGGTGACCGCGTCCAGGGTCCACTGCAGGGTCTTGGGCGGGATCCACCTGCCGGTGCGCGTGCGTGGACGGGCCAGGGCGTCGGAGCCTTCCTGGGCCTGGGCAAGGTGCAGTAGATGGGCCCGTTCAACGTCGTCGAGCTGGAGCGCGCGGGCGACCGCATCGAGAACTGCCGGGGAGGCGCCCGCGAGGCTGCCGCGCTCCAGCTTGCCGTAGTAATCGACGCTGACGTCTGCCAGCGCCGCGACCTCACTCCTACGGAGACCAGGCACACGGCGCCGGGAGCCGGCCGGCAGCCCCGCCTGCTCCGGGGTGATCTTGGCGCGCCGCGAGGTCAGGAACTCGCGGACTTCGTCACGGTTGTCCACACTCCGACCGTACGCCGCCCGCTCCTGTTTAGGGATGTACTGCCAGTACCTGGTTCATCAGTCACTCGCTACGGGCGTGGAATGCAGGTTCCCTGGATGGCGTGGCACCCAGCCCACCCGGCCGTCCGACGCGGCTGGTCCCCCTACTGCAAGGAGCAATCCCCATGCGCGGTGTCGTGATGCACGCCCCCGGTGACTTCCGGGTGGAGGAACGCGAGGACCCCAAGATCCTCAAGCCCACGGACGCGATCATTCGCGTGGCGGCGGCCTGCGTGTGCGGCTCCGACCTTTGGCCCTACCGCGGAGCCGAGCCCTTCGAGGCACGCTCCCCCATCGGCCATGAGTACGTGGGCGTGGTGGAGGAGGTCGGCAGCGACGTCACGAGCGTCAAGCCCGGCCAGTTCGTCGTCGGCGGCTTCTCCACCTCGGACAACACCTGCGACAACTGCCGCGCCGGCTACCAGACCTCCTGCGTCCAGCGCCAGTGGATGAACGAGATGGGCGCCCAGGCACAGTACCTGCGCGTCCCGCTCGCCGACGGCACCCTGGTCGCGACCCCGGGCACCCCGGACGCCGACCTGATCCCGAGCCTGCTCACCGCCTCCGACGTGCTCGGCACCGGCTGGTTCGCGGCCGTCGCCGCCCAGGCCGGCCCCGGCAAGACGGTCGCCGTCGTCGGCGACGGCGCGGTCGGCCTGCTCGGCGTGCTGGCCGCCAGGCAACTCGGCGCGGAGCGGATCATCGCCATGAGCCGCCACGAGCCCCGGCAAAAACTCGCCCTCGACTTCGGCGCCACCGACATCGTCACCGAACGCGGAGACGCCGGCGTCGAGAAGATCAAGGAACTGACCGGCGGCTACGGCGCCCGCTCCGTCATCGAGGCCGTCGGCACCCAGGAATCAATGCTCCAGGCCATCCGCTCCACCCGCCCCGGCGGCCACATCGGCTACGTCGGCGTCTCCCACGACGTCACGCTCGACGGCCAGGACCTGTTCTTCTCCCACACTCACCTGCACGGCGGCCCCGCCCCCGTGCGCCAGTACCTGCCCCGGCTGATCGACCTCATCTGGAACCGGCACATCGACCCCGGCAAGGTCTTCGACCTCACCCTGCCACTCGACCAGGCCGCAGACGCCTACAAGGCCATGGACGAACGCCGCGCCATCAAGGTCCTACTCCAGCCCTGACCTACCTCAAACGCAGCTGCCGCCTGGCTGGCCCCCTACGACAGGCAGCTTGTCACCAGCTGTCCCGCCCAGTCCCCGGGCGCACACAAAGGATCCGAATAAAGATTCGGACACGTTTCGATGCGAACAATGAACGAGGAAAACATGAGCAATCCGTCTGACCGTCCGGCCGTGGCGAGCGGCACCTTCGCTCTCGGAGGTGACCTGCCGCTACACAGGCTCGGCTACGGCGCCATGCAGCTCACAGGCCCGAACGTGTGGGGCGAGCCTGCCGATCGCGACGAGGCGATCAGGGTCCTGCGCCGGGCTGTCGAGCTTGGTGTCACGCTGATCGACACCGCCGACGCCTACGGGCCGCACGTCAACGAGAGCCTGATCGCCGAGGCACTCCACCCGTACGCCGACGAGCTGGTGATCGCGACCAAGGGCGCGAACACCCGGCCGTCAGCCGAGGAGTGGATCCCGAACGGGCGCCCGGAGTACCTGCGCCAGTGCGTGGAGGGGAGCCTGGAGCGTCTGAAGCAGGAGCGGATCGACCTCTACCAGCTGCACCGGGTCGACCCGACCGTGCCGTTCGCCGAGCAGGTGGGCGCCCTCGCACAGCTGCGGGAGGAAGGCAAGATCCGGCACGTCGGGCTCTCGGAGGTGACGGTCGAGCAGTTGGTGGAGGCGCAGCGGCACGTCCCGATCGTGTCGGTGCAGAACCACTACAACCTCGCCGAGCGGGGGCACGAGGACGTGCTCGAGCACTGCGAGCGCGAGGGCATCGCGTTCATCCCGTGGTTCCCACTGGCCACCGGCCAGCTGGCGCAGCCGGGCAGCATCCTCACCGAGGCCGCCGCCCGCCGCGAGGTCTCTCCGGCGCAGCTGGCCGTCGCCTGGCTGCTGCACCGCTCCCCGGTGATCCTTCCGATCCCCGGCACCTCCAAGGTCGCCCACCTGGAGGACAACGTCGCCGCGGCGACCATTTCGCTGACCGACGACGAGGTCGCACAGCTGAGCGCCCTCAGCTGACCCGGCGTTGGGGCCCCCTGCCGCCCCCGTCGGCAGGGGCCCGGAGGCCTGAGAGCAAACAGGTGCGTCAACTGCTCGCACCTCCCATGCACACGTCCTTCCACACGTCCGACGACGCACGTCCCATGGGAGCGACAGCTTGATCACCACCGCTTTCAGGAGCACAAGGGAATGAGCACGCGAGGAGGAATCCTCCACGCTTCCGAGGACATGCGGGCACAGGACGCCGAGCGTACGACCCCCCGGCTGCCCTCCGTCATCTACGTGCTGGCACTGGGCACGTTCCTGATGGGCACCAGCGAGTTCATAGTGGCTGGTCTGCTGCCCGAGATGGCGGCGGACCTGCAGGTGAGCACGGCCAGGGCGGGACTGTTGATCACGGTCTTCGCCCTCGGCATGATCGTCGGCGCGCCGCTGCTAACAATGCTGATGCTGCGGCTCCCGCGGCGGCTGACGCTGGTACTCGCCCTCGGTGTCTTCACCGTCGGACATGTCGTCGTCGCGATCAGCTCCGACTTCACGGTGCTCATGGCGGCGCGATTCCTGACTGCGATGGCGACCGGGGCGTTCTGGGCGGTTGCCACTGTGGTCGCCGCACACGCCGCTGGGCCCGACACGAGTTCCCGGGCCATGGGTATCGTCGGCTCCGGCGCCATGCTCGCCAACGTCATCGGCGTTCCGCTGGGCGCCTTCGCCGGGCAACTCGCCGGCTGGCGGGGACCGTTCTGGGCACTTGCGGCCCTCTCAGCCGCAGCCATGCTGCTCCTGGACAGGCACGTCCCGCGCGACCATCCGGACCGGCAGTCGGTATCGATCCGCGCCGAGCTAATGGCGCTGCGCTCCCGCCGGCTCTGGCTGACGCTGGCGGCCTGCGCAGCCACCCACGGCGGCGTGCTGTCGACGTACTCCTACATCGTCCCGCTACTGACCGACCGGACCCATCTCGCCGCCGGCCTCGTGCCGCTGGTGCTCCTCGGTTTCGGTGGCGGCGCCTTGACGGGATTCCTCATAGGTGGCCGCCTGGGAGACGTCCGCCCCTTCGCGACGACCGTCACGGCGGCCACGGCGGCCACCATCATTCTGCTGGCGATCTGCCTGCTGTCAGGCTTCGCCGTGCCCACGGTCCTCCTGCTCGTCCTGCTGGGACTCTTCGGACTCGGCGCCAACCCGGTGCTGATGTCCCTCGTGGTCCGTTTCGCAGGCAAGGCACCCACCCTGGGATCGGCCCTGACCGTCTCGGCCTTCAATCTCGGCACTGCGGCCAGCTCCTGGATCGCCGGGCTCGCCCTCGACTCGGCCTTGGGGCCCACCGGTCCCGCCCTGATCGGCACGGCCTTCGCCGCGCTGAGCATCATGTCCACGGTCGCCCTCTCCATCGGCCAGCGTCATCGCTCCGCGACCGCCGCCGTCTAGGCACCGCGGCGGCCTGCCTGCCTGCCTGCCGACAAGCGTCCGCCCGCCGTACCTGAAGCAAGCGCCGCCTCATGGCGATCGGAGAGCACATCTCGCGCGCACCCCTCATGTGCATCGCCTGTGAAGTCCGGGACGTCTGGAGAGACGATGTACACACTCCCCACGCGAGGGCAACTGCCGTCGGCGGGCAGTCCGGGCACGATGACCAGGCTCTCTCGGTAGCCGTCAGGCAGGGGGGACTTGTCAGAGCCTCGCTGCGACGGGGGTCAGCGAGACTGCCCACCCTGCCACCTGGGCGGGCGCGCCGACCGCGGTGGCCTCCTCAGCAGCCCAGTCCTGCACGGCCAGCCGGTTCCAGGACCCGCTCGGCGATCACGAGTTCCTCCCTCTCCGCCTGGCTGCTGCCGCTGCGTGGACCACCTGGGCCAGTCGCCGCACCTGGCGCTGATCGCTCCGGTTCAGCCCACGGTAGTTGCTGACGTCGACGCCGCCGAGCCGGATCGTGCCCATGGTGGGTGTGGTCAGACCCAGGGCACAGCGGGCCATCGTGGTCTTGCCGGAGCCGCTCTCGCCGACCACGCCGAGGGATTCGCCCTCACGGACGTCGAGCGAGACGTCGTGCAGTGCCGTCGCCTTCTGTGTCCGGTCTCTCCGGTATGTCTTCGTGAGGCCGCTGACGAGGAGGAGGGGTCGCCGCCAGGGGCGGAGGATGGCGTACCCGGACTGGTCGGGCGGAGTCGGAGGCCGTCGCCGATCTCGGCGATCCGCGCGCACGCGGAGGCCCGGTCCGCCGTAAGGGAAAGCAGTTCGGGACGGCTCTTCATACAGGAGTCGTGTCGCCACTTGCACCGCTCCGCGAACGCGCACCTGTCGGTGACGCTGCCGGCGGTGGGCACCTGGCCGGGCGGGGAGACCAGCCGGTCCACGAAGTGGGAGACTGGAGGTTCGGCCAGCATCAGGCCAAGACTGTAGGGGGGCCGCGGCGAGCGCGCGCGGCGGCCGGGGCGTCCTCCAGCACGGACCCGGCGTACATGCGACGGCTGCAGGCCGAGTGGTTCGCATCTCGGACGGATAGCCGTACAGCACAGCGGGACAGGTGGCGAGATCCTCGTCCGAGGGGAACGGGAGGCACCGCATTCCCTTGGCGGCTTCTAACACCCTCCCCTCGGGCGGGAGGCCGACAAGGGGCGGCTGCTTCCTCCGAGGCCTGAGGCGACGGGCGGCTCTGAGCGACGCCGATTCCGGATGACGGTGATGGTGATGGTGATGGTGGAGATCAGAGTCAGTGCCGCGATGACCGCACCGACCACGGCAGGTCCGGTTACCCCGAGGGTCGAGTCGAGGGCGAGCCCGGCCATCCAGGAACCGGCGGCCGTACCGAAGTTGAACGCCGAGACCGTGAGTCCGGACCCCAGGGTCGGGGCCCGACCAGCGAAGCGTACGGCCAGGGAGATCAGTACCGGGTTGGCACCGAGGCCGAAGAGGCCCAGCAGTGCGACCAGCACGATCGTGGGTGCGGCGATGCCGGACAGCAGGCAGAGCCCCAGCAGCAGGACTGTGGTCGTTCCGGCCGCCACGATGGTGGTCGCATGCGGGCGGGTGTCGCCCAGGCGGCCTCCTAGGAGGGAGCCCGCCAGAGCACCGGCTCCGAAGCCGACGAGTACGAGCGGTACGAGGCCGGCGGCGAGGCCTGTCCGGTCGGTCAGCAGGGGCGAGATGTAGGAGTACGTCGACAGCACGCCGCCGGTCGTTGTCGCGCAGGCCGCCAGCGTCAGCCAGAGCGGGCCGGAGCGCAGCGCGGACAGCTCGGAGCGGATCGACACCGACTGCTGGTCCGGGCCGTCGTGCGGGACGTACCGGGCGATCAGCCCCATGGAAGCCACGGCGAGGACGGCGAGTGCCCAGAATGGTCCCCGCCAGCCCATGGCATGCCCGGCGAAAGCGCCGAGCGGTACACCGATGACGGTGGAGAGCATGGCGCCGGAGCCCACGACGCCCAGGGCGCGGGAACTCGCGGCGGGTCCTACGACGCATGCGGCCACCACGTTGGCCACGGCCCAGAAGGCCCCGGTCGCGAGCGCCGTCAGAAACCGAGCCGCGAGTAGCAGCTCGAAACTCGAGCCGAGCGCGACGATGACGTGTCCGAGGGCAAAGACGCCCAGGGCCAGCACCAACGTCATCCGCCGGGGCAGCCGCAGCGTCAGCATCGACATCAGCGGCGCGCCGACGATCATGCCGACGGCGAACACCGTGATCGACAGCCCTGCCCGGGCCACGCTCACCTGGAGATCGTCCGCCATCTCCGGCAGCAGACCCGCGATGACGAACTCGGTCGTGCCCATCAGGAACGTGCCCATCGCCAGCACGTAGACGACAGACGGAAGGCGGGCTGCCCCGGGCTCACGCTCCTCAGCAGGTGTGCCGTCGGAAGCGTGGAGGACTCCTCCTCGCGGTGCCATGATTCTCTCTCCAGAAAGGGGTGACCGAGCTGACGACTCCACGAAACCCGTCCTGGCCCCGTCGAGGAAGGCCGTGTTTATGGGGGGTATAAACTCAACCTCCCTCCGCGACGGTGCACGGCTACCGTGGAACACATGGACCACAGCCCCGACCGTGCCGGCATCCGCACCGACATCCGGGACTTCCTCGCCACCCGACGAGCCAAACTCACCCCCGAGCAGGTCAGGCTCCCCACCAGCGGCCGACGCCGGGTTCCGGGGCTGCGGCGCGAGGAGGTCGCTGTTCTCGCCGGCGTGAGCACCGAGTGGTACACGCGGATGGAGAGAGGGCATATCGGCAGCGTCTCCGACGACGTCATCCACGCGGTCGCGCAGGCACTGCACCTGGACGAGGACGAGCGCACTTACCTCTTCGACCTCGCCCGCGCCACCCGGCCGGCCACCCGTGCACCGCGCCGCCGCAAGGATGTGGAGGTGCCGCCGTCCGTCCAGTGGATGCTCGACTCCATGACGATGTCGTCGGCCTTCGTGCGAAACGGCCGCATGGACGTCACCGCCAGCAATCCACTGTTCCGGGCCCTGCATACGCCGATGTTCGAGAGCGCCACCACCGACCGGCGCGGTCGGCCCAACATCGCCCGCTACATCTTCCTCGACTCGAGCTCGGAGGACTTCTTCGTCGACTGGGAGGCCGCCGCCGTGCTCACCGTCGCGCTGTTGCGCGCCGAAGCCGGGCGCGAGCCCCACGACCGGGCCCTGCGCGACCTCGTGGGCGATCTGTCCACGCTGAGCCCCGAGTTTCGCAGCCAATGGGCCGCGCATGACGTTCGTATCCATCACAGTGGCACCAAGCGGCTGCAGCACCCCGACGTCGGACGCATGGAGTTGACCTACCGCTCCATGGACCTGCCGCTCTCCCACCGTGCGGTGCACGACCTGACCATTTATACCGCCGAGCCCGGCACGCCCTCCGAGGACCGGCTCAAGGTCCTCGCCAGCTGGGCGGCAACCCAGCCCCAGCCACAGAGCCCACCACAGGAGAGTCACTGAGACCGGCCTTACGGACTTGGCATCAGCGTTGTCACCAGCTCTGTCACCCTCATCGAACCAGGCGACCGGAAGGCCGACCAGGCCCGCTTCGACCACGCCGTCTCCCTTGTCACCACCAACCCGCCGACCGACTCAACCCGGTCGATGTCGTCGACCTCGTCGGCCGACGGCCGCTCATCGTCCAGCCGCCATCCTGTGCCACCGCGCTCCCACGCGGCGGCACAGCCACAGTGGCGACGAGTCCCGACCTGGACGAAAGGTCCCTGGAGCGGCGACGGGGCGCCACCCTGGTTGGGTAGACGCCCCGCATCTGTGACTCCGCCAGGTCAGTCGGTCGGCGTCAGCGCGACCTCAGCACTGCCCGAGAGAGCCGGCAGGCCGTCCAGGGGAGAGTCTGTGTAGGTGGCGTTGAAGACCGCCTTCAGGTTGTCGGCACCGGCGTGACCGCCGTCCACGAACGTCTGGAACGATCCGGAACAGCCGTTGCTCGACGACAGCGGGTGGCCGTGTGAGTCGTGGCCGAGGATGAACGAAACAGTGACCCTCGAGCAGTCCACCGGCTGGTCGTCTGTGACGGTGACCTGCCAGGTGACTGTGTCACCCCAGTGGAACGCGGTGCCGCCGTGCGGAGCGGGGTCGGTGGTGAGCGAGACGACCGGGGCCTTGTTGCCGACCACCACGGGAACGGACGCTGAGGCCGAGCGGCCGGTGCTGTCGGTAATCTTCAGCGTGGCGTCGTAGACGCCGTTCTCGTCGAAGGTGTGCTTCGGATTGGCCTCCCTGGAGTCGACGGTGCCGTCGGCGTCGAAGTCCCAGGCGTAGCGCAGGGAGTCACCGTCGGCGTCCTTGGTGCCCGCGCTGGAGAACTGGACCGTCAGCGGGCTGGTGCCGTTGACCACGTCCGCGGCGATCTTGGGCTCCGGGGTGCGGTTGCCCCGCGTGAAGTCGATGCGGGCGAGCTGGGCCTCGGGCAGCTCCGCGAAGTATCCGGTGCCGTACTCCAGGACGTACAGCGCGCCGTCCGGGCCGAACTCGGCGTCGATCGGCCCGTCCGTCGTGATCGCGGGGATCGCGTCCTCGATCTTCTGAACCTCGTTCTTCTTGCCGAGGGTGATGGATTTCACCTGGTCGCGGGTCCACTCGTAAAAAAGCGGCTTGCCGTCAAAGTATTGGGGCCAGCGGTTCTGGGCCGTGTTGCGCTTGTCGTAGCGGTACGCGGGGCCGCCCATAGGGCCGATGCCGCCAGTGCCGAGCTCCGGGAATTCCTCGGAGGCACCGTAGCCGTAGACAATCTCCGCGTCCGTGACCGAAGGCAGCTTGCTCAGGCCGGTGTTGTGCCGCGAGTCGTTGCCCGGCTCGGCGCAGTCGAACGCGCCGCTCGACTTCTGGGTGGCGAAGTCGTAGTCCTGGTATGGCATGTCCTGGGTCACGCAGAACGGCCAGCCATAGTTGGCGGGGCGATCGATGACCATCCAGCGCCCCTGGCCTGCGGGGCCGCGGTCGGGGTTGGCCTGGTTGGCATCGGGTGAGTAGTCGCCGACGTAGACCTCGCCGGTCTTGTCGTCGACCGCGAAGCGGAACGGGTTGCGCAGACCCATGGCGTAAATCTCAGGGCGGGTCTTCGAAGTGCCCGGCGCAAAGAGGTTGCCGTCAGGTATCGCGTAGCTGCCGTCACGCTTGACCTTGATGCGCAGGACCTTGCCGCGCAGGTCGTTCGTGTTGCCCGCGGTGCGCCGCGCGTCGTAAGCGGGGTTGCGGTCGGGGCGGTCGTCAAGCGGGGCGTAGCCGTCGGAGGAAAACGGGTTGGAGTCGTCGCCGGTCGACAGGAACAGGTTACCCTTGTGGTCGAAGTCGATCTTGCCGCCGACGTGGCAACAGATCCCTCGGTCGGCCGGGACGTCGAGGATCTTCTGCTCGGTGCCGTAGTCGAGCTTGTTGCCCACGAGCTTGAATCGCGACAGCCGGGTGACGCCCTTGTATTTGGCGAAGTCCGCGGCCGTGCCGAACTGCGGCGCGTCGCCTTCGTTGACGCCCGGGGTGGCGGGGTCGTCCATGGGGGTGTCGAGGCGGGGCGAGTAGTAGAGGTAGACCCAGCGGTTCTTGGCGAAGCCGGGGTCGACGGCGATGCCCTGGACGCCCTCTTCGTCGTGCTGGTAGAGCCCGGCGGGGCTCTTCTTCATGT
Organism: Streptomyces sp. bgisy027; assembly: GCF_057710365.1. Taxonomy (NCBI): domain Bacteria; kingdom Bacillati; phylum Actinomycetota; class Actinomycetes; order Kitasatosporales; family Streptomycetaceae; genus Streptomyces; species Streptomyces sp. bgisy027. Next base: position 42,644 of record NZ_JBYIVZ010000018.1, read on the forward strand.
CGGCGGCAAGGAAGTTGACGCCGCTCTTGGGGTCGTGGATGCGGACCTCTCCGGTGCGCGCGGTGTGCAGCACGCGTCGGTCTGGCAGGACGGCCAGGGCCATGGGCTCGCCCGGGCGGTCGTTGAGGGTGACCTTCTGAAAGTCCGACGGAGACGGCGGAACGGGGTCTGATTTGGCGGCCTGGGCTGCGGGGAGGGGCAGGAGCCCGATGGCTCCGGCCAACGCAGCCGCCCCCACGAGGGTGACGATCCGTCTGTTACGCACTCAGAACTCCTTTGCTCCGGCCAGCGGGCGAAAAGGCAGGCAAAATACGTGAGTTGGACGCTAGGGCGACCACTTTCAACTCGTCAAGGACAAAGTTTCAACTTCCTTGATGAACTTTTATCCGGGTGTTTCATGCCGTTTCGGGCATGCCCGGGACCCGCCCAACGCCGCCATGACATCGGGCGGGCACCTAGTGACGCTCCGTCAGTTACAGGCGCGCAGGGCCGCGAGGTTGTCGTAGCCGACCTTGGCGAATTCCAAGGACTGGCCGGGAACGCTCGCGCTCGGTGCGTTGTCCTGCTCGACCATCGGGTTGTGGTAGTTCTTCGCTCCCACGCGAGTGAAGAACTTCCGGTAGTCGATGTCGCCCGTGCCGAACGGCACCATGTCGTAGCCCAGTCCGCTCTGGAGGTTGACCACGCCGTCCTTCGCGTGGAAGAGGGGGAAGCGGGGCGTGTTGCGGACCACGAGTGCGGCCGGGTCGAAGACGTCCTTGCGCTGTGAGCCGTCGTGGGCGGTGTACGTGTGGAACTTGTACTGGGCCACGTGCGCCCAGAAGACGTCCAGCTCCAGATAGACGCTCTTGCGGTCCGTCGCCTTCAGGAAGTACTCCAGCTTCCGGATACCGGAGCTGCGGGTCGGCCGGCCCTGGGCGTCGAGCGGGCCGCCGTCCAGCAGGAAGTCGTAGGCGGCGTCGTGGTTGTGGGTGTAGAGCTTGATGCCCTCCTTGCGGGCGATGGTGCCCAAGGTGTTCCACTTCTCGGCGGCCACGTCCCAGTCGGCCCGGTAGGCGGTGTTGGTGGGGTCGGCGCCGGTCCCCATGTGCTCCATTCCGAGGATGTTGGAGATCTCCAGGAAGCGCTTGAAGGTGTCCAGGTCGGACGCGGTCAGCGGCCAGGAGGGCGGGATGAAGCCGTGGCTGCCCTGCGCCCGCAGGCCGTACTCGTCGAGCCACGAGCGCAGCAGCTTCGCGCCCTCGATGGTGCCCAGATTGGCGCCGCCGGGCGCGTTGGCGTGCTGGCCGTAGCCGGCGAACTCCACCTGGCGGTAGCCGAAGCGCGACAGTTGCCGGAACACCTCGCGGAAACCGGAGGGCAGGTCCGAGGCTAGCGGGTCGCGGCCCACGGCGTCCCGGACGGTGTAAAGGATAATGCCGCGCTTGTGCGGCGGGACCAGAGCGGAACGGCCCCGGTCTTCGCCGACAGCCTCCGCGCCGCCCTGCGCCAGCGCGGGCGTGGCGCCGAAGACCGGGGCGGCGATTGCCGCGGTGGCGGCGGCGGTGCAGGTGCTGAGGAAACGGCGGCGGCTGACGCCGAGCGTGCGGCGCAGCGCGTCGCCGGTGACGGCTTCGTCGTTGAACGCTGTCACAGAGGTTCTCGCTTTCGTTGTCAAGGTGCTGCGGGTGCCTACTGACGGCGGGCGGCTCAGGAGAGGCCGGCGAGCCGCAGTAGCAGGGGTTTCATTTCGGTGGCCGCAAGGCGGCCGGATACAGCGCGGGGGGTGGAGCACAGGACGAGTGGATCTTCTTCGTCACTCGTGGGGAGGCGGCCGTGGCTGCCGCGGATGGCTGACGGGTCAAGGGGCACGACGGCGAAGCGGTAGCGCATGCCGAGCCTCTTGCGGGACACCGCATTGGCCGCTTTGAGCCGCGCGTAAGGGTCTTCGCAGGTGAATTCCGGGTCCTGGGTCCTGCGAATGTAGACGTGGGCGATCTGATGGGTCGGCGACAGCGAAAGCGCGGGAGGCGTGGACCTCAAGCAGACCGGCCCTGCGCGACGCGCGGTTGATGTCGACGGAACGGCTCACTCGGGTGATGCCGTACTCGGACAGAGCGACAACCGTGCGCCCCTCAGCACGGGCGTCTTCGAGCAACGGGCCGCTGACAGAGTCGAGTTCGGCAGCGGCGCAATGTGAGCGGGGGTCGTCGGGGCCGTAGCGCTGCAGGTCGTAGTCAAGGTGCGGCAGGTAGCACAGGGTCAGATCGGGCCGGCGGGTGGCCATGACGTGGCGAGTCGCGTCGGCGATCCACTGGCTGGAGACGATGTCCGCGGGCCGGTGTGCGCAGCCCGGTGGACGCCGTGAAGTTGACGTAGGAGCAGCCGGTTCGCACGGCGGCGGCTGCGTAGAGGGGGCTGGGTGGCAGTCGAACGGCGTCGGGCGCGGGCAGTGGCTCCGTGGAGGAGAGGTTGACGACGACCACACGTGCCAGTGCGTTGCGTGCGCGGAAGGTGGTGAGGGCGGCGGCGAAGTCCGCGATGAGTTCCTCGTCGCTGCGAGTGTCACCGAGGAGCGGGCCGCCGAGCCGTATCTCCTCGTCCGCGGCCTGGAGTTCGGCGCGCACGGCGAGGACGAGCCAGTGCGGCAGGACACCTGCGTCGGTGAGGTGTTCGGCCCGCTTGGGCAGCGGGTAGTTGGCGGTGTCGTGACCGCCGAAGACCAGCGAGGGCAGGGACGGCAGGCCGGTGCCGTCGAACGGCGGAGTCTCGGTGACCATGCCAGTCGGCGGATGCAGCCCGGCGGTGATGGCCGCGCATCTGGCGACGGCGGTGGTGGCCACCAATCCTCGGGCTCCGACGAACCAGACACCGGTGCGTGCGGACTGCGCGCCGCCCCGGGGCTGCGATGTGCTCCCGTCGTTTTTCACGGGTGCCTCCCTGCCATGTCGATGTTCCGATGCGGTTGGAGGACGGTGGGCGGAGGCGCGGGGCTGTCCTCTCCACCCACCGTCGGCATTGGGGCGGGCTTTGGCCGCGGCCTAGGAGGGCGGCGCGGTTACGGCGAGCGGGTCGGCGTCGAGAAGGCCTCAGGTGAGAAGTGCGGGGACTTCAGCGGCGCTTGGCCGTGGGCTGTGCACGGATGTCCTCCGTCGTTCGGTCGCACGAGCGGTGAGCTGTGCAACCGGTGGGGTTTGCGCCGTCACGGTCGAACCACCGTGTGGCGCCTGTGCACGAGACGGGACCGTAGTCCCGTTCGTCCTCGACGGAAAGCCTGTGTGCAGAAAGAAGTCGAACTTTTTCCAGATCCAGGACAAAGGCGGGTCCCGGTAGCCCGGACCGGCCCGGCGGCCTTCCCGACGCCGGGCCTTCACCTGGTTGGGTCCAGGGAGCGAACGTTCCGTGTCAGGGTCCCTAGTTGTCGCCGCCTCCGAAGGCGGCGTCGAACGAGGCCGAGGGCGGGTCGAAGTCGAACCGCTTCAGATGGGCGAGTGCTTGCGGCGCGCCGGTGAGGCGGTCCATGCCGGCGTCCTCCCACTCCACGGAGATCGGCCCGTCGTAGCCAATGGAGCGCAGCATCCGGAACACGTCCTCCCAGGGGACGTCGCCGTGTCCGGCGGAGACGAAGTCCCAGCCGCGACGCGGGTCACCCCAGGGCAGGTGGGAGCCGAGCCGCCCGTTGCGCCCGTCCAGACGCTTGCGGGCCTCCTTGCAGTCGACGTGGTAGATGCGGTCGCGGAAGTCGTAGAGAAAGCCGACCGGGTCCAGGTCCTGCCAGACGAAGTGGCTGGGGTCGAAGTTGAGCCCGAAGGCCGGCCGGTTGTCCACCGCCTCCAGCGCGCGTTTGGTGGTCCAGTAGTCGTAGGCGATCTCGCTCGGATGGACCTCGTGGGCGAAGCGGACGCCCTCGGTGTCGAACACGTCCAGGATCGGGTTCCAGCGCTCCGCGAAGTCCTCGTAGCCGCGCTCGATCATGCGTTCTGGCACCGGCGGGAACATCGCCACCAGGTGCCAGATGGACGAACCGGTGAAGCCGACGACCGTGTCGACGCCGAAGGCGGCCGCGGCCCGCGCCGTGTCCTTGATCTCGGCCGCGGCCCGCCGGCGTACACCCTCCGGCTCCGCGTCGCCCCAGATGCGGGAGGGCAAGATGCCCTGGTGCCGTTCGTCGATGGGTTGGTCACAGACGGCCTGACCAACGAGATGGTTGGAGATCGCCCAGCACTTCAGACCGTACTTCTCCAGCAGGGCATGCCGATCGGCCAGGTACGACGAGTCCGCCAGGGCCTTGTCGACCTCGAAGTGGTCTCCCCAGCAGGCGAGTTCGAGGCCGTCGTAACCGAAGTCGCGGGCCAGGCGGCAGACCTCCTCCAGCGGCAGATCGGCCCACTGGCCGGTGAACAGGGTGAACGGGCGTGGCATGGTGCCTCCGAGCGTGGTTCCTGCCGGATTGCTACCGGACTTCGGCCTCGACGGCCTGGACGGGGGTGTAAACGGAGTTCTTCTGCGCGCTCTCCTCCACCGCGGCGAGCACCCGCTGCACCTGCAGACCGTCGGCGAACGACGGCAACGGGTCGGTGCCGGACGCGATGGCCTCGACCAGGTCGCGGGCCTGGTGGACGAAGGTGTGCTCGTAGCCGAGCCCGTGTCCCGGTGGCCACCAGCCCTCCAGGTACGGGTGCTCGGGCTCGGTGACGAGGATCCTGCGGAAGCCGGCCGTGGCGGCGGGCTCCCGGTGGTCGTGGAACGACAGCTCGTTGAGCCGCTCGAGGTCGAAGGCGAGCGAACCGAACTCGCCATTCACCTCCAGCCGCAGGCCGTTCTTACGCCCCGACGCCATCCGGGTCGCCTCGAACACGGCGAGCGCCCCCGAGGAGAACCGGCCGGTGAACACGGCCGCGTCGTCGACGGTCACCGGACCACGGCGGGTGCCGCCGGAACCGGTCAGACCGGCCGAGGCACCGTCGAGGCGGGGGCGCTCCTTGACAAAGGTCTCCATCTGGGCGGAGACGCCGACCAGCGCATCACCCGTCAGGTACTGAGCGATGTCCACGATGTGCGCGCCGAGGTCGCCGAGCGCCCCCGACCCCGCGTGCTCCCGCTGCAACCGCCACGTCAGCGGGAAATCCGGGTCGACCAGCCAGTCCTGAAGGTAGCTGACCCGCACGTGGCGCAATGTACCGAGCCTGCCGTCGCCGATGAGCCGACGGGCGAAGGTGAGGGCCGGCACACGGCGGTAGTTGAAACCCACCATGGCCAACTGCCCACGCGAACGGGCCGCTTCGGCGGCCGCGACCATGGCCTCCGCCTCGGCGACCGAATTGGCCAGCGGCTTCTCGCACAGCACGTGCTTGCCCGCCTCCAGCGCCGCGATCGCGATCTCCGCGTGGCTGTCGCCCGGTGTGCAGATGTCGACGAGTTGCACGTCGTCGCGAGCGATGAGGGCGCGCCAGTCGGTCTCCGCCGCGGCCCAGCCTTGCTTGTCGGCAGCCGCCCGCACGGCGTGCGCGTCGCGGCCGGCGATCGCGGCCAGCACCGGCCGCAGCGGCAGGTCGAACACGTGCCCTACGGTGCGCCACCCTTGGGAGTGCGCGGCGCCCATGAACGCGTAGCCGACCATGCCCACGCCGAGTGCCGGCGGTGCGGTCCCCCGACCGTCCCTCTGTTCCATACGGGTTCCTCCTTGTCGGAGTGTCACTGACTCATCGGTGTGCTCGTGGGACACCAGGGCCTGCGCCAGGCCCTGGTGTCCCGGACCGGTCAGATGAAGCCGGTCGGCAGGTACTGGTCGACGTTGTCCTTGGTGACCACGGCCGAGTAGAGGGTCAGCGAGGACGGGATCTCGAACTCGGCGAGCCCGCCGACGCCCTTGCCCTGGCCGAGCGCCCGGGCGAGATCGATGGCGGAGGCGGCCATCGTCGGCGGGTACAGGACCGTCGCCTTGAGCACGCCGTTGTCGGACTTGATGGCGTCCATCGCGGACTTGGCACCCGCGCCGCCGACCATCAGAAAGTCGTCGCGGCCGGCCTGGTCGATGGCGCGCAGCGCGCCGACGCCCTGGTCGTCGTCGTGGTTCCACAGCGCGTCGAACTGCGACTGGGCCTGCAGGAGCTGGGCCATCTTGGCCTGACCGGACTCGACCGTGAAGTCGGCCGCCTGGCGGGCGACCTTGCGGATGTTGGGGTAGTTCTTCAGGGCGTCGTCGAAGCCCTTGGTGCGCTGCTGGGTCAGTTCGAGGTTGTCGAGGCCGGCGAGTTCGACGACCTTGGCGTTCTTCTTGCCCTTGAGCTGTTCGCCGATGTAATGGCCGGCGTTGAGGCCCATGCCGTAGTTGTCGCCGCCGATCCAGCAGCGGTACGCCTGCGGGGAGGCGAAGACGCGGTCCAGGTTGATGACGGGGATGCCCGCTCTCATGGCCTGCAGGCCGACTTGGGTGAGTGCCTTGCCGTCGGCCGGCAGGATCACCAGGACGTCGACCTTCTTGTTGATCAGTGTCTGGATCTGGCCGATCTGCTGGGCGGTGTCGTTCGAGCCCTCGGTTATCTCCAGCGTGACGTCGGAGTACTTCTTCGCCCGGTTCTTGGCGTTGTCGTTGATGGCGTTGAGCCAGCCGTGGTCGGCCTGGGGGCCGGCGAAGCCGATGGTGACGGCTTTGCCGGGCTTGTCGTCCGCGACCGGGGCGGCGTTGTCCGCGGCCTGGTCCTGGTTCTTGGGTTCATTGCTGGTGCAGGCCGTCAGCAGTGCGCCGGCGGAAACGGCTGCGGTGCCGAACAGCAGTGCTCTGCGGCTGGTGGCGGGGGTTCTTGCCATGGCGGATCGACCCTTCGACTGGGCGGTGTGCGTCAGATGGAGGAGGTGGGGGTGCCGGACGGCGGTGTCAGGGGCCGCCGTCCGGCGGTGCGCTGCACGGCGTCAGGCGTCGCCGCCGTGCGGTGAGCGGCGCTGGACCAGGACGGCGGCGACGATGATGGCGCCCTTCGCGATCTGCTGGACAGCGGTCTCGAGGTTGTTCAGAGCGAAGATGTTGGTGATCGTGGTGAAGACCAGCACGCCGAGAACGGAGCCGACGATGGTGCCGCGGCCGCCGCTGAGCAGGGTGCCGCCGATGATCGCCGCGGCGATGGCGTCCAGCTCGTAGAGGTTGCCGTTGGTGTTCTGACCCGAGCCGGCAAGCACGATCAGCATGAACGCGGCGATTCCGCAGCACAGTCCGGACAGCAGGTACAGGTACAGGCGCTGGCGGCGGACGTCGATGCCGGCGAGGCGTGCCGCCTCCGCGTTGCCGCCGACCGCGACGGTGCGGCGGCCGAAGGTGGTGCGGTTGAGCAGCAGCCAGCCGATGACGGTGACGCCGGCGAAGATCAGAACCAGGGGCGGGATGCCGAGGATGTAGGAGTCCCGGGAGCCGAGATCGAGCACCGACTTGACCGTCACGACCTGGGTGCTGCCGTCGGTGATCTGCAGCGCAAGGCCCCGCGCGGAGGCGAGCATGGCCAGCGTTGCGATGAACGGCACCATCCTGCCGTAGGCGATCAGCAGCCCGTTCACGAGACCGCAGCCCACGCCGACGATCACGGCGGTGAAGAGGATGCCCGCGAAGCCGAACTCCTGTGTGGCCACGGTCGTCGCCCATACCGAGGCGAGCGCCACCATCGCGCCGACGGACAGGTCGATCCCGCCGCTGGTGATGACGAACGTCATGCCGACGGTGACGACGCCGATCACGGACGCCTGGGTGAGGACGAGCTGCAGATTGCTGATCGCCAGGAACTCGTTCGGTGCGGTGACCCCACCGACGGCGATGAGGGCCGCGAGGACGCCGAGCAGGGACAGTGTGCGCATGTCCCACCGCAGCCACGATTGGCGCGAACTCTCCTGCTCGCCCGCGGACTTGGCTGCGGACGTCGGCGCTTGTTTCTGCGCCCGAGTGGCCGGCTGCGTCATGGCGTCAGGTTCCCTTCCATCACAAGATCGAGTACACGGTGCTCGTCGAGCTCCCGGGCGTCCGCCGTGTGCACGACGCTGCCATCACGGAGCACCAGCACCCGGTCAGCAAGACCCAGGACTTCGGGCACCTCACTGGACACGAGAAGTACGGCCAGGCCCTCATCGGCCAGCCGGCGAATCACTGCGTAAAGCTCCGCCCGAGCACCGATGTCGACGCCCCTGGTCGGCTCGTCCAGCAGCAGCACCTTGCAGCCGCGCAACAGCCAGCGCGCGAGCACCGCCTTCTGCTGGTTGCCGCCTGACAGCGTCCTGATCGCGGCATCGGGATTGTCCGGGCGAAGGGACAGTTCCTGAACCGCCTGGTGCGCCGCGGCTCGCTCGGCACGCCGGTCGATCCAGCCCGCGCGGGCGAACCGGGACAGCGTGGAGACCGACACGTTGCTGCTGACGGACTCCAACATCAGCAAGCCCTGCGCCTTGCGTTCCTCGGGCGCGAGGCCGATGCCGGCACGGACGGCGGCGCGCACGCTCCCGGGTCGCAGAGGGCTGCCGTCAACGAGGACACGACCGCTGTCGGGCTTGCGAGCCCCGTAGATCGTCTCCAAGATCTCGCTGCGCCCGGATCCGACGAGCCCTGCGAGACCGACGATCTCACCGGGCCGCAGCTCCAGATCGACCGGCGCGAACTCCCCTCGCCTGCTCATCCCTTCGACCTTCAGCACCGGCTCCCTCTCCGCGGCGAACCCGGCCTCGGGCCGCTCGGGGAAGACGTACTCCACATTCCGCCCGGTCATCAGGGCCACGACCTCATGGGTCGGCGTCGACTTGGCAGGCAGACCACCCGCGACCGACCGACCCTCCTTCAGAACCGTGACTCGGTCGCCGATGCGGCGGATCTCCTCAAGCCGGTGAGAGATGTAGATGACGGCGACCCCCTCAGCCGTCAGGTCGCCCACGACCCTGAAAAGGTTGTCCACCTCTTCGGGGTCGAGCGCCGCCGACGGCTCGTCCATCACGATCAGCCGTACCTCGTGGGACAGCGCGCGTGCCATCGAGACGATCTGCTGCTGCGCCGCGGACAGGTCACCGACGAGCCGCGAGGGATCGATCTCCGAGTGCCCGAGACGTTTCAGTAGCTCCGCCGTCGCCGTACGGGCGGCGGAACCGCGCACGACGAACCCCGCGGAGGTGAGTTCGTGCCCCAGGAAGACGTTCTCGGCGACGGACAGCCCCTCGATCAGGTCAAGTTCCTGGTAGATGGTGGCGATACCCAGACGCATAGCGGCGATCGGCGACCCCAGGGTCACGGGCTCGCCCCGCCAGGTGATTTCACCACCGTCGGGCTGGTGGGCTCCGGCGATCACTTTGATCAAGGTGGATTTACCGGCGCCGTTCTGGCCGAGGAGGCAATGGACTTCACCGGCCTGGACCTCTAGGTCCACACCGTCCAGGGCGCGGACGCCCGGGAACGACTTGGTGATGCCGGACATGGTGAGCAGGGGTGGTTGTGGTGCCATGAAGGATCCCCTCGGCGGGTGTGGTCCGTGAGCGGGCAGGCTGGACAGGGTGGTTCGGGTGCGTGGGCAGCTCTGGGGAGCCCCTGGCGTAGTGTGCGCCGGGGCGTACTGCTTGAGCGGGGGATGGCCTGACGGCCATGCGACCAGTGCGGTGGCCGGAGCCGGTCACTGCAGCGTCGTGCGGTGGTACGGCTGGCTATGGGGTTGCGGCGATGCCATGGGGTTATGGCGATGCCATCGGGTTGCGGTGGCACTCGTGGTGATCCGTGTCCGACAGACCCTCGTAACGGTCAGGCTGGTGAGAAGACGTGATCGCTGATCAGTCGGGCCGCGCCGATGACTCCGGCGGTCGGCCCCAACTCGCCCAGCACGATCGGTAGGTTTCGTGTGGCCAGCGGCAAGGACTGCCGGTACACCTGGGTCCGGACACTGGCGAGCAACGTATGGCCGAGCCCCGTCATACCACCGCCAATCACGACCAGCCCCGGATTGAAGAAACTGACAAGCCCGGCAATGACTTGGCCCAGCCGCCTCCCGCCCTCCCTGATCAGCTCCAGAGCCACCGCGTCCCCCGCCGCCGCGGCAGCCGACACATCCGCGGCTGTCAGGCGCCCGGCCGTCTGCAGCCGAGCGGCGAGCTCCACCGACCGACCCGCACGCGCGGCCTCCTCCGCATCACCGGCCAACGCGGCACCGCTGAAGTGCGCCTCCAAGCAGCCTCGGTTGCCACACGCACACGCACGGCCTCCGGGTTCCACCGGGATATGACCGATGTCGCCGGCGCTGCCCGTCGTTCCTCTGTAGACCTCGCCACCGACCACGATCCCGCAGCCGATGCCGGTGCCGATCTTGATGCACAGGAAGTCACGCACGGAACGTGCCACGCCCGCGTGCTGCTCTCCCACAGCCATCAGGTTCACGTCGTTGTCGACCATGACCGGACAGCCCAGTTCCTGACTGAGCGCCTCCCGCACCGGGAAGCCGTCCCAGCCCGGCATGATCGGAGGTGCGACCGGAACACCCTCCGGAAATCGGACTGGGCCCGGGACCCCGATGCCGGCGCCGTCGAAGGCCTCCGCGATACCGGAGGCCTTGAGCTTGGCAGCCATCGACAGCACCTGCTCGAAGACCGCCACCGGCCCCTCCCGGACATCCATCGGATGGTTCAGATGCCCCAGGACCTCCAGCTCCGCGTTCGTCACAGCAACATCGATCGACGTGGCACCGATGTCGACACCGAGGAAGCGCAGCGTCGGCGCGAGCCGAATGTTGTGCGACCGCCGGCCACCCCGTGAAGGGGCGAGCCCGTCCGCGACAACCAGCCCCGTCTCCAGCAGCCGGTCCACCTCGACAGCGAGCTTCGAACGCGACAGGTCCACCAGATCACCCAGCTGGGCGCGGGAGTTGGGACCGCTGTTACGAAGTAGACGAAGCAGCCGCGCCTGATGCGTGTTCTCAGGTCGAGCAGTCATACGTCTCACGAACCCCTCCCCTCGCCCCAGGCCGGTACCCAGGTGTCTGTCTCCGTCGGCGAAGTCGTCTGGCTTCCGGAATGGAACGTAGCAGTGATTTGTCGAAACGAGAAGGACTTAGAACCAAGAACGACCTAACTTCTTCCACTCCAAGGACAAAGTCTACGTGGATCTCCACTCGAAGCCGTGCACGTGGTCGACGGACCGAGCGGGTGTGGACTCAGGCCCGTCCAGCAGTGGCGAGGTCGGCGCCAGGCCGGTACAGGACGTGCCGTACATCGCGGGTGCTCCGACGCTGTGCAGCATCTGGCCGCCGGCGGCCGGCAAAGACATCGGCATCCCGGAGGTGGTGCAGGAATCCGGACCGCCGTGCTCCGACGGCCGTCCCCGCATGATGGGCGGTCAGGATTCCTTTCGCGGCTTCCAATCTGTTCGCAGCCTCGGGAGCATGCCCCGCCCAGGCGTCGGCCCCGATGGCTTCCCGACATCGATCCGAGCAGACCCTCGTCGTAGTTCAGGTAGCGGGCGACGTCGACGCCTGGCGGGCAGACCTCGTCGAGCGCGACGTCGCCGACGAAGTTACTTCGTCGCGGAGCAGGTCGACGACCTGCTCCGCGGACCTGCTGGGACCGCGGAACGCAGCTCAGTCGCGCGGCCGACAGAGTCCCGCTCCCGCGAAGGCCATCTCCGCGTTGAGCAGAGGTCCGGACATAGCAGCGAGAGAACTGCTCGTGCGTCAGTCCTACGGGCGAAAATGGGTCTGATGCGACGAGACCCCAGTAGGTTCGTCGGGCCCTCGTCGCGCTCCGAGGATCGGTTCCTACAAGATATTCGCCGACTTGACGCTCGTGTTACTGACCGGCACGTCGATCCGGTCCCGAGCGACGACGACGCCGTCCTTGACGACGTAGCACTCGACGACGTGCTCGCCCTTGAAGTCCGAGCGCTCGATGCGGACTCCCCGCTTGCTCGAGTCGACGATCTGGCCGCGGATCTTGTCCCGCCGCTCGGCTTCCGGACCACGATTGAGCACCTTCCACTTCAACGTGTAGGGCTCCTCGACCGAGCAGTTGGTGACCACGAACCTCAAGCTCTTGTCGGCCTTGAGCAGAATCCCGCCGCGACGCATCGCGCGAAGCCAGGTCGGACGCCACCCGGCCTGCGTGACCTCGCAGTCGATGGACACAGTCTCGGACACGTCGACCGAGAACTCATCCTCGATGAACTCCTCGGTGTCTCTGAACGACCGGGACGGCTCGCTCGCGCTCTTCGCCAGCGGCACCGACGTGCCGAAGACCTCGCGCCACTTCTTGTTGGCGGACGTCTTGCCTTCGTCCGCGATCGCCTTGAGGCATCGGGTGTACGCCTTCTTCGCCTTCGACTGGAACTTCGCCTTGACGTAGACCCGCTGCCGGCTGCCCAGCGCCAGGTAGTACTCCTGCTCTGACTGATCCTTGAGGAACTCGAAGAAGTCGCGGGCCATGAGGTCGAAGGAGCCTGTGCCCGCTGCATCGTAGTCGTCGGTCTGGTCGAAGAAGTTGTAGACGAGGGTGTCGATGAGCAGGCCGCCCATGTTTACGCCGTTCGCGTTCTTCCAGGCCCGTGCCATCCGGGCGAGGTGGCGCATGTTCGTCGATGTGCGGTCGTTGCATTCCTTGGTCGCGGCGATCTCCTCGCGCGGCTTGGTGACCTTCCAGCCCTCAGCCTTCGTGTCCGGGTAGTCGAAGCTGCCGTCGGCGATCTCGAATGCTGGCTGGACCTCGAACTTGAAGGCGTTGGACGTGAACCGCACTCGGACGACACACTGGTCGACGCGGATCTCAGTGTTCTTGTACCGCGCCTTGAGGTCGTCGCGGACCCTCTCGAGAATTCTCCGCGGGCCGGTGTCCCCGTCGTAGCTTGACCGGATCCCGGGCGGGAGGATGAAGATCATGTCGAGGTCGGACACTCCCTTGATCGCGGTGTGCCGACCGAACGATCCGACCATCAGCTTGTAGTCGGTGCAGCCGTCCTTGTCGCGGAAGTCCTTGTTGAGCGCCTTCGTGATCTCGTCCCGCCGTGAGGCGACCGTCGTGGCCGTCTCCCCGACCTTCAGGTTCTTGAGCAGTGTTTCGAAGATCTCTGAGGTCTTCATCGTCATGCCTCGCCTTCGCCGAGCCGGAGCGCCTCCGGGAGGAAGAGGTCGATCTCGCGCGAGGTGAACGTCATCTCCTCGTTGTTCTGCAGCCCGCCCTGGGCGCGCGCGAACGCCCTGCTGCTCGTCCTGGGTGCGTCGGCGTAGGCGTCGCGCGCGGCCTGCTGCAGCTCGTCCCGCCGCTCTCGGCCCTCCGCGTCGGAGACGGTGCCAGACATCAGGTCGGCGATGAGGGAGATGTAGGACTCCCGGACGTCCCACAGCCGAGAGGCGATGCCGCGGTGGGCCTCGGACTCCTCCTCGAACTTGAAGGTCTTCGTCCCAAGGCTCATCCAGCTGACCAGGAGCGCGATAGAAGAGGTCGCAAGGCTCGTCAGCACTGCGTTGCCGAGCAGGCCGACCACCGCGGCAAGGAAGGTGCCCGAGCTGATCGCGGTGAGAGCAATGAGGACGCCCTGCTGCCACCGGTGCTTGGTGAAGCAGATGTCCGCCTGCTTCTCATGGGTCTTGTGGCTGTAGACCACGCGCCCGAAAGCCTCTCGCATCTGCGCCAGAAGGTACGGGTCGCGGTCAGGCACCACGTCGCTCTCGGGTGTCAATTTGTTCCTACTCGGTCGAGGACTCCTGGACATGCGCCCGAAAGTCAGTTGCACATCTTCATGAGTATGGCGGCGACCACTGACACTCCGACCGACTCGAGCTACCTCCCGTTCAGGCCGCGCTCGATCCGGCCCGCCCCCCACCCTCTCCTGCTCCTTGCAGGCAGAGGAAAGCGGCGGACACGATCCCGCGGAACCGTCGCCCTCCTTCTCCGCGGCGGCCCCGCGAAGCTCCTGGCTCCAGGCCCGGGCGAGAGCGAGGCTCGGAGCAACTGGTGCTGATCCGGGGCGGACCGGGGCCAGACCTGACAGCTCGCCGACGCCCGTGCCGCGTGCACGGTCGCGATTCCGCAGGCAGCGACCACCCGGGAGCCCCCTGCGTCGTGCCACGGTACGGCCCGCGAGGCGTCGGCCGGTTGGCAGCCTGTGGGTTTCAGTACCAGTACCTGCGCACGCTCGAAGCGATGTTGACCGCATCGGATCAGGACGGATCCACGGCTGCCGGATCGAGGGGTTCGCGGACACGACGTCGACCGCAGCCATCGACGTGGGCGACTTCGACCTTGTCGACAACGACGGCGACTGTTTACTCGCCGCGCAGGTCAAGAGCGCTTCGCCGGGTCGACGGGTCAGCGCCCCGGACGCGTTCACGATCCTTGCCGAGCTGGTCAGCAAGGTCGAGGCCGAGCGGTACGAGCTGATCACGGCTGCGCTGCCTGACCGCATCTGCCGGGCCCTGGCCACGATCCTCAATGCTCCGCCCGCCGACCCCCGTCAGCACGGCTGGCGCAGCTGCTGCAGCGGTCCTCCTCGGCCACAGCCCGCCTGTCGGCCCTGTCCGAGCAGGACATGGAACGCCTTACCCGCGCCCGGGTCGTAGTGGACGCCCGCAAGGTGGAGGGCATCTCGCCAGGACCTGCACGAGCGGCTGCGAGAGCGGCGGGCCTGCCATCGTGCCGGTCTCGGCAGCCGCTCGGCGGGGCTGATCACGGGGCATCTGGTCGCTGAGATCATGCGCCGCGCGGCCGACCCGCACCAGGCGTACTGGGCCATCGCCGACTTCACCGACGCCGCACCGGTGGAGGACGACGTGTTGGTGCGCGCTCTGGGACGCCAGGACTGGGGCAGTGTGTTCGGAGATCGCCGAAACCCGTGCCCCGTCCGCCCCGCGCGACCGGTAGGTCAGCTCCTGTGTCCTGTCCGGGCTGTCGGGCATCGGGAAATCGAGCAGGTCCGCGAGCTGCTGGCGGCACTGCCCCGGCGCTGGCTGCTCGTCTTCGACGACGCCACGCCCGACGGCGCCATGCCCCGCGTCGCCGTGTCCCGGATGAGCCACGCCCAGGCGATCGAACTCCGCACCCGCCGCCTTCGCCTGGACGAAAAGACAGCGGCCGTGTGGCGCGACGACCTGGACGCGCTGTCCGAAGCGCTGGAGGGATGGCCCTTGGCCATCGAGCTGGCCTGCGGATACATGCGCACCTGCCAGATCCCCGTCGAGCGTCTGGAACACTTCCGTATCCTCCTGCTCGATCGGGCCCTGGCCGACAGGAGATCCAAACCCGCCGGATATCCACGGACCCTGGCCGCCACCGTCGAGCTGAGCCTTGAACGCCTGGCCCACAACACCTCCGCCGACGACGGCGAGTTGCCGAACCAAGTCCATGAAATCCTCGGACTCCTGTGCAACTTCGCTGCCCAGCGAATTCCGGTGCACCTGGCGATGGCCTGCGCGTTCATCTCGCCCGACATCGTGCCCGCGGGTAAGGTGGTCAGACCGTGCCCCTGCTGGTCGGCGGGAAGGCCAGACCGCTGATGGGGTGGCGTGCCCGCCGGGCATGGCGTGAGCACTGGTTCCGTTAGGGAGCGCGCGAGTCTTCCGCAGACTGCACCAGCAAGCGAAGTACCCGACCAGGAGAGCAAGTTGCCGTTCATCGGCGATGACTGGGCCGAGGACCACCACGACATTGAGGTCCAGGACGCAACCGGCCGGAAACTGGCCACTGCGAGGCTGGCCGAGGGCGTGGAAGGTATCGCCAAACTCCACGAACTTGTCGCGAAGCACGGCGGTGACATCCTCGGCCCCGGCCAGGTGGTGGTGAGCATCGAGACCGACCGTGGCCCGTGGGTGCAGGCCCTGGTCGCTACCGGCTACCAGGTCTACGCGGTGAACACGAGGCAGGCCGCCCGGTTCAAGGAGCGGTACGGCACTTCGGGCGCCAAGAGCGACAAAGGCGACGCCCGCCCGCCCGCCGGGGATCGCGCCGGCGACGTTGAGCAGCCACGGCTCGGACCAGGTGACCAGGTCCGTGGACTCCCACACGACGAGGTTGCGGCTGCCGTCGTTCTGGGCGCCTCCCCACGACTGACCGCATCCGATGCACAGCTCGGTCGCGACGATCCAGTACTTGGCACCGTCGGGAGCTCTGACCAGTGAGGGGTCAAGCACCCCACACGTGCCCACCATGGAACGCAGGGCCATACCGCCGCCGTTGAGGCCGGTCCGGTTCAGGCCGTCCCTGCTGTGCGAGAAGTAGATCTGCTGGCGGTCGCCCCCTCCCCCGATGGGGTTGCCCACGGGCGCTCAGCCGCCGTTGTGCGCGGCGGGTTCGGTGCGCCGGAGTTCGTGGGCTGCGGCGAGGAGGAGGTAGGCGGCGGCGGTCCAGGTGTAGGCGCGGTCGCGCAGGCCCTTGCCGGTGAGGGCGTCGAAGTTCTCGGCGAATCCGTGGCTTTCGCACAGGGTGCGGAAGCGGACACTGATCTCGTCGGCGAGACGGTCGTGGCCGGCGCGGCGCAGGCCGTCCTCGATGAGGACGGTGGCGGGTGCCCAGATCGGGCCGCGCCAGTAGCCGTCGGAGAGGTAGTGGGGTGAGGCGGGATGTTCGGTGGCCAGGCCGTGCTGGGTCAGATGGGTCTCGATCCGGGTGGCCAGGGCTTTTCCTATGTTCTCGGGCAGGTGCTCGCCCAGCACGATCGGCATTAGGTACAGCAGGCTGGAGCTGTGCCAGGTTTCCGCGCTGTCGACGCCACGGGCCACGAACCGCTCCCCCGTCCACAGCTCGTCCAGCATCGCGGCCTGGGTCGTCTCGGCGGTCCGTCTCCACCGGCCGGCCTCGTCGGGAAGTCCCAGTTCGTCGGCCAGGCCGGCGAGTTCGTGGAGTTGGAGAACGAGGAAGGCGGCCAGGTCGGCGGTGACGATCACCCGCTCGGGGTCGAAGGTGGTGGCGTTGTCCCAGCCGCTGTCGTTGCCGTGCTGGTAGTGGGGCAGGGCGGCATCCGGTGCGCGGCGGGCGGCGAGCCAGAACTCGGTCCACCGGGTCAACCGGTTGTATATTTCCTTCAGTTCGGCCTGATCTAGGGGTTCGGGAAGGCGTCTGCGCAGGTGGCACAGGGTCCAGCCGTGGATGGGCGGTTTGACGAAGTTGTAGAGGACTTCCGAGTGGGTCACCGAGTCGGGCAGGGCGCCGGTCTCGTCCTGGTGGTCGAACGGCAGGGAGAACTGGTCCCAGGCCAGGGCGGGTGCTCCGGGTGCCAGGGCGAGGGCGTTGAAGCAGTGGTCCCAGCTCCAGACCTTGTCCATCCAGTGCTTGGACATCAGTACCGCCGGCCGGGTGACGAGGGCCGCCGGGCGGACGGTGGCCGACCACATTACGTACGCGGCGAGTTCGGCTGCCGGGGTGCCGGACGAGCGCCAGGGGGCGACCGCGTCGGCGAACGCGGCGAAGGCCTCCTCAGCCGCGGCCACCACCTCGCTGAACGCCGTCCGGGAGGTGTAGGGGCGGCGCGCGCTGTCCAGTTCCTCGACAGCCGCTTCCCAGGTTCCGTCGGCCTCCGCGGTGATGGTGATGCCGCGTTCCGCGGGCCCGAGGGCCTGGGCGCCGGACGTCTCGGCCACGGAGCCCGACAGCACGGTGATCCTGTACCGGCGCCCGGTCTCGTACGAGGTGAACACGTGGGCTCCCGCGACCGGGTCACGGTAAAAGTAGGTGCCCGTGAACGGGGTCAGCGTGTCCGCCACCGCAGTGACGTGCAGGCCGAGCCCCTCTCCTCGAAGCCGGACGGTCTCCGGGGAGGCGTAGGCGAGGCCGATGCGCCCTTGCGTGCCGGTCCAGCTGAGCAGACCAGGAGTCGCTTCGACGTGGGTCGCGGCCCGGTCGCCAATCGTCGTGTCGAGGGGTGTGAAGCGCAGGACCGCGTGCATGCCGTTCTGGTGCGACACGAGGTGGAGATCCTCGGAGCATGTCTTCTCCGCGAGCACCGGGGAGATGCCGAACCAGGAGCCGTGCGTGCTGAACGGGATGTCGTGGAGGGAGAAGGCCGGGCCGGATCGGGCGGCGGTCATCAGTCGTTACTCATTTCTCGGGCAGTGGTCCGCTGCTTTGGTGAGCGTGGATCTGGGGCTCAGTCCTTGACCGCTCCGGCGGTGACGCCGGCGGCGACATAGCGCTGGGCGAGGACGAGGATGATCGCGGCGGGCAGGGAGGCAACGACTGCGGTGGCCATGATGGCGTTCCACTCCTGGTTGTTGTTGCCGATGTAGTGGTAGATGCCGAGGGTGATCGGCTCGTGGGCGCCGCCGTTGGCAAGGGTGCTGGCGAAGACGAAGTCGGACCAGGACCACAGGAACGCGAACAGCGACACGGTGACGACGGCATTGCGGCTCATCGGAAGCACCACGGACCGGAAGGTGCGCAGGGGTCCGGCGCCGTCCATCTGCGCGGCCTGGAGCAGTTCGCCGGGGATGCCGGACATGAACGCAGTGAAGATCAGGACCGCGAACGGGACGGCCAGCGTGGAGTCCGCGACGATCAGGCCGGGGACGGACTGGAGCAGGCCGAGCTGGAGGTAGATGGCGTAGAAGCCCATCGCCATGATGATGCCGGGGATCATCTGGGCGACCAGCAGGAGGAAGCTGAGGAGGCCCCCGCCACGCGGGCGGAGCTTCGCCAGGGCGTAGCCGGCGGGCGCGGCCAGCGCCACGGTCAGTACCACCGTGCCCAGGCCGATGACCAGGCTGGTGCCGAGGTAGGGCAGCTGCTGGTCCAGAACGGCGCGGTAGCCCTCCAGCGTGCCGTTGACGGGGAACAGGTCCGGCGGGCTCTTGCGCATGTCCTGGTCACGGGTGAAGGACACGTTGAGCATCCAGTAGACCGGGAAGAGCATGACGGCGGTCAGTGCGATGCCCAGGGCGGTCTTCGACCCCGTACGGCGGCGCGGGTGCGGCGAGTTCATGCCAGTGCCTGCTTTCTCTGGACCCTCAGATACACCAGGCCGAACACGAGCGCGGCGACGACGAGCAGGTTTCCGACGGCCGCGCCAGGGCCGAAGGCCGGGAGCAGATTGCCGAAGCCGAGCTGGTAGGACCAGGTGGCGAAGGTGGTGGACGAGTCCGCCGGTCCGCCCTTGGTCATGATCCAGATGATGTCGAAGACCTTGAGCGTGTACACCAGGCCCAACAGGAGGGTGATCGCGGACACCGGTCGAAGCAGTGGGAAGGTGATGCTCCAGAAGCGCCGCCAGGCGCTCGCGCCGTCGAGGGCGGCCGCCTCGTACAGGCTGCCGGGGATCGACTGCAGACCGCTGTAGAGCACGACCAGGTTGAACGGGACGCCGATCCAGATGTTCGCGATGATCACCGAGGTCAGCGACCACTCAGGTGAGGTCAGCCAGTTCACCGGGTCGACTCCGACGGCGCTCAACAGGGAGTTGACGATGCCGGAGTCGCTGTTCAGCATCCACGACCAGGTGGAGGCCGACACGATCAGCGGCAGCAGCCACGGCACCAGGAACAGGGCGCGCAGGGTCGCCGACAGCCGGAAGTGCTGGTTGAAGAAGACCGCGAGGGCCAGGCCGATGGCGTACTGGAAGAACAGACAGACGGCGGTGAACACCACGGTGTGGGTGAGCGCCGGACCGAACGTCGGGTCGTCGAAGACCTTCTGGTAGTTCTCTAGACCGGTGAACGGCGCGTTGCCCTGGACGAAGGAGCGGACTGTGTAATTGCGCAGGCTCAGGTCGATGTTGCGGTAAAGGGGATAGGCGTAGAAGAGGGCGAGGTAGAGGGTCACCGGGGTGAGGAAGGCCCAGGCGGCCCACTGCTGGGAGGTGGGACGACGGCGGCGCCGGGGGGTGGCGCCTGCCGGGGGCGGGGCGGCGGTTGCCGCCCCGTTCCGGTCGCGCACCGGCCGCCGGTCCGGCAGGTGTGTCGTGCGGTTCATCAAGGGGCCCCGTATGCGGTTGCTCGACGGCTTACTTGACGGCGTTCTGCGCTGCGGTGAGCGCTTCTTTCGGCGACTGCGAGCCGCTGAGGGCGGACTGGACGGCCTTCCACATCTGCTCGGAGATCTTGGGGTACTTGGTGCCGAGGTCGTCGCTAGTGCGTCCCTTGGCCGCCTTGACCGCCTCGACCCAGGGCTTCAGTCCGGCGTTCGCCGCGACCTGCTTGTCCTGCACCTCGCTGGTGGGGGCCACGTAGGACAGGGTGGTGTCGGTGGCGTTGAGGTTGTCGGTGCTGGTCAGGCAGGAGACCAGCTTCTGGGTGGTGGCGTAGCGGCCGGTGTCGCCCTGGACGGGGACGGTGACGAATTCGCCGCCGGTCGGGGCCGCGGCGTTGCCCGCGTCGGCGCCGGGGATGGGCAGGACGCCGTACTCGAAGCCCGCCTTTTCCGCGTTCCCCAGCTGCCAGGTGCCGTTCTCGGCGAAGGCGTAGTCGCCGCTGGCGAACTCCTGCCAGCTGGTGGTCTGGGTGTTGTTGATGACCGAGTTGGGCGCGTAGCCCTTCTTCATCCAGTCGCTCCACAGGGACAGCGCCGACACACCCTGGGCGGAGTCGAGTTCGGTGAGCTTCGCGCCCGAGCCCCAGAACCACGGCAGGAACTGGAAGCTGCCTTCCTCGGTGCCGATGGCGGAGAAGGTGATGCCCTTCTTGCCGGCCTTCTTGACCTTCTCGAGCGCCCCGGTCAGCGACTCCCAGTCCTTGATCGAGGCGACGTCGACACCGGCCTCCTTCAGCACCTCCTTGTTGTAGTACAGAGCGAGGGTGTTGGCGCCGATCGGTGTGCCGTAGGTCTTACCGCCCGACTGGCCTGCCGCAAGCAGGTTGGGATCCATCTTCGAGGTGTCCACCTTGTTCTCCTCGGTCGTGGTCAGCGCGCCCGCCTCCGCGAGCGTCGACACCACGGGGTTGTCGAGGATGAGGACGTCCGGGGAGTTGTCCTGCTGAGCGGCCAGCAGCGCCTTGTTCGTCAGGTCGCTGGTGTCGAACGCCGTCCGCTTGACTTTGACCCCAGCCTGGCTGCCGCAGCTGTCCAGCAGCTTCACCCAGTCCGAGTCCTTGGCGAACTGCGGGTATGGGTCCCAGATGGTGTAGCTGCCCCCGTCCTCCGCCTTCGCGGACGAGGTACCGTCATCGGAGGAACACGCGGTGGCGCCGACGGTGAGGGTGACGACGGCCATGGCAGTGGCGGCGAGGCGGCGTGTGGTGGGTCTGTTCATGGGATGTTCCTCTTAAGTGGTCAGATTCGTGTTGGTACGCGGGCATGCCAGATGGCGAGGACACGGGGAGCCAGCCTGTACCCGGCACCTTCGGCGTTCGAGGAGCGGGGTTCAGGGCGTTTCGGGGGGGGCACAGCCCCCATGGCCCGGTCGAAGGGGCAGAGCCCCCGAGCAGGGACGGCGGGGACGAAGGAGTCATCCGGCGCGGACAGTCGCGGCCACGACGGAGCCGACCGGTCAGGTGTGCGGGTCGGGAACCAGACTCACCGGCGCGGCCGTGCCCGCGGGCCCGGTGCTGGCGCGAAGAGAGATCGGCGGAACGAGCAGTTGGTGGCGAGGCGACGCGTCAGGCTGGTCGAGCCGCTCGACGAGCAGTTCGACGGCCAGCCGCCCCATCTCCGCCGCCGGCACATCGGCCGCCGTGAGCTGCGGAGTCACCGTCTCGGCCCACCTGGCCGCGACCACACCGGTGACGGAGAAGTCGCGCGGCACATGGCGACCCGCATGGGCCAGCCCTCGGTAGAGACCGCCCAACGCGGCCTCGTTCAGTGTGACGAGGCCCGTGGTGGCGGGATCGTCGCGCAGGATCCGCTCCAGGCAGGTCTGTCCCGAGGGGGCGTCGTCCTCGCAGGTGTACGTGTGGACGGTGAGCCCACGCTCCGCGGCGGCCTTGGTGAACCCGTCGAGTCCGCGGTGCGCCGACTCGTACCCGGCGCGCAGCAGCCGCTCGGGCCGGTTGACGAAGGCGATGGTGCGGTGGCCCAGGTCCGCGAGGTGGTGGACACAGGCCGCGGCCAGCGCGGTGTGGTCCAGGCCGACCCACCAGTCGTCCTCCGGCTGCGCGGTGCGGCCGATGCAAACGGACGGGAAGTTCTCGGCGAGCAGGTGTTCGACCCGGTCGTCCAGAAGCCTGATCTCCATCAGGATCGCGCCGTCGACGCGTCGCTCCCCCAGCAGCCGCTGGAAGGAGCGGTCGCTGTCCACACCGCTCGGTGAGAGCAGTACGTCGTAGTCATAGGCGGCCGCGGCCTCCACCACGCTGCCGATGAAGTCGAGCTGCATGCCGGTGTAGTGGTTGCCCGCCGGCGGGAAGACCAGACCGATGGTGCTGGTCCGGCCGTTGGCCAGGGCCCGTGCGCTCGCGTTGGGCCGGTAACCCAGCTCGTCGATCACCCGCTGGATCTTCTCGCGCGTGTCGTCCGAGACCGGGCGCTTGCCGCTCAGTGCGTACGACACGGTGCTCCGCGAGACACCAGCCTGCTTGGCGATCTCACCGATGTTCACGGGCACTCCTTCATCAGAGTCACATGCGACATTCATCGAACCGGTTCGCGTGAAGGGACCGTAAGAGCTGACCACCCGCCTGTCAATGCCTTGCGCTCACTTGCCGAAACACGCCAGAAACTGGCATGTAGCGCACAGAAAGTCGTGTGAGGAGTATTGCTGGCGTGGTTAGCCGGTGCTAGCTTCCGGCGAACCGGTTCGACATGCGCCACCGGCCCCTCCACGCACTCGCTTCCCCCGTGCCACGGGACGGGCGTTGCCGAGCCCATGTCGAACCGGTTCGACACATGAATTCGCCCCCGCACGGACAAGACGGAGACTTCAGTGCGACGTAGGAGAAGAACCACAGGAGCAGGAGCCGCGGCGGTGACCGTAGCGGTCCTGGCCACCGCACTCGCCACCACCACCGGCACCGCCGGCGCCGCCGAGCCGGAGCAGCTCGTCGTGGACCTCGGCACCGACACCGGCGCCTTCCACGGAGGCGCCTCCGGCTCGCTCTACGGTGTCTACGGCGACGGCGTGCCCAGCCGCAACCTGCTGGAGGGCATGCATGTCCGCACGGTGTCGACGAAGGCGCAGGACGGGCCCCAGCACCCGGGAGCCGACGCTCTGGAGATGCTGCCGCCGTTCGTCGACTCCGGCGGCAAGGACGTCTACATCTACATGACCGACATCTACCGCGGCTTCCCCTACCAGTGGCCGGGCGCCGACGGTCCTGCGCGGCTGGCCGACTTCAAGGAGAAGATCAAGAAGCAGGTCCAGCAGGTCATGACCATGGGCGAGTACAAGGACCACGTCGTGTACGTGCCCTTCAACGAGCCCGAAGGGAACATGTTCGGCACCGGCGAGTGGAGCTACAACAAGGTCTCCTGGCTGAACAACCCGCAATACTTCTTCGCCGCCTGGAAGGAGGTGTACCAGCTCATCAAGGAACTCGACCCGGACGCCCGCATCGCCGGCCCCAACACGTCCCTCCTCTTCGACCAGGTCAAGGGCTTCCTTCAGTACTCCAAGGCCAACGATGTCGTCCCCGACGTGATGACCTGGCACGAACTGTCGTCGCCCGCCGCGGTCCGCACGAGCGTGGCGAAGTACCGGCAGATGGAGAAGGACGTCGGCCTCGGCCCGCTTCCCATCAACGTCAACGAGTACGGCCACAACTACCACCTGTCCGTGCCCGGCCAGGTCGTCCAGTGGGTCTCCGCCATCGAGGAGTCCAAGATCGACGCTGACCTGGCGTACTGGAACATCGACGGCAACCTCAACGACTCGGCCGTGGAGGCCAACAAGGGCAACGGCCAGTGGTGGCTATTCAACGCCTACGGCCAGATGTCCGGCCACACGGTCCAGGTGACCGCCCCGCACCCCAACCAGCAGTACACCCTCCAAGGCGTCGCCACCCTCGACGAGGACAAACAGCAGTCGCGGGCGATCTTCGGCGGCAAGAGCGGCGACGCCGATGTCGTCTTCAAGAGCATCGACCCCAAGCTGTTCGGCAAGACCGTGCACGCCACCGTGCAGGAGATCCCCTGGACCGGGCAGGTCGGCGACTCCGCCCAGCCGCTGCGCCTGGCCGACCAGGAGCTCACCGTCGGCGCCGACGGCACCGTCACGCTCCCCATGACCGGCATGAACGAGATGTCGGCGTACCAGGTCATCCTCTCCCCCGGCGGCAACGGCGGCGCACCGGCCGAACCCTCGGTCAGCTGGCGCAAGACGTACGAGGCGGAGAACGCCATCTACACCGGCAAGGGCTATTCGAAGAATGGCCCCGAGGGCTCGCCGAAGAACGTCGGGAAGTTCGCCACCTCCGGCGCCTACAACGTCGGCGGCCTGCGCACCGGCTCCGACGGAGTGCTCTCCTTCGACGTCGAGGTCCCCCAGGACGGCACGTACGACCTCAGCGTCTTCGCCAACTCCTACAACCTGTACGACCTGGTAAAGGAGCAGGGGCCCACCAACGTCTTCCTGCGCGTCGACGGGGAGAACCCGCAAGAGCTGAAGCTGCCGCTGGGCTACAAGTGGGTGGTCTGGGGGCACACCGACACTAGCGTGAAGCTGACCGCGGGCAAGCACCGCATCACACTCGCCGCACAGGACCCCGATCTGGGCGTCACCAAGGGCGACGCCATCATCGATAGGATCGACCTGTCCCTGCGCGACGAGCGTGTGGCGGCGCCGGCGGTCTACGAGGCCGAGTACGCCACGCTGACCGGAGCGCGCCCCGGCTACACACACCCCGGCGCCTCGGGTCCCGGCGCGGTGTCGCTGGCCAAGGGCGACACGGCGACCTTCTGGGTGTACTCCCCCAGGGCCGGTGAATCGACCGTGTCCGTCGATCACTTGGGCGGTGGCCGGGCGAGCCTGTCCCTCAACGGCGACAAGCTCGACATCCCCAAGGTCGGCAAGGGCAAGAAGGGCAAGCAGGCCACGGACGACGTCAAGCTGTTCCTGTCCGGCGGCGTCAACAAGATCACCGTCACCGGTGACTCGGGCGGGTTGCTGCTCGACCGTCTGCGTGTCACCCACTCCAGCGGCACCCTGGTGCCGACGGTGTACCAGGCGGAGGAGGGCACGGTCAGCGGCGCCGCCAAGGTGACCGACGCCTACACCTTCGCCTCGGGCGGCAAGGCCGTCACCGGCGTCGGCGACGGGAAGGCCAACGCGCTCACTCTCGACGTCGCCGCCACGCGCTCCGGCCGCCACGCGGTGACGATCCGCTACTCCAACGCCGAGCAGGCACCCGCCACCCACTACAACCCCGATCCGATCGCCCGTCACGCCGACCTCTCGGTCAACGGCGGCCCGGCCCGTCGCGTCCTGTTCCCGACGACCTTCCACTTCAACAACTTCTGGGAGCTGACCGTCCCGGTCACCCTGAAGAAGGGCTCCAACCGGCTCACCTTCACCGCCGAGGAACTTCCCGACTTCAACGGCGACACCTACAACCAGTACGACCAGCGCTCCCCGTACGCACCGGTCATCGACCGCGTCGCCGTCACACCGCTCGCACAGCGGTAGCCGGCGGGCGAGCCCCGCGGGGCTCAGGGGTTCGGATCAGGTCCTGCGTCGGTGCCAGGCGCAGGGCCTGATCCGTCTCGTTCGGTCCGAACAGCCTTCAGTCCCGTCTCCGGCCCGGTCCACCGTGCGCGAAGCCGACGACGTGGCGTCACACCGCGACGATGCCCTCCATGCCCGACTCATCGAACACGGGCAGCCCCTCGACCGTGGTGACCTTCGTGAGGGCTCCGTCCTTCTCAACGCGGAAGCCGTCCACCGTGCCGGAGAGCGCGTTCTGGACGTACACGAACCTCGCGTCCTCGGACACCGCGAGGTCGATCACGCCCTGCGACTTCGCGGAGGGCGGCGCGGCGATCCCGGCGCTGTTGGTCAGCGAGAGCCTGCCGTGCTTGTTCATGCGGTAGCCGCTGACGGTGGAGTTTCCGGTGTTTCCGCCGTAGAAGAAGTCGCCCGCGCGCTCCAGCCAGCACAGGACCTCCTGCCCGTTGGTGAGCGGCTTCTGAAGCACCTTCAGCCTGCCGTCGTGCCGCACCTTGTACACAGTGACCGTGGACTTCTCGGCCTCCGCAACCAGCATCCGTCCGTCCCTGTCGAAAGTAATCGCGAACGGTACGTCGCCCGCGGACTTGTTGATGACCGGCTCGGCCACCGCCGGCTTGCCGTTCGGCTTCAGCGGGAAGACCTCGACGGTGTTGGCGGCCTTGGTGGTGACCACCAGGTTGCGACCGTCCGGGGTGATCTCAACCTCGCCGGGAGAGGTGTCGAAACGCGGGATGTCCTCGTTGTCCAGGCCCAGCGAGCGGTGGGATCCCTTCAGCGGCTTCAACCCCATACCCGTGATCCGGAATCCCTGGACACTGCCCTCGCCGCCCGCGTTCATCACGTACGCGATCTTGCCGCGCACCGCGATGCTGGAGGGGAACTCTCCACCGGACTTCACTACTTGCCGGTCCGTCAGCCTGCGTCCCTCGACGCGGAACGAGGTGACGGTCCCGCTGCCCGCGTTGACCGACAGCAGCCGTCCGGACGCGTCGTCGTACACGAGCGAACCCTGGGAGGCGAGCGAATCGGTGGGCGCGTCGACCTGATCACCTCCCTGCCCACCGGTCGCGTAAGATCCGGCGGCCGTCAGCTTGCCCGCCTCGTCCCGCGCGAACACCCGGATCGTGTTGCCGTCAAGTTCGTTGCCCTGGACGAACACGGCGTGATCGGCGCCCGCCGTGGTACGAGAGGACTGACTGGCCGAGGCCATGGACACGGCGACCGACGCGGCCGCGACGGTGGCGAGGGCCATGCCGCCGATCACGATCCTCCGGGTCCGGGTCCCGGACCTCCCCCGGTGGCCGCGGCGCGCTCCGCTCCGCCGACTCTGCCGATTCCGCTCACCGTGACTGCTGCTCATGTTCATGTCCCTCCTACTTCAACCACGTTGCCCGTGGTCCCCTATTGACCGTCGGCACTGTCTGCGGACGTGACAAGAGTGACCAGGGGGCAGCATGAGGCGGGGGGAAACGGACCCCGCGTCAGACTCTCGTAAGCAGGAGCTCCGACAGCCGGTTTCGTGGGAACCGCCCTGCCGTGGTGCACAGCTCGTGGCTCCGGCGGCAGGCTTTCTGCGGATCGTGCGCCGATGCCTAGGTGGTGGGACACAACCGGTGGCGAGCACCAACCGTTGAACGGCGCATCGCCGCCCGCTCGTTCCTGCCGCCTGTGCCCTGTCGCCCCTGTCGAATGTGGACTACCGCACCCGTTCTGTGCTGGGCGCGTTCTTCGTGATGACGTCAGTGGCGTACACGATCTGCTCCTCCGTGAGATCGGCACGGGCGGTCAGACGCAGCCTCGACGTACTGTCAGGGACGGAAGGCGGGCGGAAGCAGCCCAGCGCAGCTTCGGGCGAAGGCGCTCTGACCGAGATCCCGCATCTCAATCAGCTCTGTCTGTTTCCGGCTTTCCGGGCATCGGTCGGTCGATCCCGGGTGATGAAGGTGTGCTGCCCGGAGCCGACGGCATACGTGGCGCGATCGCCCATGGGCATCCGTATTTCCGCCGTGGTGTTCGGCGGGAGGTCCACGTCGAGCCGGAACCGTCCGTTCTTGAGGGTCCACCGCGCGGACACCGCTCCGTACGGCGTGCGGTAGCTGCCCTCGGCATGGGTGAGGTCCCCGACCGGGCGGGGGTCGATCACGAGCTCCCGATAACCGGCCTTGCCGCGCGCCCGGCGGATACCGACCAGGCCGCTGTGGAACCACTCCTCGATCTGCAGCAGGATCATGTGGTTCTTGGAGTTGCCCAGGTCCCACTGTTCGGGAATGGTCGTCAGACCATGGGGATTGGCGGTGGTGGGAGCCATGAAGTAGCCGTAGCTCGGGCGGGTGTCCTCCTGGAGGACGTCCCACAGGACGTC
This sequence comes from Streptomyces sp. bgisy027, assembly GCF_057710365.1. Classification (NCBI taxonomy): domain Bacteria; kingdom Bacillati; phylum Actinomycetota; class Actinomycetes; order Kitasatosporales; family Streptomycetaceae; genus Streptomyces; species Streptomyces sp. bgisy027. The sequence goes on from NZ_JBYIVZ010000018.1 coordinate 70,492, forward strand.
GTCGCGGCCGCCCTCGTGCAGGGCCCGGACGATCGGGGCGAGGCCGATGGTGCCGCCGCTGAAGTGCGGCCCACCCCCGAACGGCCGGTGAGCATGGACCAGTTCGACCAGTGCGTCGAGCACCTTCGGGCGTTCGCCCTCCGGTACCAGTCCCTCGTCCAGCGCCAGCGCCTGCGCGGTCTGCGTTCCCCCGGCACCGCCCTGGTCGCCTTCGGCGGTGTAGCGGCCGAGAGCGGCGTTGTAGAAGGCGTCGTTGAACGCGTTCTTGATGTTGGCCGCGAGATTGCGGTACTCGGACGCGTCGGCAGCGCGCCCGATCAGGGTTGCCATCCGGGCCATCCGGTCGGCGATCTGGTAGTAGCCCCAGGTTCCGGTGATACGGCCCGAGGTGTTCTCGCTTGCGATCCAGTCGGCCAGGGCCGCGTTCACGATGTAGGCGTCCGCGCCGGTGCCGGCCTTCTTGGTCCTGATGTAGTTCAGGAAAGCCTGCATCTGCGGGTAGTAACGGCTCATCGTCTGTGTGTCGCCGTACGTCTCGTACAGCAGCCAGGGCACGAGGATGATGCCGTTGCCCCAGTTGATCTCGTCACCGAACCGGCCGGTGTAGCCCCAGTCGTAGACCGGGGCCTTGAGCGCCACATTGCCGATGTTGTCGCCGGCCCTGGACTGGCCCTCCGCCAGGTGACGCTGCATGGTACGCAGGTAGGCCGCATATCCGAAGGTGCGGTGGAGGGAGCCGAAGGGCTGCACGTAGTCGGCGGGGTAAGCGAGCTTTTCGCGGCCGGGGCAGTCCGTGAAGGTGGACATGGTGTTGCTCATGATCGAGTAACGGGCCATGCGGTGAATGCGGTTGATCCGGTCGTCGGAGGTCCGCAAGGAGCCGGCCGCCGGCACGTCCGCGTGGATCTGCAGGCCGGTCACCGTGTCCGCGGTCGGTACGTAGCCCTCGGGCAGGCCCGTCACCTGCAGCCACTGCATGCCGAAGTAATGCAACTGCGGGTGCCAGCGCTCGCCTCGCCGGTCGCCGTACGTCGTGTACGCGGTGAAGACGTCGGTGCCGCGGGCGGGGCCGCCACCCATGATCGACGCCTGGTGGACGGTGCCGTCGGCGTTCAGCGACTCGGCAGGGTACAGCTTGACCGTGGTGCCGGCCGGGAGCGGTCCGTCGAGTTCGAGCACTGGCCATCCGGCGAAGTTCTGGCCGAAGTCGAAGACCCACACGCCGGGTTGCGGCTGGGTGACGCCGACCGGGCGCAGCCTGTCGACGATCTTGAGTGGTTCGGCCGTCCGCCAGACCAGTTCCGTGGTCAGGTTGGGCGGCGGGGCGATACCGGCGTCGACCCAGCCCATGGCCGTGCCGTCCCGCCGCCTCGCCGATTCGCCGAGATCCGCGCCGGGAGCGGTCCAGCCGGGCTGTTCGCGCCGGGCGTCGTGGTCGGAACCGGAATACCAGTTGGCGGTGGCGGTCGGGCCCAGGGCCGTCCGCCACGAGCGGTCGCTGACCACGGTCTGGACCGTGCCGTCGGCCTTCGTCAGTTCCAGACGGGCGATCAGGCGTGGCGGGACGGCCGCGCCCGCACTCGGGTCGGTGCTCGCGAGGGAGTTGCCGGAACCGGTGACGGCGGCACCGTTCTCGTGCCCGGCCCCAAGGCCGGGCTCGAAGCTGATGCCCGTGCCGTCGGCGCCCGCGGTGCCGACGGCGGTGATGGTGCGGGACTCCAGGCGCTCGCCGCCGTCGCCGGTGTCGATGTTGACGGTGCCGCCGACGTGGTAGTTGGCCACGCTGCTCACCTTGATGGTGGTGGCGCCCCGTCCCGCGGGCGCGACGAGGGTGCCGCTGCCCTTGAACTGACTCTGCCACCAGCTGTACGGGGCCGTGCGTCCGGTCGCGGAATTGGTGACGGACCGGGTCACCAACGCCGTGCCGTGGCTCACTTCGACACCCAGGGTGTTGTCACCACGGCGGATGAGGTGAGTGACGTCGTGGACCCGGTACTCGGTGGAGAGCTGGTAGTTGGAGTTGCCCGGGGCCAGCACCTCGTCCGTGACGGGCCTGTCGTTGAGTCGCGCCACATGCAGCCCGACGCCCGACAGGTACAGCCTCGCCCTGACGATCTTTCCCCCAGGCCCGTGCACCCGGAAGGCACGGGCGAACACGGGCAGCGGCTGGTCGACGGTGCGGCCCGGGTACTCGATCCAGCGGGCCTCGCCCCAGTCGGAGGGCTTGAGGAGCCCCATCTCCCATGAGGCGGGCCGGCTCCACGGCGTCGCGCCACCGTCGGCGCTCCACGCCCGGACCTGCCAGACCACCCGGTCGCGTGAGGCCGGCGCCGGGCCGTGCCAGGCGATGTCGGTCTGGGCCGAGGAGCGGACCTTGCCGCTGTCCCACAGCAGACGGCCCCGGTCGAGATCGGCTTCCGTGCGCGCGGCGCGAATCCGGTAGGCGGCCTGGGTCCAGCCCGCGCCGGTCCCGACGACCCGCCAGCTCAGCCGCGGGGCGGGATCGTCCACGCCGAGGGGGCCGTCCTCGCGGCCGTCCACGGCCAAGCCGGTGACTCTCGCCCCGTGCCTGTCGCCCCCCTCGTCGGCGTACGCCGCGGAGACAGGGAGTCCGGGAACGGCCGACACGGCCAGCCCGGTCGCGGAGACGGCCATCGTGCCGACCACCTTTCTACGGCTCAGCGCTCCGCGCGAGAATTCAGGCATGCCAAACCTCCGATTACGAAATCCGTTGTGAACGTCTGCGCGATTCCGGAGAGTGCCATCGGCCGCGCATGCGGCCGACGGCACGTAGGTCAGCTCCCGGCCTTGTAGTCGGCGTCCATCTCGTCGAGGAGTTTCTCGGGGGTGGACTGGCCGCTGAAGATCTCCTGGACGCCGCTGACCAGCGTCTGCCCGACCTTGGCACTGGGCCAAAGCTGGTCCATGAACGGCACCGTCCGGTCCGCCTCGACGAACTTCGTCACCTCGGCCAGGGACGGGTCCGCCTCGAAGCCCGTGTCGGGCAGCGTGGGCAGACTGCCCTGCTTCTCGACGAACAGGTTCATGCCCTCGGGCGACATCACGAAGTTCACGAACTTCAGGGCGAGTTCCTTGTTCTTCGCCTTCGCGTTGATCGCGTAGCCGGCGCCCGCCGCGGCCGGCATCATGGTCTCGGACGGGTTGTCGGCGGCGGGTAGTGCCTTCAGGGTGAAGGTGGCCTTCGGGTTCTTCTCCTTGAGCAGGGTGACCACCCAGTTGCCCTGCACGATGCCGAGGGTCCTGCCGGTCGCGGCGAGTTGCTGGCTGGCTTCGTAGCTGGTGCTCAGCGGCTTCTTCTGGAAGCAGCCTGTCTTCTCCATCGTCAGGTACTTGTCGAGGGCCGTGGTCCACGGCGACTTGGCGAAGGTGGCCTGGCCGGCTTGCATCTTCTCGTCGAAGTCGCGGTCGTCTCCATAGACGGTCGTGGCGACCAACGCGTACAGCACGAGCTGGTCGACCCAGCCGTCCTGGATGCCCAGAGCGAAGGCGGGGGTTCCCTTCGCCTTCGCGGCGCGGCAGAAGTCCAGCACCTCCGTCCAGGTGCCCGGCGGGGTGAGTCCGGCCTTCTCCATCGCCTGGTCGTTGTAGATGGCGCCGATGCCGTTCAGCCCGAAGAGCGCGGTGTACGTCTTGCCCTCGTACTCGGTCATGTTCCTGACCGCGTCCGGCAGTTTCGCGACCCAGGGCTGGTCCGAAATATCACGCAGGTAACCGGGTTCGGCCAGGACCTGAGTGGCCGCGGCGTTCCCGTCGCCCGGCCAGACCGACATCACGTCCGGTGCCGTTCCCGAACTCAGCTGCGTGCGGATCTGCTGCTGGTACTGGTCGGTGCCGGTGACGGTGTAACGGACCTTGACACCCGGGTTGGCCTTCTCGAACGCCTTGACGACGGCATCGATGGAGCCCTGGTCCTGCGACGCGAGCGTGAGGGTCTGGGAGCCGCCCGAGCCGCCGCCGGAGCCGGCATTGGTGCCACCGCTGCAGGCGGTCAGGAGGAGGACGGCGGCTGTCGCTCCGGCGATCAGGGCCGTGGGTGTGCGTGTGTTCATGGTGTCTCCCTTGAGGAGGAAGGGTGGGTTGTCATCCCTTCAGCCCTCCCGCGAAGCCGCTGATGATGCTGCGCTGCAGCAGGAAGTAGACGATCAGGACGGGCAGGACGCTGATGACCAGTGCGGCGAAGATGAGGTTCCAGTCGGTGACGTACTGGCCGACGAAACCGGCGATCGCGACCGGCAGGGTCTGCTGGGCGCTGCCGCTGAGGTAGAGCAGCGGAGTGAAGAAGTCATTCCAGACGGCCACCGCGTTCAGCACCAGGGCGGTGACGGTGACCGGCTTCAGCATGGGCAGGACCACATACCGGAAGCCTTGCAGCGGTGTGCATCCGTCGATCAGGGCGGCGTCCTCGAAGTCGCGTGGCAGGGCACGCAGGAAGCCGACGTACAGGAAGATGGTGAAGGGGACCTGTAGGCCCGAATAGAAGAGGACCAGCGCCCAGGGGCTGCCGAGCAGACCGAGATCGCGCATGGTCTGGTACAGCGGCAGTGAGGCGAGCTGGAAGGGCAAGATCAGGCCCAGCAGGACGAGCAGGTAGGTCGCCCGGGACCAGCGGGCCGTGATCCGGGCGAGCGGGTAGGCCGCGAGGGAGGAGACGGCCAGCACGATGGCGACACTGCACACCGTCACCAGCACACTGTTGGCCAAGGCGCCGCCGAGTGCACCCTGTTGCCAGGCCTCGGTGAAGTTGCCGAGGGTGGGTGAGGTGGTGGGGCGGACGGGTGAGGAGGTGTCGGACGTCGGCCGCACGGCGAGGTTGACCAGGACGTACACCGGAAAAGCGACGAACAGGGCCCCGGCGATCATCGCCAGTTCGAGGGCGAGGGTGCGCGGGCGGTAGCGGTTCATGACGCGGCCCTCTCGTTGCGGGACAACATGAGGTACTGGCCGGTGGATGCAATCGCCACGACGATCGTCAGGACCACCGCGAGGGCGATGCTGTAGCCGAACTCCCCCAGCGTGAAGGCGTCTTTGTAGATCAGGGTCGAGATCGTGTCCGTCGCGTGTCCCGGTCCGCCGCCGGTCAGCGCGAACACCTGGTCGAAAAGTTTGATTCCACCAATGATCGACAGCATCAGGTTGATGGTGAACGCCGGTGCCAGCAGCGGGCGGGTCACCGACCAGAAGCGCCGTACGGGACCGGCTCCGTCGATCGCCGCGGCCTCAAGGACCGCCCTGGGCACGGACTGAAGTCCGGCCAGGAAGATGACCATGGAGTAACCGGCGAACTGCCACACGACGACCCCCACCACGGCCCACAGCGCGAGGTCGGGATCTCCCAGCCAGTCCTGCTCCCAGCCGCCCAGCCCGACAGCACCCAGGAGGCTGTTGACCGCGCCGTCCGGACCGAGCAGGTTGCGCCACAGGTAGGCGGTCACGATCGGGGTGATCACGGCCGGGGCGAACAGGAACACCCTCAGGACGTTCCGCGACCTGATGGCCGAGTTGACTCCGAGGGCCAGCACCAGCCCCAGCGCGTTCTGGACGATCGTGATCGACACGGCGATCAGCAGGGTGTGCCAGACGGCCTGCCTCGCGTCGGCATCGCTCAGCATGGCGGAGAAGTTGTCCAACCCAACGAAGGCGAAGTCGGGGTTCAGCCCGTCCCAGTCGGTGAACGCGTAGTACACGCCCCGGACACTCGGCACCAGCACGACGAACGCAAACAGCAGCAGTGCTGGCAGCGCGAACCACCAGGGCGGGGTGGTGCGTGCACGGCGGACACGCGCCGTCGGGGCTGGGACCGAGAGTTGACCGCGGTCCGGAAGCCGGTCGTGTGGAGCGAGGGTCACAGGCGGACCTACTTCCTTGAAACGTTTCATCAAGGGGCCGGGCAGGATCGGGTCCGCTCGGCGGCATGCGGGAGGGGTACCGGCTGTTGGTGGGCGCTCGGGTGAAGTCCGGCGTCGGCCACCCGTCGTCCGGACTGGATTTTGGGTAACGTTTCTCACAGGGTGGTGCCAGACCTTAGAGAGCCTCCACGGTGACGTCAAGATGCCGAGCAGGCTGCGTGATTGTTTCGTCGCCAGGACACCCAGGACGTGGCGGAACGGGCGGATCAGGGCCACTCCTGCCCACGCCTCAGAATCCACTCGTAGACTTCCCCGACAACGTTCCCCACCACTGGAGGGCACCGGATGGAGCCGCCCGCACCACCGCGCCGCGTCACCATCGTCGATGTCGCACGGCACGCCCAGGTGTCCACTACCACTGTCTCGAAGGTGCTGCGTAACGCCTACGGAGCGAGCCCCAAAATGCGCGCCAAGGTGCGCCGGGCGATCGACGAACTGGGATACCGGCCGTACGCGGCCGCACGAGGTCTACGCGGCCAGACGTACACCATCGGCGTCATGCTGCCCGATATCCGCAACCCCTTCTTTCCTGAGATCCTCGACGGGATCACCGGCAGACTCGCGGAGACCGACTACCAGGTCTTTCTGGGGCCCGGCGGCTGCAACGACGAGAAGGCGGAGGTACACGTCACCGAGGCTATGATCGACCGGGGCATGGACGGCATCGTCCTCGTCGCTCCCGTCTCATCACGCGCTCATCTCGAGCACATCGCCTCCCTCGTACCGACCGTCGTCGTCGGCCGCCACGGGCATTCCTTCGCCTACGACGCCGTCACCGATGACGACATGGCTGGAGCGGCCTTGGTCATAGGCCACTTGGCCGACCTCGGACATCGCGAAATCGCCCACATCGAGCACCACGAAACCGACCCCACGCGCATCGCGGAGATGCCCAACGCGCAGCGCGCCGAGGGGTATCGGCGCGCCATGCAGTCCCTCGGACTGGCCGAGGAGATCGACATCGTCTCCACCAGCTACACGCAAAAGGGCGGATACCAGGGCGCCAAGGAGCTCCTCGCACGCCCCCGCCGACCCACGGCCGTCTTCGCCGGCGCGGACATCGTTGCCATGGGTGTCCTGGAGGCCTTCGCCGAAGCTGGGGTTTCCGTGCCCGGCGACATCTCTGTCGCCGGTTATGACAACACGACCTTCGCCGCGTTCGGTCCGATTTCTCTGACCAGCGTCGACCAGGCCGGCCACGAGATCGGCGACAACGCGGCTCGCCTCCTGCTGGAGCGGATAGCCGACCGGCGCAAGGCTTCGGTTCAGCTCAAGCTCTCCCCCACTCTCGTGCCGCGTCGAACCACCGCTCCCCCCTCCCGGCTGTGACGCAGCACGCCGGTCAGCGTTGACGCAATGTAGTCGTCCGCGAGGTTCACATGGGCGAGCCGCAAGAAGCGACTCCGCCTACGAACCCGGTTTCCGGGGAGCGCGAGATGACGATCCACTCGGTGGAGTCCGTCTTCGCCCTGGCCCGAGATCATCCGACGGGACCGGGAGGAAGGCGCCTTTTCGGCTCGCACGGTGGAGGATCACACGGCTGTCTTCCAGGGTCCGTCGGCCGCGGGCGTGTCCGGTGCCATCGGCTCTTCCGGGCGGGGGACGGTGGGCAGGCGGGGCACCCAGGCCAGACCTATGAGCGCCGCCACCAGCGTCACGGCAAGGAGCAGGCCGAAGAACAGTTGGGTGTGGCCCAGGGCAAGGGCAGGCGTGCCCAGCGCAGCCAGTCCGGCGACGGCTCGGGCAAAGGCCATCGTCACACCCTGGGCAGTGGCCCGCAGCAGGGTGGGGAACAGCTCCTGCGACCAGACCTTGTAAAGGGACTCGCCGGCGAAGGAATTGCCGAGGCCGGAGATGAGCATCACGGCGACCAGCGTGAACTTGCCGGGGCCGAGCAGCGTGGGGAGCGCCCAGGCGATGACGATGAGGGCGGTGCCGACAGCGAACCAGACATGCCTAACGGGCCGGTCGACGACCCGCATGAACACGAGGCCGGCGAGGAAGCCCATCGGCAGTCCGAGGAGGGCCAGCTGGGAGAACTGGGCGACCTCCCCCTTGGCGAGTGCGGTCCACAGGAAGGCTCCGAACTGGCCGAGGGTGTTCGCGCCGAGGTTCCAGGTCGCATAGTACAGGCCGGTGGCGATCAGGGCGTGGACGGTCGGCACTCGGAAGAGATCGCGGATACGGCCGAACGCGATGGTCTCCGAGTCCGCCGCCGGACGGGCGTCGGCGGCCCTGCGCGCGGCTGCCCATTCGGCCGACTCCGTGAGGCTGAGACGCAGCAGCACCACCACGACCGCCACGACCAGGAGGTGGGCGAAGAGGATCCGGCCGCCGAGCATGCCCTGCACTCCCATGAAAGAACTCAAGCCGAGCACGGCCACGATGCCGGCGAGCCACAGCATGCCGGAGAAGGCGACCATGGTGCCCTTCCTGCCCGGCGGTGCCTCCTCATCGACGAGCGCGAGCGACACGGGAAGATCCGCGCCGATGGCGAGGCCGGTCGCCATGACACCGGCGTACAGCAGGGCAGGTCCGGCGGCCACGAGGAGAAACAGGACGCCTACCGCGTAGAGCACGAGCGAGACGGTAAACACGGTTCGGCGGCCGAACCGGTCGCCCAGTCGGCCGCCGAACAGCGCGCCGACCGCGAACGCCAGCGTCTGCAGGCCCAGCAGAGACCCGACGACGCCGGCGGCGAGCTGGAGCGGCCCGGCATAATAGCCCCCGAGGGCGATTCCTGACGTGACCAGGGCCGCGGCGTCCAGGTAGGAGGCCATGCCCGCGAGGGTCGCGATCTTCCATGGGCTCGTCGTGGCGTCCCTGATGCCGGACACGGCTCCTCCTCTACAAGCACCGGGAAGGGGATGGGAAGCTTGGTCAGCCGGCTGCGAGTCGTCGGGCGACGGTGCGCGGGCACTGCTCGGGGCGAGAGGCGCCTACTCGTTTCACTGACGCGTGCCAGTCGCGTGATCTGGCCGGTAAGCTAACCGCGGCCGTGGGCATTAAACAAGAGGTGCGACCGAGGCGAGGCGGGTGACCGGATTGTCCGGCGGCAGACGGGTGACCAGCGCGGATGTGGCGCGGGAGGCCGGAGTCTCCCGCGCGACGGTGAGCTACGTCCTCAACGCCGTCGCCCATCAGAAGATCCCCGAAGCCACCCGGCAGCGGGTGTGGGATGCGGCCAGCCGGCTGGGCTACGCACCATCGGCCGCGGCGCGTGCCCTGCGCACGGGGCGCTCGGAGATCGTGCTCGGCCTGCTGCCGGACTGGCCGATCGAGCACGTCCTCGGCCGGCTCATCCAGCAGCTGACCAATGCCTTCGCCGAGAACGGGCTGACCTTCGTGGTGCACTCCTCGGCTCATCCCGCGCGCCCCCTGCGGGACATCTGGAAAGCCATGACCCCGGCGGCGGTGCTGGCCCTCCAGGCGTTCGACGACCTGGAGGCCGAGGCCATGCGCGCGGCTGGAATCGAGGTGGTCATGGCAATGCACGGGCCGATACGGAATGAGCCCGGCCCTCCCCTGGTACCCGAGCAACCGATCGGCGCACTCCAGGCAAGGCACCTCGCCGCACCCCACCGCAGGCTCGGCTATGCCTACCCCGACCTGCCGGGACTCGACGTCCTGGCCCAGCCGAGGCTGGACGGCGTCCGCAGGATCTGCGCAGAACTGGGCCTGCCGGAGCCGGACGTCCGGACAGTGCCCCTCGACGCGCCGGGTGCCGCCGAAGCGGTGAAGGCATGGCTCGCCGCCGACCCGCCGGTGACGGGGATCTGCGCCTTCAACGACAATGTCGCCCTCGCCGTGCTCGCAGGCCTGAGCCAGCTCGGACTGCGCGCTCCGCAGGACCTGGCCGTGATCGGCGTCGACGACATTCCCAGCGCGGCGCTGGCACAGCCACCGCTGACCACGGTCGTCCGCGACACCGACGCCATCGCGCGGGGCCTTGCCCGCCGCGTCATCGACACGCTGGGCGGCAAGCAGGTTCCCGCCCAGCCCCTCCGGGACGACCTCCTGCTCCGCGTTCGGGAATCCGCCTGACCGGCGCGCGCGGAAACGCCGGAGGTGTCGGCAGTCCCCCTGCCCGTCTGCTGCGGCCACACGCCTTCCGACCGTCCGGTATACCCGGCCGCGGTCGGACGGTGGAGGGCGCTTCCCCTGCTCTGATTCTCGCGCGTCGGTGTGGCCGTGAGTGGGAAGCCGTCGCCTGGAACGGCGCCGACGGCCCGGTCTGGCCGGCTCATCGCGCGGTTGCTTCCGCCTCCATCCGCCTTTGACGGCGCTCGCGTTGCAGGACCGGGTCCGGGACGGGCGCGGCCGCCACCAGTCGCCGGGTGTACTCGTGCCGCGGCCGGTCGCACACGTCGGTGCTGGGCCCCTCCTCGACAATGCGTCCCTGCTGCAGTACCAGGGCGCGCGCCGCAAACTCCCTGACCACGGCGAGGTCGTGCGTGATGAACAGGTACGCGCAGCCGAGCGTGCTCTGGAGCTCGGCGAGGAGTTCCAGGGCGGCGGCCTGCGTGGTGACGTCGAGGGCGCTGGTCGGTTCGTCGCAGATGATGATCTTCGGTTGCCGGGCCACCGCCCTGGCGATGGCGATGCGCTGACGCTGACCTCCGCTGAACTGGGCCGGGTAGCGGTCGGCCGCGTCCTCGGGCAGGCCGACGCGACGCAGCAGATCGGTGACGTGAGCGCGGACTTCACCGGGTGAGCGGGACGAACCGGTGAGCAGGGGCTCGGCGAGCGTCCGGCCCACGGGCAGCGCTGGGTTGAGCGAACCGTACGGGTTCTGGAAGATCGCCTGGAGATCGGTGGACAGCGCTCGGCGCGCAGGGCCGGTGAGACGGGTGATGTCCCGCCCCTCGAGCAGCACGCGCCCGCCGCTGACCGGGGTCAGTCCCAGCACCGCCCTGCCGATGGTCGTCTTGCCCGAGCCCGACTCGCCCACGAGCGCGACCGTCTCGCCGTGACCGACCTCGAGTGACACGCTCTCGATGACCGTGGTGGGGGGCTTGCGCAGGCCACGCGAAGGGTAGCGGACCGCGAGGCCGTCGAGTTGGAGTACGGGTGTACCGGTCACGCGGTCCTGCCCTCGGTAGGTGCGATGCTGGGGGTGCTCTCGATGAGTTTCTTCGTGTACGGGTGCTGAGGCCGGTAGAAGATGTCCTCGACCGAGCCCTCTTCCACGATCCGGCCCTTCTCCATCACGATGGCGCGATCGCACGTATCGGCCACCACTCCCAGGTCATGGGTGATCAGGATGATCGCCATGCCGCGCTCGTCGCGCAGCGACCGGAGCAGGTCGAGAATGCCGGCCTGCACCGTGACGTCCAGTGCCGTGGTGGGTTCGTCGGCGATCAGTACCTTCGGCGAGCCGGCCAGCGCCATGGCGATGGCGACCCGCTGGAGCATGCCCCCGGACAGCTCGTGCGGGTGCCTGCGCGCGACGTCGTCCGGGTCGCGCAGGTATACGCTCGTCAGCAGCTCCCGGACTCGTTGCCTGACGGCGTCCTTTCCACCGGACACGGCACCGGTGCGGCGGATGACCTCGGACAGCTGGGAGCCGACGGTGAAGTGCGGGTCGAGCGCCACCATGGGTTCCTGCGACACCAGGGCGATCTCGCTGCCACGGATCCGCCGCAGCTCCCGCTCCGGCAGGCCGGTGATCCGGGTGCCGGCCAGCCAGGCCGAGCCGCCCGTCACCGCCCCGTTGGGGGCCAGCAGCCCGAGCAGCGACAGACCTGTCACCGTCTTTCCGCTACCGGACTCGCCCACGAGACCGAATATCTCACCGGCCTTCACCGTGAAGCCGACGGAGTCGACGACGGTGCGCGGCCCTTGCGCCGTGGCGAAGGCGATCGAGTAGTCGCGCACGGCGAGCACCGCGCCCTCCGACTGCCTGTCCGAGGGCTCACCGGCGGCCTCGACGGGCGCCGCGGAGATCGGCCGCCGCGGTCCGCCACCGGTTCCGCGCCTCCGGTCCTCCTGGAGGTCGCGCAGCCCGTCGCCGAGCAGGCCGAAGGCGACGGACATGATTCCGATCATGCCGCCGGAGACCAGGAGCAGGTAGGGGTTCTGCTGCATGACCTGCGCGGCCTCCCCCACCATGCCGCCCCAGCTCGGGGCAGGCGCGGGGGTGGCCAGGCCGAGGAATCCGAGGCCGGTCTGGACGGCGAGGGCGATGCCCGAGAAGAGGCACAGCTGAACCAGCAGCTGTCCCACCAGCCCGGGGAAGATGTGACGACCCATGATCCGCGCCGGGCTCAGCCCCGACACCTTGGCGGCATCGACGAACAACTCCTCACGCAGCGCGATGCACGAGCTGCGGATGATCCGGGCGAGGCCCGCGGAAGCGAGGACACCCAGCGTGACCATGGCGGCGGCGTTGCTCTGGCCGAAGATCGCCAGGATGGCCAGCATGAGGATGATCGCGGGAACCGAGAGCATGACATCCAGCACGGCGACGATGACTCGGTCGGTCCAGCCCCGCAGATAGCCGGCGAGGATGCCGAGGGTCATGCCCAGGACGGCGTAGACGAGCACGGCCACACCCACCCCGAGCAGGGCCGGCCGCCCTCCGTAGAGCAACCGGCTCAGCACGTCACGGCCGAGTTCGTCGGTCCCCAGCGGATGGTTCGCCGACGGACCGCCGCGCGCCTGGAGCAGGTCCTGCGCCAGCGGCGGGTGCGGTGCAAGAAGGGGGGCGAGGATCACGGCGGCGGTGACCAGCACGATCACGGCGAGCGCCGCGGCCGTGAGGGGACGGTGCCAGATCCCGGCCAGGGGGTTGGCCCGTGTCCGCGGTGACGTGCTCACGGGCAGATCTACAGCGGTCATTCCACACGCACCTTCGGGTTAAGGAAGCTGTAGAGAACGTCGACGACGAGGTTCACCACGATCACCATCACGGTGAAGGTGAGGGCGACGCCCTGCACGACCGGCAGATCGTGCTGATTGGTCGCCTCCGTGACCGTCGTCCCCAGACCGGGCAGGGTGAAGACGTTCTCTACGAAGACTGTGCCGGGGACGAATGCGATCATTGTGAGGCCGACCGCGGTCACCACCGGCAGCCCGCAACCGCGCAGAGCGTGCTTCCAGATGATGGACGACCGCCCTACCCCGGAGGCGCGCAGCGTTCTGATGTAGTCGAGGCCGAGAGTGGTCAGCATCGCGTCGCGAGTGACCTTCGCGATCATGGCGACCCCGCCGATCGAGAGCGCGACCACGGGCAGCACGAGGCCGGCAGCCCACTGCCCGGGTGACTCGGCGAACGGGGTGTACCCGGTGGCCGGGAAGATCGGGAACCTGACGGCGAACAGGGAGACGAGCATCAGCGCGAGCCAGAAGTTCGGCAGGGCACTGCCCAGCAGCGACACCACGTCGGTCAGCCGGCGGCTGAACCGGCCGCGCGTGGCGCTGTAGACCCCGAGAAGTACGCCGACCAGGGTCGACAGCCCGGTGGCGCCGATCACCAGTGCGAGGGTGACCGGCAGCCGTTGGTTGATCGTCCCCAGCACGGATTCGCCGGTGAACAGCGAGTCTCCGAAGTCACCTCCCAGGACGTCGCGCAGGTAGAGCCAGTACTGTGCGGCGATCGACTGATCGAGATGGAGCGTGGCTCTCAGCGCGTCGTACTGCTCCTGTGTCGCGTTGATGCCCAGGATCGTTCGTGCCGGGTCTCCCGGCACAAACGACTCCAAGACGAAGGTGATCGCCGAGACGATCACCAGGAGCGGAATCGACAGCGCCAGCCTGCGGAGAATGATGGGAAACATCGGTTCCTCGTCAGCGGGTGGTCCACACGGTGTTGGAGTTCAGCTGGGCGCCGCCCTCCGGGAACTGCACCCCGCGCAGCTTGCTGTTGAACATGATGATGGTGTCCGTACCGGACACCGGCAGGGCGAGCGCGTTCTGCGTGATGACGTCGGTGAGATCCTTCGCCGCCTCCCCGCTGGACTGCGGGTTCGACTTGGCGAGCCGGGCGTACGCGGCGTCGACGTCGGGATCGGCCACGCCGAAGATGTTCATGATGCCCGTCTTGGTGAACCCCGGCTGCTGTGCGTAGAAGTTGGCATCGCCACCTTGGCCAGGGGAGAGCACGGTGGCCGCGTACTTCTTGGACAGCAGGTCGTTGATCCAGCCGCCGAAGTTCGTGGCGGCCCTCAGCTTCAGCGTGACACCCACCTTGGCAAGCTGGTCCTGCACGGCCTGGACCATCTTGGTCGTCGAGGGGTCGAACGACCCGTAGTTCACCGGGATGGTCAGGCCCTTGCCGTAGCCCGCCTCCTTCAGGAGCTTCTTGGCCTTGGCGGGGTCGTAGGGGTACATGTCCGCGGCAGCGGAGCTGTAGCCGTCGTAACCGGGCATCGCCGGCTGGGAGACCGGTGTCCCATAGTCGCCGTAGACCGCCTTCGTGATCGCGGAGCGGTCGACGGCGAAGTTCAGTGCCTGCCGGACCCGCACATCGGCCAGTCCCTTGACGACGGTGCCCGCGCGGTCGAGCAGGAACAGGCCCGCCCACGTGGTGGGCTTCTTGAGCGTGGTGATCGACTTGTCGCCCTTGACGGTCGGCGCCACGTCCGGGGTGCCGTACATGAGGTCGATCTGCCCGGACTTCAGTGCCTGCACCTGCGAGTTGACGTTCGGCATCACCCGGACGGTGATCTTCTTGAAGTGGATGGCGTCCTGGTCGTGGAAGTTCTTGTTCGGGACGTAGACGTAGTGGTCGCCGGAGACCGACTGCTGGGCGCTGTACACGTACGGTCCGGCGCCGAAGGTCGCCGAAGCGAGCTTCTTCGGGTTCTTCAGCCCCTCCGGGCTGATGATGGCGCCGCCCAGGAACGCGGGCGTGAAGAGCGCCCCCATGTCAGGGTTCGGCGTCGGGCTGCTGATCACGACGGTCGAGTCGTCCGGCGTGGAGAAGGTCAGAGGACGGAACCAGGCACCGCCGGGTCCGCTGCCCTTCACGAAGTACTTGATCGAGTCGACGACGGCGGTGGCCGTGACCGGCGTACCGTCGGCGAACTTCACGCCCTTGCGCAGGCGGAGCTCGAACTTGGTGTTCCCCTTGCCGACATAACCCCACTTTTCGGCCAGCCCGGCCCCCAGGGTGCCGTCGGCCTTACGGGTCAACAGCGTCGCGTAGGCGGGCTCGACGTAGCTCAGGAAGGGCCCGACAGCGGACTGGGCGGGGTCCAGGCTGTTGGGCGCCGAGGACAGGGCGATGGTCAGGTCCACCGGACCGGCGCCGGCGTTGTCGTTGCCGTCCCCGCCGCCGCAGGCGGCGAGCGCGAGCGATGCCACGACGGCGAGCGAGGTCTGGAGGACGGTTCTTCTCTTCATCGAGATCTCCGTGAGGTCGGGAAGGTTGCGGAGCCGGGGATGGAACCGCGGCCGCGGTGAGGGCATGGGCAACGGGGCGAACGTCGTGGATCGGATCAAGCCACCGAGGTGGACGGGCCGGGCGTCGGGCGGGCACTGGGTGACCGCCATGGCTGAGCGGAGTCCCAGAAGGTTCCGCCGCGGGTTGAGGCAGGTTCCCGGCGCGACAGCTGCTGGAGGTGACGTCGACGCAAAGGCGTCGTCCAGCGTGTGTCACACCAGAGTCGTTACTTACACCTTTAAGCGAATGTCCGTAAACTAACTGTGTCGCCTTCGTTGCGCAAGAGGTTCACGGAAGGCAGTCGCGGTGAAGCAGACAGCAGGGGCACGGATGTGGCCGGTCAACCGGTGCGACAGCGGACCGGTCACGGGTCAGGTGGACGCGCGAATGTGAACCCGCAGCGGGTCCTGGATGGGATCGGTGGGGACCTGCGCCCCGTCGAGGGTGTCGACGATACGGCGCGCCAGGCCCCGCGCGATGACCTCGGTGTCGCGGAGGATCGTGGTGAGCGGCGGCTGGGCCAGCGCCGCGCCGGGAATGTCGTCGACGCCGATCACGGCGAGGTCCGCCGGGGCCCGCAGCCCGAGTGACCGCAGGGCGGCCAGAATGGCCAGGGCGACATCGTCGTTGAACGCGCAGACGCCCGTCACCGGCGGATCGGCGGCGAGCCACGCCTTCACCGCCTCGACGGCACCGTCCGGCTCGACGGGGACGGTCCGGACATCCGGCTCCGGGAGGCCGAGTTCGGCGCACACCTCGCGCACGCCGTCCAGTCGCGGCCGGGCCAGGACACCGAGCCTCGCCAGGTCCGGACAGGCATAGCCGAGCCGACGGTGCGCACGGCCGAGGTAGCGGGCCTGCGCTGCTCCGATCGGCTCCTCGGACACGAGGGGAGATCCATGGCCGCTCCGCACCGAGCCGTGCACTGCCATGACGACTTCGATTCCCGCGGCCCGCATGGCGCCGGCCTCGGCCTCCGGGAACGCGTCCAGCGCCAGAACCGCCGCCGGCGTCAAGGCTTTCCAGACCTCCCGCAGGGGCCGGGCGGGGTGAGCCGCCGAGTGCACGAGAAACGTGAGCTTGTGGTCGGCCAGGGCGGTGGTCAACTGCTGGACGAGCCGTCCGAGGACGTGCTCGATCGGCCAGTCGGGCAGCAGCCCGAGCACGATGTCCGAGCGCCCCCTGCGCAGTGAGCGCGCCGCGGCCGACGGCGCGTATCCGAGCCGCGCGGCCGCATCCCGCACTCGCTGCCGGGTGGTCTCGGGGATCTTCTGGTGCGGGGAGTCGTTGAGGACGTAACTCACCGTCGCACGGGACACCTTCGCCTCACGTGCGACATCCGCGCTGGTCACTCGCCCACGACCGGTCTTTCCAGTCATGCATCCCCTCCCTCTGCCAGGCCCCTTGCCAAAGCCCGCGGCTGCGGTTAGCTTGAGCCTTCAGCTTACCTACACGTTTAAGTGTCGCGACGCAGTGAGGTTACGTACCTCTTGGATACTGGCCGGGCCTGCCCCGTCATGAATTCCCCTCTCCCTGTCGCCGGTGCTAACCGAAGTGAGGCGCAGCCGCAGCACACCGACCGCCGCACACGCCCGCACTCGACACATCCCGAAAGGCAGCCGCGTGATCCGCCATCACGACTTCCACCACAACGGTCTGACGCTGCGCTCCACCGTGCACATCCCCGAGGGGCCCGCCGGAACCCGTTGGCCGACCGCCGTGTTCGTCCACGGCTTCACCTCCAACCGGCTCGAACTGCCCAACTTCGTCGCCATGTCCCGGCTGCTGGAGGCCCACGGCATCGCCTCGGTCCGCTTCGACCTCTCGGGCCACGGGGAGAGCGACGGTGACTTCTTCGACGTGACCATCACCGGTGAGATCGCCGAAACCCGGGCGGTGCTCCAAGCGGTCCGCACCTTCGACTTCGTCGCCGCCGAGCGGATCGGCCTCGTCGGTATGAGCATGGGAGGTGTGGTCGCCGGTATCGTCGCCGCCGAGGAGCCGGGTATCGGCGCGTTGTGCCTCTGGTCTCCGGCAGCGATCGCCCCCTTCGAGATCGGCGGGGGCCGTCTCAAGGGCCGCAGCCTCGCGGCGGAGATCGAGCAGAAGGGGTACTTCGACGCGGACGGGCACCGGATGAGTCCCGCTCACGTCGAGGACATCGCCGCTCTCGATGTGTACGGGCGGTCCGGCGCGTACACCGGCCCGGTTCACATCCTGCACGGCGACAAGGACGACGTCGCTCCCCTTGAGTACGTGCGCCGCTATCTCGACCACTATGACGGCAACGCGGAGATCCAGATCGTGGAAGGCGCGGACCATGCCTGGGGCTCCGTCCCGCACCGCACCACGCTGCACCAGTCCACGCTGCGATTCCTCCGGAGGCACCTCCAGTCATGACGACGCCGAACCTCGAGGCACTCCGTACGACCGACGCCGCGACGACGGTCACCGGGCTCCGCACGGCGGGCGACTCCGGTCTCGTGGCCACCGCGTACGCGCGGCCTCGTCTGTCGTGGTCGCTGGTGAGCGACCGGCCGGACGTCCTCCAGCACGCCTACGAGATCCAGGTGTCCGCCGACCAGACCTTTGGCGAAGCGGCTTCCAGCGGGCAGGTCGACTCCGGCGTGGTGACGGATCACCCGTGGCCGGCCGAACCGCTGCGCAGCCGGGCGGTTCGCTATTGGCGCGTCCGCGTCCGCACCGACCTCGGGTGGACGGAATGGAGCGAACTCTCCCGCGTCGAGGCAGCGCTGCTCGGCGACAGGGACTGGACGGCCCGTCCCGTCCACGTCCCCAGTGACCGGGGCCGCACCTCCCCCGGCCCCGTGCCGTTGCTCCGCCGGGAGGTCGAACTCCCGGCGGAGCCGGTATCCGCTCGCCTGTACATCACCTCGCTGGGCGTCCACCGCACCACGATCAACGGCCGTCCCGTCTCCGAGGACCTGCTGGAACCGGGCTGGACCAGCTACCCCAACCGGCTGCTCTACGCCACCTACGACGTCACCGACCTGCTCACCGTCGGCCGCAACGCCGTCTCCGCCGCGGTCGGCGACGGCTGGTACCGAGGCCACCTCACCTGGCACAAGAACCGCGACGTCTACGGCGATACCTCCGCGCTGCTCGCCCAACTGGAGGTCACCCTGGCCGACGGCAGCACCGTCACGGTGGGCACGGACGACCAGTGGCGAGGCGGGTACGGCGATCTGCTGGCGGCGGACCTGTACGACGGCTGCGAACGCGACCTCCGCCAAGAGCCCCACGGCTGGCGGCTGGCGGGCTTCGACGACCGCGGCTGGGAGCGCGCCGCCACCCTCCCGCTGCCCTCGGGGCTCGCGCTGCGGGCCCACCCGCCCGTGCGTGTCGTGCAGATCATCCGGCCGGAGTATCGGACACTCCCCAACGGCACGATCGCCGTCGACGCGGGTGAGAACATCACCGGCTGGCTCCGGCTCCGTGCCGACGGTCCGGCGGCAAGCACCGTCACGATCCGGCATGCGGAAGTCCTTGATGACGAAGGCCGCCTGCTGACCAGCATCCTGCGCGGCGCGCGTGCGACCGACCAGTACACCTTGGCCGGCGACACGGCGGACCTGGAGCCGGAGTTCACGTTCCACGGCTTCCGGTACGCGGAGATCGACGCCTCCCCGGGCGTCACGATCGGACAGATCGAGGTGGTCGTCGTGGCCAGCGATCTGCGCCGCATCGGTGAGTTCCACTGCTCCGACGAGCGCGTGAACAGGCTGTACGACAACGTCGTCCGCTCCCAGCGCGGCAACTTCCTCGCCGTCCCCACGGACTGCCCGCAGCGCGACGAACGGCTCGGCTGGACCGGCGACATCATGGCCTTCGCCCCGACGGCCTGCGCCACGTTCGACAGTCGCTCCTTCCTCGACAGCTGGCTCACCGACCTCGGCATCGAGCAACGCCCGGACGGCGCGGTCCCCCTGGTGATCCCCGATGTGGACCTCGGGGACATGCCGCCGACCGAGCTGCCGTTCGCTGGCACCGCCGCCGGCTGGGGCGACGCCGCCACCGTCGTACCCGCCGCCCTCTTCGAGGCCTACGGCCGACGCAGCGCACTCGACCGCCACTACGCCACGATGCGCGCCTGGGTCGAGTTCACCGCCGATCACCTGGACGACGACGGGACCTGGAGCGGCAACGCGCAACTCGGTGACTGGCTCGACCCGGCCGCCCCACCGGAGCACCCGGAGCGCGCCACCACCGACCCCGGCTACGTCGCCACCGCCTTCGTCGCGCACAGCGCCCGCCTGCTCGCCGGAGCGGCCCGCGAACTCGGCCGTGCCGACGACGCCGAACAGTACGGGGCCCTGCACCGCCGCACCGCGGAGGCCGCCTGGCGCAAGTGGGGCGACCACGCCCGCACCACCCAGACCGGATGTGCGCTCGCCATCGCCTTCGGGATCGCACCCACCACGGAGCGGACCGCTGTGGGCGAGGCTCTGGCCGCCCTGGTCCGCGCCAACAGCGGGCGCATCGCCACCGGCTTCCTCGGTACCCCGTTCGTACTGCCCGCCCTCACCAGCACCGGCCATACAGCCGAGGCGTACCAGCTCCTGCTCAACACCGAGTGTCCGGGCTGGCTCTACCAGGTCGGGCGCGGCGCCACCACCATGTGGGAGCGGTGGGACGCCATCCGCCCCGATGGCACCATCGACACCGAGAAGGCCGGCACGATGCTGTCCTTCAACCACTACGCCTACGGCGCCGTCGCCGCCTGGCTCTACCGGTCCGTCGCCGGACTGCGGGCCGCCGAGCCCGGTTACCGCACCATCGAGGTCGCTCCCCGGCCCGGCGGCACGCTCACCGCCGCCAGCGCTTCGATCGCCACCCCTTATGGAACCGCGTGTGTCTCCTGGTCGATCAGCGGGGGAACTCTCACGGTGAACGTCGACCTGCCGCCCGGCACAACCGGACGGTTCCTCCCCCCCGACGGCTGGCGCTCCACACAAGCGGCCGGCGGACTCGGGTCCGGAAGCCACCGTCTGGTCCTGCGGCAGGACACAAGGTCGTGAGCCACACCGCAGCCGTCACGCGCTGCTGGACGACCTCGGCGTCCTTCAAGTGCGCGACGGCAGCCGATTCTCATTCCTCACCCACCCAAGGATCCGCACCATGGCGACCAGCCACGATCACGGCGCAGACGAGCTGAGCCTGGACGAGAAGACCGCACTGCTCTCGGGGCGGGACATGTGGACCAGCAAGCCCGCCGAAGAGGCCGGGATTCCCACACTCGTTCTGAGCGACGGTCCGCACGGCGTCCGGCGCCAGCGCATGGACTCCGGCCTCGGTCTCTATGACAGTCATCCGGCAACCTGTTTCCCGCCCGCGGTCGCGCTGGCCTCCAGCTGGGATCCGGAACTGATCGGCCGGGTGGGAGAGGCGCTCGGCCGCGAGGCGCGGGCGCTCGGTGTGGACGTCCTGCTGGGGCCCGGCGTCAACATAAAGCGCTCGCCGCTGTGCGGCCGCAACTTCGAGTACTTCTCCGAGGACCCGCTGCTCAGCGGCGTGCTCGGTACGGCCCATGTGGCCGGCGTCCAGAGCCAGGGCGTGGGCGCGTCGGTCAAACACTTCGCGGCCAACAACCAGGAGACCGAACGGATGCGGGTCAGCGCCGACGTCGACGAGCGCACCCTGCGGGAGATCTATCTCCCGGCATTCGAGCGGATCGTGGTGCAGGCCCGCCCGGCGACCGTCATGTGCGCCTACAACAAGGTCAACGGCACCTACGCCGCCGAGAACCGGTGGCTGCTCACCCAGGTGCTACGGAAGGAATGGGGCTTCGACGGGCTCGTCGTCTCCGACTGGGGAGCCGTCAACGACCGCGTCGCCGCGCTGATCGCCGGCACCGACCTGGAAATGCCCGGCACCCATCGCGACACCGACGCGGAGGTCGCCGCCGCGGTCCGCTCCGGAGAACTGGACGAGACCTTCGTCGACACCGCCGTCGCCCGCCTGCGCGGCCTGGCCGAGCGGGTCCGCGCCCAGGCCGGCCCCATGACGGTGGACCACGACGCGCACCACCGGCTGGCCCGCGAGGTCGCCGCCGACTCCCTGGTACTGCTGAGGAACCGCCACCAGACCCTGCCACTCGCTCCCACCGGCCGCATCGCCGTCATCGGAGAGTTCGCCTCGGCCCCGCGCTACCAGGGCGGCGGCAGCTCGCACGTCAAGGCCACCGGCGTCGACAGCCCGCTGGAGGAACTACGAGCCCTGCTGCCCGAGGCCAAGGTCGACTTCGCGCAGGGTTATGACACCACCGGGTCCGCGGATGCCGGGCAACTGCGCGAGGAGGCCGTCGCACTGGCGGGCCGGGCGGAGACCGCCGTACTCGTGATCGGCCTGCGCGAGGCCGACGAGTCCGAGGGACTCGACCGCGAGCACATCCGCCTGCCCGCCGAGCAGGTGGAGTTGGTGTCATCGGTGGCCCGGGTGGCCCGCCGTGCGGTCGTCGTGCTCCTCAACGGTGGTGTGGTGAGCCTGGAGGACTGGCACGACGAGGTGGACGCCGTGGTGGAGGCGTGGCTGCCCGGGCAGGCGGGCGGCGGTGCGATCGCCGACGTGCTGACCGGACGGGTCAACCCGTCGGGGCGACTCGCCGAGACCATCCCGTTCCGACTCGAGGACACCCCCTCCTTCCTGAACTTCCCCGGCGAGCAGGGCCACGTCCGCTACGGCGAAGGTGTCATGGTCGGCTACCGCTACTACGAGACCGCCGACGTCGCCGTCCGCTACCCCTTCGGCCACGGACTGAGTTACACCACCTTCGAGCAGACCGACTTCCAGGTCACAGCCACCGGCCCGGACACCGCCACGGCGAACGTCACGGTCACCAACACCGGCGACCGCTTTGGCAAGCACGTGGTGCAGGTCTACGTCGCCGCGCCGCAACGCCCGGTCAGCGGCCCGGCCCGGGAACTGCGCGGCTTCGCCAAGGTGGCTCTCGCCCCGGGCGGGAGCACCACCGTCGAGATCACCCTGGACCGCCGCGCCTTCGCCTACTGGGACATCACCCGCGACGACTGGACCGTCGCCGCCGGGCGGTATCAGGTGGAGCTCGCCGACAACGCCCACGACGTCGTCACCTCCGCCCCCCTCGACCTGGCGGGCGACGACCTGCTGCGGCCGCTCACCCTCGACTCCACGGTCAGCGAGTGGTTCGGCCACCCGACCGTCGGCCCCGCCCTGACGGCGGAGATGATGTCCGGGCTCCCCCAGGAGGAGGCCGACGCGGCCGCGGACGGGAACGCCGACGCGCTGCTCATCCTGTCGTCCATGGCGATGCGTCAGTTCGTCGGCTTCCTTCCCCGGCCGGTACCGCATGAGGTACTGGAGCGGCTCATGAAGATGAGCGAGACCCGTCCGGAACCTGCCGACACCTGATCACCATGCGCTCGGCCCGGGTAACGGGCCTCACCGACCGCGGCCCGCCGTGCCCTGACACACGGCGGGCCGCTCTCATGGGCCGAGCACCGTCGCCGCACCCGCAGAGCCGTGGCTCGGGAAGACGGGGGCAACAGGTTCGCTGTTCAAGGTGAACGCGAGGGGCGTCGGCCGCTCATGCGCGAGCCGACGCCCTGGTCCTCGTCCGGACTGCGCGGAACGCTGCCGTGCCGCAGCGTCATGCCTGGCTTGCCTCCTGGTCCCCCGGCCAGTGACGGATGGGCCCTGCTTCCGGGCTGGCGCCGGAAATGCCGCGCCGGCGCCGTTGTCGGGCATCCCCGCGTGACTGTGGCTCCTCGGCCGTCTGGTCGAGGAGCCACAGGTTCCGCGGCGGTACGGCGGAGCGCTCAGACGTCGAGTTCGCGGCGCGCGATGACGTCGCGATACCAGTCGAACGAGGCCTTGGGCTTGCGCTCGAGGGTGTCGGGGTCGACGTGGACGATGCCGAAACGCTTGCTGAAGCCCGCGGACCACTCGTAGTTGTCCAGGAGTGACCACAGGTAGTAGCCGCGCACATCGGCGCCCTCGTCGATCGCGCGGGCTATCCATTCCAGGAAGCCGCGCACGTAGCGGATGCGGTCCTGGTCGTCGAACGGGTCGGCACCGTCGGCGTCGACCGTGCCGTTCTCGGTGATGTACATCGGTCCGGTCCAGCCGTATTCGTCGCGTGCCAGGTTGATCGCGTCGTAGACGGCCTTCGGGTAGAACTCCATGCCGTTGTCGAGGAAGTTACCGCCCGGATGGGTCTCGCGATCGACTTCCCACCACTTCTTGTCCTTGTCCTTGGCGCTGACGACGACCCTGGAATAGACGTTCAGACCGAGATAGTCGACCGGGGAGGCGATCAAGTCCAGGTCACCGTCGCGAACCTCGGGCATGGTTCCCTCCCGGGTGAGGCGTTCGAGGTTGCGCTCGCTGTACCCCTTCTTCAGAAGCAGGTCGAAGAAGAACCGGAAGGCGTCGTCCTCGCACTGGTCCGCGAAGGCCGCGTCGGCGGGTTCCCCGGTGGCGGGGTGGTGCTTCCAGACGTCCACCACGATTCCGATCTCGGATCCGGGTGTGCCGATCTCCCGGAAGGCGCGCACCGCCTCACCGTGGGCGAGGAGCGCGTGGTGCATGGCCTGCTTGCCCAACCGGGCGTCCGTGTGGCCGGGCGCGAACAGACCCATGCCGTACCCCACCCAGATCGCGATGGGCTCATTGAGCGTCGCCCAGTGCGGCACCCGGTCCCCGAACTCCTCGAACGCCAACGTGGCATAGTCACGGAACCACTGCGCGACGTCGCGGTTGGCCCAGCCGCCGCGGTCCTCGAGTGCCTGAGGCAGATCCCAGTGATAGAGGGTGACGTTGGGGGAGATCCCGGCGGCGTCGAGTTCGTCGAAGAGGCGGTGGTAGAAGTCGATGCCCGCGCGGTTCACGGAACCGGTTCCCTCGGGAAGGAGCCGGGGCCAGCTCAGCGAGAGACGGTAGGAGTCGACTCCGAGGTCGCGCATCAGCGCGACGTCCTCACGGAACCGGTGGTAGTGGTCGACGGTGACATCGCCCGGGATGTCCAGGTGCACCTTGCCCGAGGTGTGTCCGAAGGTGTCCCAGATCGAGGGACCCTTCCCGTCCTCGTCCCAGGCGCCCTCGATCTGGAAGGCACTGGTGGCCGTGCCGAACACGAAGTCCCTGGGAAACACGATTCGGCCTGCGGCAGGGGAGTTGCTCATTGCTGTGGTCTCCTGCGTCTGCGCTTCGGTCGGCGTCATGACGACGCCGCGAACGTCAGGCGCTTGGTGTGGTGTGGCGGACGCTGCTTCTTCTGGGGTTGCTCGCAGCTCAGGTCGCTTGTGTCGACGACTGCGGGGCAGGACCGGGGCGGGGCCGGGTGCGGCCGCCACCAGGCGTCGGATGTCGCGAAGGACCGTCCTTCCCTGGCGCGTCGGATCCGGCTGGGACGAGTGGCCGGGGCACCGATCTGGTGCCGGTCGGCCAAGTCGACGGAGTGGCGGATGACGAATCGGGTCAGAAGCCGGATGCGCTGGTGACCAGGACCCGGTCGTTGCCCGCGCCGTGCGGCGTCGAGGCACGCTTTCCGGTGTCGAAGCACCCCGGCGGGATCGGCGAATGTCCATCCCCCGGAGTTGACCGCCCGCGTACCCAGACACGGACACCGGCGCATGGCTGACGGGCCGGCCGTTACCGACTTCGTCGCCTGCCGTCACCGGGACACCCGCTCCGACTCCCGGACCCGTGACCACGACACCGGCGTACAGCGAAACGGCGCTCGCCGCCACCCGGAGCAACACAACGCCGACCGTTTGGAGCGACAGCGAGAGCGTGAGGTCTCCCCAGCGGCCGGACCAGGTGTCCTCGGCAGCCCCGGCAGGGACCTGACGGTCCCGTGCGACCGCCGACGGCGATTCCTGAGGTCACCCGGGCGGCGGGGTCCGGGTAACGGGCCATGACGCCGGGACCGCGGTGTTCCAGGGCCTTCGGGGTGGTTCTCGGGTTAGACATGGGTCCTCTTCGTCGAGTACCGGTGATGGGGACGATGGGGGGACCTGATGGGGCGGCGCCCGGCCGGAGCCTTCGGCCTCATGGTCACGGACTGCTACTCACTCGCTGCACTTAAACGTGTAGGTTGTCGGGTTCGAAATCTAGCCCGCAGCCGCGGGCTTTGACAAGAGGTGCGCCGAAGGGGGCGCAGGGGAAGCAACGGGGGACAGGCTGGTGACCAGTGAGGATGTCGCGGGGGACGCCGGGGCTCGCGCGCCCGGCCAGGGCTCGGCACGGCCACAGAGGTCATGGCCGGGTTCCCTCTTCCGAGGCCGACGCCGTGGGTGCGGGAACCGACATTGTCATGGCGGTGCACGGCTCGGTGCGTCGGCCTCGCGGAGCCGGATGTCCGCTCGTCAGTGAGCCGGGTGCGATGGGACGGTCCCACGGCTCCCGGCTCCCGGCTCCCGACTCCCGGCTCCTGACAGACATTCAGCTGCGACGTTCGGCCTGTCCTTCTCCGAGGACGACGGCGGACGTGCGGTTGGTGTTGGCGTCCTGCAGGCAGCCGCGCAGGCGCATCACGTCGTGCGGTGGCAGGGCGGGGCGGATGACGGCGGTGTAGACGCCGTCATCCATGCGGTTCAGCGTGGCGTTGTCGTTCGTTGCGGCTGTGGAGCGCTGGCAGGTCTCCCACAGGTCGGTCGCGGCGAGTTGGACGGCCTGATCGCTCTGGTCGCCGTAGGTCTCGACACGGAAGACCATGGTGGTGACGGCCGCTTCGGGGGCTCGTTCGGGCCGCGTCTGGGTCGCGTCCGCCAGAGCGGACCACAGCAGCGGCACCAGAAGCAGACCACCGACTCCCGTCGCGACGGCGAGCGCCTTGCGGCCGTTGCGGGCCGGCGGTACGGCCGGGCGGGTCTCCAGCGGTACGGCCGCGGTGACCGGTGGGGCCGTCAGCGCCGCCAGGCGTCCGGCCAGGCGGCGTTCCGCACCCGGTCGCCCCGTGGCTCCGGCCACCTTCTGAATCACCATGGCGATCCCGGACAGGGCCGCGCCCGCCACCATCAGCACCGGGACGAAAACGAACGTGCGGTGGGTGCCGTTCAGTTCCGTCAGGTCGGTCGAGGAGAGCCAGTTGAAGCGGTTCAGCGCAGGGGCACGGGTCTGTTCCAGCCGCTGGCGCACCTCTTCCACTCGGGCGTCGGACTGCTCGATTCTGTCCTCCAGCCGGGAGAAGCGGGCGAGCAGCAGCACGGTGGCGAGGAAGACCTCGACGACGATGAGCAGGGCCGCGGAGATCAGGGCGCGTTGCCATTCCCAACGGGTCAGGTAGAGCACGGTGTAGTAGCCGGCGTAGACGGCCGACAGGCCGCCGAAGGTGTAGCCGACCAGTCTGATGGCCTTCATGCCGCCGACTCCTCACGTGTCGAAACGAGTTCAGGTGTACCGCCAAGGGTGTCGCTGACGGTCACTTCCCCGGTCCCGCCGTCAACGGTCAGAGACGTTCCGGCAGGGAAGCGGTCGACCGCCGCGGATACGCCCACTGCGGTGGGGACCCGGTATTCGCGGGCCAGCACCGCGAGGTGGGACAGAGCACTGCCGGTCTCCGCTACGAGCCCGGCCAGACCGGGCAACAGAGCGGCGAGGGCAGGGTCCAGGGACCGGACCACGAGCACGGGGTGCTCAGGCCGCGCGCCGTGTCCGTCCCAGGCCGTGCCCGTGCCGAAGCCGCCGCCCGCCCCCTGTCCCTCTCCCGAGGCCCGGTGTCCGGGCGGGAGTTGAGCGACCGGGTGACCGTCGGCCAAGCGGAACGCGGCGGGCAGCGGACCCGTGTCCTCGCGGGGCAGCCGCTCCGCGAGGTCGGCCGGCGTTCCCCCGCCGTCCGCCGCCCTGACCAGTTCCTCCCAGCTGAGCAGCACCAGCCGGGACGACTCCGGCCCACACTGACCGGCGTCGAGCCGCTGTGCGAGTTCGCGCACCATCTGGGCCTGCATCTCCTGTACCCAGCGAATGCGCAACCTGAGGCCTTCCCGCAGCGGCAGCGCGCCCACACCTCGTGGTGCTGTGGACCACCCGATCTGTGCGGGCAGCGGCAGGCGGTCGCCGAGGGTGGGAGGCAGCAGGGCCAGCAGCACGGGATGGCGTTCGATCAGTTCCTCGTCGCTCAGGCCACGCGCGCGTCCCTCCGCCAGTTCCGCGAGCGCCTCCCCCGCCGCGGTGGCGCCGGTGCCCGCGCCGAGCAGCGCGCCCGCCAGGGACTCCTGGGCGTGCAGGGACGACAGGACCTGCCGGCCCCAGGAGATGGCATCCAGCACCTGGCCGCTGAGCATCTCCCGGGGTGGGGCGAAGTCGGCCAGTTGCCGGTCCACGTCCGCCATGAGATCGACCGCCAGCAGCGGAAGCGCCGAGCGCAGTCGGCCTGTGCGCCAGGCCGCCGACGCACGCCGTGCCCCCGGCGCCGGGTTGATGAAGTCCAGGACCGGGTGGGCGGACGGTACGGCGCCCAGCAGCCGCAGATCGGCGGCGGCCCGACCCTCCACCGTGGTCACCAGCGGGAGTCTGCGCAGCCGATGCCGCGATGCCGCCCCGGCGATGTCGAGGGCGACGGTGAGGCCGTGGGACATCGGAGTGACCCACAGGTCCTCCTCCAGCGGCTGGAGCACCCCGGGCAGCGTCTCGGCGACCGGACCGGGGCCCAACAGGCGTGCGCCGCGCGGCGGTCGGGCGGCCATGGCGGTGATGGGCCGGGCCTGGAACAGCCACAGTTTTCCGTCGGCGTCGAAGCCGAACTCCATGTCCTGGGGCCCGTCGAACGCCCGCTCGGTCTTCTTGGCCAGGTCCACCAACTTCACCCGCCGCCGATGGGACAGGAGCCGGTGGCCGCGTGCTTCCGCCGGGTCAGTGCGCACCAGGCGGGCGAGGCGGGTCAGTTGGTAGCGTACGCCTTGCATGCTGCCGTCGACGAGTTGGTGCGGCCCACCGAGCACCGCGCTGACGAGGATATGGTCGGTACGGCCCTCGACCGGGTCGGCGCCGAACATCACACCGCCGACGGCCGCGCTGAGCATCGGCTGTACCAGCACCGCCATCCCGTCTTCCTGCGGCAGGCCCTCCGGTGGGCGCAGCGGCCTGACCCGTCCGGCCGAGTCGAGGACGATCTGCACCGCGATGGCGAACTCCTCCCAGCCCCGCACGTCCAGCAGCGACTCGAAGCGCCCTGCCATGGAGGAGTCCTCGGTGTCCTCGTGCGCGGACGAGGAGCGGACGACCAGCGGCCGTTCCTGCCCCTTGGGGCCGGCCAGCGCCCGCCAGGCGGAGCGCACGGCGTCCTCCCCGGCGGCCGCCCAGGGGGCGCGCTCCGTCGGCACCAGGACGAACCCCGGCAGCACGGGCAGCCCTGCCACTGCGGCACGGGCCAGATTGGCCGCTTTCGCTCCGGTGACTGCCGCGTCCTTGGCGTGTTCGGAGTCCAGCGGTACGACCGCCAGTTCTGCACCCTCGAATCCCATGGGACTGCTCCTTTCAAGAGGTGGACTTTGCAGAGGTGGGGAAGACGGGCACCGGCTCTTGTCGGGGGCGCCGATCTTGTTCGGGACGCTGAGTCTGTTCTCGGCGGGGAACCTCACCCGACGCCGCCTCAGGAGACGGCGTCCGCGCGCTGCCGCGACGGCGCTTGAGGATCCGTACGACCATCAAGAGCGCCCCGGCCAGGGCGGCGAGCCCGGCCAGACCGATCAGCCCGGCCGAGTGCAGCAGTTCGGTGACGGCGGCGCCGGCGAAGTAACCGAGAAGCACGTTGCCGATGCCCCAGACCAGCGAGGCGAGAGTGCTGAAGAGGAAGAAGCGGCGATACGGCATACCGGTCGCCCCGGCGGCGAAGGGAAGGAAAGTCCGTATGAAACCGACGAAGCGGCCCGTGACCACCGCCGCTCCGCCATGACGCGTCAGGAAATCATGAGCCCGGCCGATCCGGCTGTCGGGCCGAACCCGGCGCATCAGTCGGGCGTTCGGACGTCGTCCGTACCAATGGCCCAGGGCATAACCGAGACTGTCGCCGGTCATGCCACCGGCCACGACGAGGGCGGCGAGGAGCACAGGGTCGAGATCTCCTCGGCCCGCGATCGCGGACGCGAGCAGGATCACGGTCTCACCGGGCAGCAGCAGACCGATGAAGGCGCTGGTCTCACCGGCCGTCACGGCGAACACCACCAGGTACGACCACCATCCGGCCGCCTCGATCAGGCTCCCGACGTCCATGGCCGTCAGCCCGCCTGCCGCAGTGGTACGGGCTGCGAGGTGACTCCCGGCTCCGGCCCTCGGGCACGGTTCCGGAGCGACACCACGCGGCTCGGTGACTCACCGGCACTCGCCGCGGCCGGGGCTCTGCGCGGCTTCCCCTCTTCCCGGTCCCGCAGGCGCCCTGTGGCGAACCACGCCAGGAGCGGTACGACCACCGACGACAGCACCGCGAGCCATGTGCGGTCCGTCGTCGATACCGCGGCCGTTGCCGCGGTCAGCGCGATCAGCGACGCGGCGGCCCGCGACCAGGTCTTCGCCGTGGTGGCGACCACGGCGAGCGCCATCAGCAGGTACCAGCCCGCACTCACACCGGGCAGCGCCAAGTAGTCACGGATCAGGGACGTTTCACCCGCCTGCCATCCCCCTGTCACGGCGACCACGCCGAGACCGGCCGCACCGGACAGCAGCAACGCGGTGGCAAGGCGCACATAGAGCCTCTGGTCCCGCCGGGCCAGCCAGAGCAGGCTCAGCACCAGCAGGGGCACTGGGGCAAAGGCAGCGATCCAGGTCAGTGCCTGTGCCGCGGCGTGCGCGAACGCCACCGTCCTCTCCGCGACGGCGGCCCCGTAGGGGCTCAGACGTCCAGCGGCGGACGACATCCAGTCGGCCTCCGCGAAGGACTCCGAACCGGCGGACAGGGCGAGGAGGGCGACATACGCGAGCAGAGCCGCCACGACGCCGCCAACCGCGCAGAGCGGGATGCGGACCTCCCGGGGCGCGGTCCGCCCGGACGCGGACGTGCGCTGTGTGCTGCGGCTGCGAGGGACGCAGGAGACGACGCAGCTCACCGGGAGACTCCGGTACTGGGCGCCACGCCACTCAGGCGCTGCGTCCTGGCCGCTTCCCAGAGCGGCACGACGCGGTCGGACTTCTGCTTCGCCGTGCTGAGCGAAGGGGGTGTGCTCTTGCGGAGCGATATGGACTGGTTCACGGCAGCCTCCTGATCAGTCAGGGGCGCGCCTTCAACGGACGCGCCGGCTATGCGTGTTCACTGATGAAAGCCAACCGGACCATACCCTCCACTTATTTCCGCCCTCTTGAGTGACTTAGCCCACTCGCTGGCGGTTTCTGTGTCAGTGGTCGGTCGACCCTTCGGGATCGGTCGGTCGCAATCCCTTGGCCTGTGCGTACTCGCGCTTCACACGATCGGTCTGCAGAGGCGTCGGTGCGGCGGGCAGCGGCCCGTTACTCCCAGGTCGGCAGGAGTCCAGCAGAAGCGCCACCAGGCGCCGCCAGGCGTACGGGGCGGCACAGCGGGTCATCTGGGTGACAGCCCCGTTGGCGATGAGGAAGAGGAAGAGATCCTCCGGAACGAGGTCGTCCCGGACGGCCTCGGCTTCCTGCGCCCTCAGCAGCAGGTCGGCCAGGGCACGGGACTGGGATTCGCACACTCCCTCCAGCGCGTCGGAGGCGGGCATTCTCAGCAGGAACAGCTCGCCGAGGCCCCGGTCGACCGCCATGGCGCCGCAGAGTCGCTCGAAGTAAGTGCTGAATCCGACCCACGGATCCTCGCAGCGCAGGGCCTCCTCCCCAATGGCCGCCACCTTCGCGAGTTCCTCTTCGAAGACCGCCTCGATCAGGGCCACGCGGCTGGGGAAGCGCCGGTACAGGGTCCCAGCCCCCACCCCGGCACGCTCCGCTACTTCGTCCAGAGGTGCGTCGACCCCCCACTCCTGGAAGATCTGCCGCGCGGCCTCCAGGATGCGCTGCCTGTTCCGCAGAGCGTCCGCGCGCAGCGTTCGCCTGACGTTCGGTGTGCTTTCCGTTGCTGCCATACACCCACACTATCAACCGGAGAATATCCTCCGCTTGCCATGCTTCGACACGCTCAAGCTGGTAGCGGGTGGCGGGTCCATGGCGACCGGCAGGTGCCGAGGGGTCGGTCCACTCGACTCCGCGCCGCCGGCCACGGAGAAGGCGTTCCCGGGTCAGAGGCGCGGCTCGGCCGGTTTCGGCGATGGCGGAGCCTGCCGCCCGCACGACCGTGGCCGGCCAGCTCTTGTCGTCAGCCATGGTTCCCCCCTCCACCGTCACACGTAGGGCGTCTCGCACTGCTTGGCATCGTCTTGCTGCTCTCCCGTGGGTGGCGGAACAGGCGCCCGCCACCCACACGGAGGTCACATGTGTACGGTCGGCGCGGCGTCGGCGTTCTCGTCGATCACGGGCTTGCCGCGCCGGAACAGCAGTGCGGTGATGACCATTCCGGCGGCGAAGAACCCGGCCGACCACCAGTAGGCGGTGGAGTAGCTTTCGAGCATGGCGTTGGCCTGCACCACCTTGTTGGTGGCGTCCTTGCCGACGAGGAAGTCGGTGGCGGCACTGGCGGCGAGCGTATTGAGCAGTGCGGTGCCGATCGAGCCGCCGATCTGCTGCATCGTGTTGACCGCGGCCGATGCCACCCCCGCGTCCGCAGCCGCGACGCCGGCGGTGGCCAGGCTCATCGCAGGGGGCATCACGATGCCGAGACCGAAGCCGAAGAGGAGGGTGGGCGGCAGGACATCGGCGGTGTAGCTGCTGTCCAGGCCGAGGGCGGTCAGCCACACCAGCCCGACCGCGGCCACTGCGAAGCCCGTGGGGATGACGCTCTTGGGTCCGATACGCGGGATCAGCACAGTGGTGGCAAGCTGGGCGCCGACCATCAGTGCGGCGATCATCGGCAGGAAGGCCAGGCCCGTCTTGACCGGGGTGAAGCCGAGGCTGAGCTGAAGGTAGTAGGTGAGGAAGAGGAAGACACCGAACATCCCGATACCGGTGGTGAGCAGGGCCATGAAGGCGGCGCCGCGATTACGCTCAAGCAGGACGCGCAGCGGGAGCAGCGGGTGCTCGGCCTTGGTCTGCCACCAGGTGAACACCGCCAGCAGCAGCGTGCCGGCAATCAGGAAGCCCCAGGTCAGCGGAGAGCTCCAGTCATGGGACTCGGCGTTGGAGAAGCCGTAGACCAGGCCGAACAGACCCGTGGTGACGAGAATCGTGCCCGGGACATCGATCCTGGGAGTGTTGGCCTCGCGCTTTTGGCGCCGCAGGAGCAGCATGCCGCCGATGAATGCGGGCGCGGCGATGGCCAGGTTGACATAGAGGGTCCAGCGCCAGTCCAGGTACTCCGTGAGCAACCCGCCGAGCAGCAGCCCGACCGCCGCGCCCGACCCGGCGATGGCGCCGAAGATGCCGAACGCCTTGGCGCGTTCCTTGGCGTCGGTGAACGTCGTGGTCAGCAGCGACAGCGCGGCAGGCGCGAGCAGGGCGCCGAAGATGCCCTGCAGACCGCGACCCACGACCAGCACCTCGAAGCTGGTGGCGGCGCCGGCCAGCGCGGACGCCCCGGCGAACCCGGCCACCCCCACGAGGAAGGCGATCTTGCGGCCGACGAGGTCCGCGATGCGCCCGCCGAGAAGCAGCAGACTGCCGAAGGCCAGGGCGTACGCGGTGACGACCCACTGCCGGTTGCCGTCGGAGAACCCCAGGTCCTGCTGCGCCGAGGGCATGGCGATATTCACGATGGTCGCGTCGAGGACGACCATCAGCTGGGCGAGGGCGATGACGGCCAGGACCCACCATCGATGCGGCGAAGCTCCGGTGACCGGCGACCGGGGCTTGCGGTGTGCCCCGTGAGGCCGTGTCGCTTCGACGGGATCGGTGACGTCGGTAAGCGTGCGTGAAGGCATGGCGTAGCTCCAAGTGGGCGGGTGTAGCGGGAAAGCCGGGTGGTCGATCAGGAGTCGAGAAGCCCGGAGACTCAGGAGTGCGTCAGGGCGGGCAACAGGACGTGGTCGATGAAGCGGGTCATGTAATCGGCGTCGGCGTATGTGCCGTCGAGGATCGGGCGGGTGGTTGTCACACCCAGGAGCAGCGACGGCAGGAAAACCGCCGCAGCCGGCCACTCCGCCAACTCGCCGCGCTCGACGGCCCGCTCCACGATCCGGGTGAGATGGGTGACCTCGGGATCGATCAGCGCCTCCCGCAGGGCGCGCACGAGGTCCTGGTCGACCAGGCAGGCATGGGAGAGCGCCGCGAAGATCTGCGTGTCCTTGCGCGACCCTTCGGAGATCTGGGTGGCCAGGGTCATCAGGTCACCGCGCAGCGAGCCGGTGTCGATACTCTCCACGCTCACCGGCCGCGTGACATACAGTGCGGCGGCGATCATCTCCGGCTTGCTCCGCCACTGCCGGTACAGCGTGGCCTTGCTGCACCGCCCTCGCGTCGCGACCGCGTCCATCGTCATGGCCTCATAACCCACCTCGCGCAGCACCTCGAGCGCGGTGTTCAGTAGCTCGACCTCCCGGTCGGGCGTCATGCGCGGGCGACGGACCGGAGTCTGGCTGCTGCTGTCGGTAGGCATGAACCCCACTCTCCTTAGTACGGAACGGTTCCGTACTAAAAGCATAGGCCCGAGTCCGGGAGAAACGCAAGCGTTCTATAGTTCGGGATGCGGGGTACGATCGAAAGGAGCAGGTAGACCGCGTGCCGCACGAGCACTGGGCCACCCCGGACGACCGGATCGCACGCACGCGACGTGCGCCGGCCGACCGGGCCCAAGCCGACCGAGCGTTGGCGTCCCGCCGAGTGGTGTAGCCGATCAAGCTGACGGAATCCCCGAGTCGCGGGCCGAAGCGCCACCGCCGGAGGCCGTGTTGAGGCTACCCGGGCCGGGACCAGCGGTGATCGCACGACTGCTGGCTGCGGCACGTACCAGACGGCTCCAAAGCGGAAGCAACGGACCGTGATCGGCTACACCACGCCCGGGGACACGACCGACCGAGCCGCACTGGCCGGTCGGCGTCGGTCGATCCGAGACACTCGGCCGAGACCTGCCGCATGCTGCCCGCAAACCGTCCGGAGCCCTCGCCACGTCGGACTGATCCAGAGTCGTGGGGTGCGCGGAGAGTGTGCCGCGACGACGGCCGAACGACTCAGCCGACGCCGACAGAGGGAACACCTCTACGCGAAGGCCCTCTTGTGACGGCTGCGCCCGCGAGAAGCAGTCGGTGGATAAGCCTCTGTTCGGCGCCTCGCGGAACTGCCCTTGGCGGTGGCTGCCGCAGGCCCGTTGCGCACAAGGGCCCGTGGGGAGCGGTGTCAGGCCCGCTCCCCACGGGCTGCTTCAGGGTGGCTGCGCGGCGGTAGTCGGGGCGACGGCCCTGAGCATCACGTTCCGGCCGCGCGGCGCGAAGCCGTGGTGGAGTGGGTCAGGTAGACCCTCCGCCCGGTGACGTCGGCGGTGTCGCCGACGACATCGAGGCGGCTTCGTAGAGGGAGTGCGCTCGACGAGGGGCCGGCAGAGATCCACATGGGTCCCGGGTCCACTACCCATCTGCTGTTCAGAGACACGTGGGCCAGCAGACGGATGTCCAGCGCGAACGTCACCGTCGCTTCTTCACCTGGGTGGAGTTCCAGCCGATGGAACCCTGCGAGTTGGAGCGCCGGTCGGGAGATGCCGGGGGCATCCTCCTCGACGTAGAGCTGGACGAGTTCGACGCCGGAACGGTCACCGGTGTTCTTGACGGTGACCGTGACGTCGACCGTACCGTCGGGAGCGACCGACGCGCTGCTGAGCGTGAGGTCGGAGTAGGTGAACCGGGTGTACGTGAGGCCGTGGCCGAACGGATAGAGCGGTAGTGCCGTCTCGTCCACGTATCCGCCGTGTGGATCGCCTTCGCGGCGGCGGTACCCGCTGCCGAACCGCTGGACGACGTGGATGGGGACCTGTCCGCTGGAGCGCGGGATCGTGTAGGGCAGGCGTCCTTGCGGCTCGGCCGCACCGGTCAGGACGTCCGCGACGGCGCGCGTTCCGAACTGCGAGCCGTAGTATCCGAGCAGGATCGCGTCGAGTTCGGGCTCGACGTCACCGAGGACGACGGGTCGGCCGGAGAAGATCACGCCGACGGTCGTCCTGCCAAGCGCGGCGATCTCGTGCGCGAGCCGGCGTTGCACCTCTGGCAGCCCCACGTCGGCGGCGTCCGCACCTTCGCCCTCTGTTCGCTTGGTGAAGAACGACCGGGCCAGGCCACCGAGCGCGAGGACCACGATGTCGGCGTCCCGCGCGGCCTCGACGGCAGCGGCGATGTTCTCGGCGCCGTCGGTGATCCCGCACCCTTCGGCGACGATGACGTCCGCGCCGGGGAGCGCGGCACGCAGGGCGCCCGACAGCGTCTGCCGGCGCGTCAGAGCGGCCATCTCGCCGATCCCGGCGGTGTCCCAGGTGGCTGCGAGAGGGATCGCGGTGGGAAACGAGGTGAAGGTGGGCGCGTTCACGCCGTTGAGCGCCTCGATGTGCATGATCGCTGGAATGCCCAGCCGGGTGTTCTGCACCAGGTGGCGCTGTACCTCGTTGTTGAGCCGAGCGAGTGCGGCCGCGTTCGCCGGGAAGCCGCCCATATGCGGTTCGACATAGCCGATGCCGTTCGCGAGCTTGGCCGCGGCGACCTCCGGGCGGATTGCCCTTGGCGTCGAAGAGCACCGTCGGTATGACTGAGGTGAGTTGGGCGACCTCTCCCGCATGGTCATCCGGCCGAGCAACTTGATGTCCAGCCCCGATCCGAGGGAGCAGCGGGTCCTGGGTGCTCGCCGGTGCGTCGGGGCGGACTCCCGCACGGCCTGCATCGAGCGCGGCAGTTCGACGGGGAGTCGGCCCCGGGGGGCGACGCGGCCAGTGAGGGCGGCGAGCAGCGCATCGTCCGAGACGCCGAAGGTCACCGTCAGACCGGCGAGCGCGTCGAGGAGCGGGGTGAGGATGGCGCGGCGGTCCAGCGCTACGTTCACGATGAGCGGGACGTCCTGGGCGATCCTGCGCAGCCGGTGCACGAGGCCGGGCGGCAGTTCGAGAGACCCCTGGTGGAAGTAGGCCTCCAGGAACAGGTCGTCGCGCGGTTCGAATGGCGCGTCGATGCGAACGATGGCCAGATGCGCCTCTTGTGGGGTCACTGCGGGTTTGAAGGTCTTGGCGAGGACCTCCGGATCGATACCCTCCGCGTACACCCTCCTGCCCTGGGCGACGGGAAGAACCGGTGTGCCGTCGACCACGGAGTTCTTGAGGACGGTGACCGATCGGGCCTGCGCCTCCAGGGCGACGGGTCTCGGCATTACCGACGACGGCCTCGGCGGCGTCCTCGTCGACGGAGGGGTCGTCGAAGAGGCCGAGCCGGAACTTGACCAGGAGGACGCCCCGCCGACTCGTCGATCCTGCTCTCCGCGACGACTCCGTTCCGCACCAGCTCGAGCAACATGTCCGTGCACTGCTCTCCGCCGAACTGGTCCGCGCCCGCGTCGAGGATCTTGACCAGGCGCTCGCGGGTGTCGAGGTCCTCGACGCCCCAGGCACGGGCGGGCAGGACCTGGTCCCCGACGAAGTTGTCGTTCACTAGCTCCCAGTCCGTGAGGATCACCCCGTCGTAGCCGAGCCGCTCGCGCAGCAGCCCGGTGAGGATCTACTGTTGTACCCGAACCCGACTTCCTCGACCGGTACGCCGTCGATCTCGAGCCCCGACCCGACATTCCGTAGTACGGGCATGATCCGCGACATGTTCCCGCCGAGCGACGGGCCAGCGCCCCGGGGCTCGTATCGGCGATCGTGGGCGTCGGCGGAGGCATCGGGCTCCTGGCTGGGCGGACTGCTGGTCGATCACGCCTCGTACCGCTGGATCTTCTGGACCGGAAGCCTGCTGGCCCTGCTGTCGGTCGTCGCCGTACTAACCCTGCTTCCCCGGTCGGTGGGCCAGACCCCGGGCCGGATCGATCTGCCGGGAACCGTACTGCTGGCCCTCGGCATTACCCCCCGCTGATCGCCGTCAGCCGCGCCGGCGAGTGGGGCTGGAACAGCGGGACGCCCCTCGGGCTGATCGCCGCCGGCCTGGCCTTCCTGACCCTCCTGGTGCTGGTGGAGCGGCGCACGGCCGACTCTCTGATCAACATGGGTGTCCTGGCGCGGGGGCCGGTGGCGATGACCAATCTGGCAAGCCTGCTGGTGGGCTTCGGGCAGTTCGGCGTGTTCCTGCTGGGCCCTCGGCTGGTCCAGACCCCGACGGCGACCGGATACGGCTTCGGGGGCGACGCGACCCTGGCCGGACTGGTCATGCTGCCCGGCTCCCTGACGATGCTGGCCGCGGGCCCGCTCTCCGGCCGCCTCAGCACCCGCTTCGACGGCCGAACGCCCCTCGCTCTGGGCAGCCTGATCACCGGCACCGGCATGCTCGGCCTCGCCGCGCGGCACGACTCCCACTTCGCCGTACTGGGCTTCACCACGCTGGCCTTCACCGGCGTCGGCCTGTCCTTCGCCGCCATGCCGAACCTCATCGTCGACTCCGTCGAGCCCGCGAGGACCGGGGAGGTGACCGGCGTCAACACCCTGGTGCGCGCGGTCGGTGCCTCGCTCGGCACCCAGCTCATCGCCGGCGTCCTCGCCAACGGATCAACAGGCCCGCACCCCACGGCCCACTCCTACACCGTGTCCTTCGCCGTCGGCGCCATGATCGCCGCCGCCGCGGCCGTGTTCATACCGAGGCCCCGCGACCGCCACCGGGCACCGGGGCGACCCGAGGAGCCGGGACCTCGCGCCCACACCGAGGACACTCCCCCGGCACCCCGGCCCGAGCCGGGGAAGGACTTCCGCAGTACCTCCCCGGCCGACTGAGCCCGGCCCGGCATGCCTCTTTGGCCATCGTCCACAGCGGCTCGTGTCCTAACCGACGGCCGCATCGGCGAACTGGTTGGTGTCGAAGAGCTTGTTGATGTGGCCACCGAGTTCAGACCAGTGGTGTCCGGAGAGTTCGGCGGCGGCCCGTGCGTCACCGCCTACGCAGACCTCCACGAGTTGATCGTGGTGTTCGATGGTGTTGCGGCCGCCGAGCAGAGTGGAGAACTTGCGGTAGAGGATGCGGTGGATCTGCGGGTGCAACTGCTCGACGATCCGGCTGAGCACGGGGTTATCCGCGGCCGTGATCGGGACGGCGTGGAAGCGGTCGTCCGCGGCGAGTGCGGCGTCAGTGTCGTTGGCGGCGACGGCCCGCTCGAAGTCGCGGTTGGCCTCACGCATGCGGTCCAGGTCCTCTTCGGTCATGACCGGCACGGCTGTCTCGACGGCGAGTTGGTCGAGGGACCGCAGGACGGCAAGGGTCTTCTCGACATCGCGGCGGTTGAGGGTGGTGATGCGGGTGTAGACACCGGGCTTGGCCTCGACCAGGCCGATGTCGGCGAGCCGGGCGAGCGCCTCGCGCACCGGGGTGCGGCTGAGGCCGAGGCGCTCGGCGAGCTCACCGTCCCTGACCTTCTCGCCGGGGACGAGTTCCCCGCGCACGATGGAGTCGCGCAGGCGGTGGAACACCTCGTCACTGAGGAGGCGGCGGGAGACAGGGCGGTCAAGTGACATATTGCGTACAGTACATCGGCTTGCCTCCTATGTGAGCCGACCGGCCCTGCCTTTCACCGCGGCCCGACGGACCAGAGCCTGAGCAAGGACGAGCGCCGGGTCGATCAGGGGGACGTCGACGTTGTCAGCGGGCAGGCCGAGGGGGATTTCGGTGCAGCCTACGATCACCGCCTGCGCGCCCTGATCGGTCAGACGCTTTGCGGCGCGGGTCAGGAGGCCGGTCGTCTCCGTGCCGTGGGTGCCCGCTTTGACCGCGTGGATGGCGGTCATGACCTCGTGGTCCTGACTGGTGGCGTCGGGCAGCAGGAGGCGGATGCCGAAACGGTCCAGCCACTCCTGATAGAGGCCGGCGCGGACGGTGCCCGTGGTGGCGAGCAGGCCGACGGTGTTCACGCTCGGGCTCAGGGTGGAAAGGTGTCGGGCCACTTCACCGATCATGTGGACGATGGGCAGTCCGAGATGGTCGGCGATACGCGGAACGAAGGCATGTGCGGTGTTGCAGGGGATGGCGATGACGGTGGCCCCCGCCTCGCGCAGGACGCGTCCGCCGTCGAGGAGCCAGGGCGTGGGATCGGGGCCGTCCCCCAGCAGG
The DNA here is from genome assembly GCF_057710365.1 of Streptomyces sp. bgisy027. Lineage (NCBI taxonomy): Bacteria > Bacillati > Actinomycetota > Actinomycetes > Kitasatosporales > Streptomycetaceae > Streptomyces > Streptomyces sp. bgisy027. Next base: position 110,004 of record NZ_JBYIVZ010000018.1, read on the forward strand.
GCCTCGGTTCGGTCGGGGATCGTGGGGTCGGACCAGATCACCGTCCGTAGGTGATCCTGGTCGCTCGAGCCGGGCGTGGTCGCGACGAGCTTCGCGTAGAAGTCCGCGGTAGCCGCCGGGCCCATGCCGCCCAGGATGCCGATGATCTCGGTGGTGGGGACGGTCACTGCACGGTTTCCTTTTGGAGGGCCCTGGCTTCGGGCTCGGCCGGGGTGCGGGTGTCACTGAGGCCGCGTTTGGCTGCGCGCCGGTTCTCCGAACTGTCGACAACGGCGGCGGCCAGCGAGTTGCCGATGACGTTTACACCGGTGCGGGCCATATCGACGATGAAGTCCACGCCGAGCAGCAGGGCGACACCCTCGGCGGGCAGTCCGATGCTGTTGCCGGCGGCGATGAGGACGACGATGGAGGCGGAAGCGACGCCGGCCATGCCCTTGGAGAGGATCACCAGCACGCCGACCATGAGCAGCAGTGCGAGCAGGGACGTGTCGGCGCCATAGGCGTTGGCGAGGAAGACCAGCGCGGCGGCCTGGTAGAGGACGGAGCCGTCGGTGTTGAAGGAGTAGCCGAGGGGGACGACGAACGAGGTCGTCGACCGACTGAGGCCGAAGGCTTCCAGCTTACCCATCAACGGGGCCAGTACCGACTCGGAGCTGCGGGTGACGAAGGCGATTCCCGCCAGGTTGGCGATCGACTTCAGCAGTTCGACGTAGCGGATGCGATAGATCGCGGCGATGAGCGGGAAGAGCACGCCGACGACGATGGCCAGGCCCGCGTACACCACGGCGATGAAGCCGACGAGGCTGCGCAGGTTCCCGAAGCCGTAGTGGGCGACGTCGTAGGAGATGAAGCCGAGCACGCCCAGCGGGGCGATCCGGATGACGTAGCCGACGACCTTGAACATGACCGAGGCGACGGAGTCCAGGACGTTCGCGAAGGGCTCGGACTTCTCACCGATCGCGGCCATGGCCACGCCCACCAGCAGCGCGAAGGTGATGGCCCCGAGCAGGTTGCCCTCGCCGAACGCGGCGAAGATGTTCTTCGGTACGGCGTGCAGGACCAGCTCGTGGAAGTCGATGCCCTGACTCATCCCGTCCAAGCCCTCGGCGTCGGCTCCCTGGACCGGCGCGCCCTTGCCGATGTTCGTGAGCTTGGCCAGGCCCACTGCTACCAGCAGGATGACGGTGGTGACGATCTCGAAATAGAGGATGGCCTTTCCGGCGATCCGGCCGACCTTCTTGACCGACTCCATGCGGGCGATGCCCAGCACGATGAGCGGAAAGACCAGAGGCAGGACGACGACCTGCACCAGGTTCAGGAATACGTCCCCGAGGATCTTCATCTGCTCACCGGCGGACGGGACGAGGGACCCGATGAGGGCTCCGAGACCGACGGCGATGATCGACTGGACACCGATCGGCATCCTCAGACACCGCCGCCAGAACCCCGAGGCCCGGGCCGGTGGGGTGTCTGTGCCGGTGGGGCTGGTGTGTGTCATGTCCGCGAGACTCCCATCATGCAGTATATTGCGCTCTGCGTTCTGGGCGGCAACACTGAGCCCTGGGACGGCCGCCTGTCAAGGGGCCCCGCACCGGCATCCCGGCTGACGACCGCCGGCAACGAACGAGGAGCATCAGATGGCACAGGCCACACGCATGGAGCACGACCTGGTGGGAGACAAGGCGGTCCCCGCCGACGCCTACTACGGCGTACACACCGTGCGGGCCGTGGAGAACTTCGCGATCACCGGGTCGACCATCGCCCAGTTCCCCGACCTGATCACGTCGCTGGCCGCGGTCAAGCAGGCGGCCGCGCAAGCCAACCGCGACCTGGACCTCTTGCCGACGGACGTCGCCGAGGCGGTCATCGGCGCATGCGAGGAGATCCGCGCCGGACAGCTGCACGACCAGTTCGTCGTCGACCCCGTCCAGGGCGGCGCCGGCACCTCCACGAACATGAACGCCAACGAGGTCATCGCCAACCGGGCCCTGGAAATCCTCGGCCACCCCCGCGGCTACTACGAGGTGATCCACCCGCTCGACCACGTCAACTTCGGCCAGAGCACCAACGACGTCTACCCCACCGCCGTACGCCTGGCTCTGGTGATGTCGCTGCGCCGGCTCGGCGACTCGATGAAGGTGCTGGCCGATGCCTTCACCGCGAAGGCGGACGAGTTCACGGACGTCCTCAAGATGGGCCGCACCCAGCTCCAGGACGCCGTCCCCATGACTCTGGGCCAGGAGTTCGCTACCTACGCCGTGATGCTCGAGGAAGACCGACAGCGACTGAACGAGGCCGCCGCCCTGCTGTTGGAGTCCAACCTCGGCGGCACGGCGATCGGCACCGGCATCAACGGTCACCCTCACTACGCCGCACTCGCCTGCGCGTACCTCGCCGAGATCAGCGGCGAACCCGTAAGGCCCGCCGGCGACTTCATCGAGGCCACCCAGGACTGCGGCGCCTTCGTCCAGCTCTCCGGCGTCCTCAAGCGCGTCGCCGTGAAGCTCTCCAAGACCTGCAACGACCTGCGCCTGACCTCATCCGGCCCCACCGCCGGCCTGGGTGAGATCAACCTGCCGCCCGTGCAGGCCGGATCTAGCATCATGCCCGGCAAGGTCAACCCCGTCATCCCAGAGGTCGTCAACCAGGTCGCCTTCGAGGTCATCGGCAACGACCTGACCGTCACCATGGCCGCCGAAGCCGGACAGCTGCAGCTCAACGCCTTCGAACCCGTCATCGCCTACAGCCTGCTGCGCTCCCTGACCCATCTGCGCGCGGCCTGCGACGCCCTGGCCACCCGCTGCGTCCCCGGTATCACCGCCAACCGCGACCACCTGCACGACACGGTCCACCGCTCGGTCGGCCTGGTGACCGCGCTCGCCCCCCACATCGGCTACGCCGCCAGCACCACCCTCGCCCGCCAGGCCCTCGCCACCGGCCGCACCATCAAGGACCTCGCCGCCGAAGCCGGACTGCTCACCACCGACCAACTGGACACGCTCCTGCGGCCCGAGAACCTCACGCGCCCCTCCTTGCAGCCCTCGGCGGCGACCACCCCCTGAACGACGGCACACTGCCGACCTCGGACACGGACGCGGAAGCGGCCGACACCGGGACATGCCAGACCGATTCCCGCCCCGAAGCGCCGCTGCGGACCCAGCGCCGAGGCGGACCGGCAGCCGACGCCGACAGTTCACGTCCGGCGTCGCATCGGGGCGGGATCACCACAGACCGGCCGGTTGCCGCTACCGGACGGCGGACATGTTCGGCTTGCTCTGAAGGGGACCGCATGGCACGCCCCTCCTGCAGGTGTCAGCCTTCATCTGTCCGGGCCATTTGCTTCAGATGCGTGTCGAAGAACGCGTCGATGCGCCGCCACGCGTCGGCGGAGGCTTCGAGGTTCGGACCGACCCCGGTCACGCGGAGCAGCGAATGCAGCACTCGTGGGCCGAACTGGCTGTCAGGACCGCTTCCAACCTGGTCGCAGCGCCCTCTCCGACCGCGAAGTCGCGTCCGCCGAAACTACCGACGACAGGGCACGCATCGGCCACCACCTCGTCGAGCTTTTCGGGCAGGGAGCCGTAGTTGACGGAGGCGGCGTCGAAGTCGCCGCTGCCCGCTGCCATCAGGGCGAAGGACCCGCCCATGCAGAAGCCGATGATCCCGACCCTGCCGGTGCAGTCGGGGTCATCGGCCAGCGCTGCTCTGTCCTGGTAGGACCGCCCCTGACCGGAGGTCGCGGCCTGCATGGTCGGTATCAGACAGCGGCGCGCTCCCCCGTCCGTGTAGAGGTTGGGCATCAGCGTCAGATAGCCCGCTCGCGCCAGCCGTTCGGCATGGCGCAGCAGGTTGTCGTCCACTCCGAACAGTTCGTGAACGACGACAACACCTGGCCACGTGCCCCGGCCGTCCGGGCGGACGAGGCTGCCGGTTAGTCGCCTGGATCCGCCCGCGGTCCTCCGGAGCGGGGCTGGGCGAGAGAGATGAGACGACTGACCGCAGTGATCATGCGTTGACCGAAGGCCGCACGCACCGCGATCAGACACCGAACGGCGGATCGCAAGCAGGTGGGCGAGGGATTCCGGGAGCCCCCTCCCCCCGCTCAGAGAGCAGATGCTCTCTCGCCACTGAGAGCGCTGGTCACGTGGCGGGGGCGACACTGTCAAGAGCATGTGCTCTCAAAGATGTGCAAGCATTCTCTGCATGTCAGCAGAATCTGTACGATCACGCGTGCGGGCCGAGATGACCGAAGAGATCAAGGCAACCGCACGCCGCCAGCTGGAGACGAACGGCGCGAACCTCTCCCTGCGCGCGGTGGCGCGGGACATGGGCATGGCCTCGTCGGCGCTGTACCGCTACTTCGCCAGCCGCGACGACCTGCTCACCGCACTGATCATCGACGCGTACAACAGCCTCGGCGGTGCGGCCGAGGCCGGAGACGCCACGGTCACGGATCGCGCGGACCTGCGCGGCCGATGGCTGGGCGCCTGTCATGGAGTCCGGCGTTGGGCGGTGGCGAGCCCGGCCGAGTACGCACTGATCCATGGCAGCCCGGTACCCGGCTACACCGCCCCGCCGGACACCCTGCCCGCCGCCACACGCGCGCCCCGAGCACTGCTGCGGATCCTCACGGACGGCCTGAGCAACGGCACACTGCCCGACCCTGGCCCGCGCGGAATACCGGCCCCCGTGCTGGCCGATCTGACTCGCATCCGAGAGCAGCATCTGATCACACTCCCAGAGGCGCTACTGGCTCGCGGTTTCCTCGGCTGGACCCATCTCGTCGGCGCCCTCAGCTTCGAGATCTTCGGCCAGCTCAACGACGTCATCGAGGCCCGCGAGGACTACTTCGACCATCAGATGCGCCAGGTGGCGGATCTGATCGGCCTACAGACGACGAGTGCGTCGAACCGAAGGGGATGACCGACCGCCATTCACGACTCGCCGCCGTCACAAGGATCTCACGCCACCCCCAGAGAGAGCGGTCGAGCTTGATAGAGAGCGCGTGCTCTTGACAGCGACCGCCCACTGGCGTGCCTATTCGGTCGCGACAGAGAGCACTCGCTCTCCCATGGAGGCAATCCCGACCGTCGTCCTCCCGGTGCTCCGCGCTTGGTCCGCTGTGTGACACCGCTCAGCTGAGCCCGTGCCAGGCGGTCCACCAGGAACCGGGCCCGGGAACGGAGCGACGACGTGACCGAAGTGCGTATACGGATCAACGGGGACGAAGAGTCGCTGGATGTGCAGCCATGGGTCAGCCTGCTGGGTTGCGCGAGCACCTCGGGCTCTCGGGCACGAAGAAGGGCTGCGCCCAGGGTGCCTGCGGCGCGTGCACCGTGCTTGTCGACGGTGAGCGGATCAACTCCTGCCTGGCCCTGGCCGTTCAGTACGACGGCCGGGAGATCACCACCATCGAGGGCATCGCCGGCGGACACCGCACCGAGAGCGCCGAACGCGCCCGCGCGCTGCAGGCGGCGTTCATCAGAACGACGGGTTCCAGTGCGGCTACTGCACCTCCGGTCAGATCTGCTCCGCGGTGGGAATGCTCGCCGAGCACGAGGCTGGAGCGCCGAGCGCGGTGACCGAGCATCCGGCCGCCTCCGGTGTGGCTGCGAGCGGACCCGCCGATCGCAGCATCGGCAAGCCGGCCGACCGCCTCGACGGTCCGGAGAAGACGACCGGTACCGCCCGCTACTCGGCCGAATACCCCTACCCGGACCTCGCCCACGCGGCACTGGTGCACTCGACGGTCGCCCGCGGCCGGATCACCGGCATAAACACCGATGCCGCGGCCCGGGTTCCCGGCGTGCTGAGGGTGCTCACCCACCGCAACGCACCGGTGCTGAAGCCGACACCGAAGGTGAGCCAGCTCAACCAGCACACCACGGCGCCCGGCACCACGGTCAACTACCTCAACACCGACGAGGTGCACTGGAACGGCCAGCCGGTCGCGGTCGTCGTGGCCGAGTCCCTGGGGGCGGCCCAGTACGCCGCCCGGCTGGTCAGCGTCACCTACGGTGAGCTGCCGGCCGTGCTCGATTTCCCGGCCGAGCAGGACAACGCCCTGCCGGACAAGGGCAACCTGATCGTGCCCGGCAAGGCCGAGAAGGGAGACGCGCAGGCCGCGCTCACGACGGCACCGGTGACGGGTGGACCTGTCGTTCAGCACACCCCAGCACACCTACAACGCCCTCGAACCACACTCCGCGACGGCCGCCTGGGACCGCGACCGGCTGACCGTCCATGAGGGAACGCAGAACATCGACTGGGTGCGCACACACCTGGCCATGAAGTTCGCGGTGCCCCGGGACGGCGTGCGGGTGATCTCGCCGTACGTCGGCGGCGCCTTCGGCGGGAAGTGGCAGATCTGGCCCGGGACGGTGCTGGCCGTCATGGCGGCACGGGTGACCGGCCGTCCGGTGCGCATGATGCTCTCGCGGGAGAGCGTGTACCGCACGGTCGGAGGCCGCACGCCGTCCGTCCAACGGGTCGCCCTCGGCGCCCGGACGGACGGCACCCTGACCGCACTCGTGCACACGGGCATCACGCAGGTCGGGCGGCTCGGCGGCTGGTTCGAACCGGTCACCAGCGTGTCGCGCCACGCCTACGCCGCCGAGAACATCCTGGTCGAACAGACCAAGGCCGTGCTGGACACGCTCCCCAACTCGACGACGCGGGCGCCAGGCGAGGCGATCGGCAGCTTCGCCCTGGAGACAGCGGTCGACGAACTGGCATACCGGCTGGACATCGACCCCCTCGAACTACGGGTCCGCAACGAACCGGAGACCAACCCGCTCAACGGCAACCCGTTCTCCCACCGCACGCTGCGCCGCAGTTACGCGATCGGCGCGGAGAAGTTCGGCTGGTACCGGCGAGATCCGCGGCTCCATGCGGGACGGCAGATGGCTCGTCGGCATGGGCATGGCCACGGCCTACCATCCCGCGCAGGAGTTTGTGAGCAAGCTGACGGTCAAGCTGTCGGCCGACGGCACCGTCCCGGTGCGCTGCGGGCTCCACGAGATCGGCAACGGCGCGGTCACGGCCCAGACCCAGATCACCGCCGACGTCCTCGGGGTACCGCCGACGGCCGTGACCGTGCGGTACGGCACCTCCGACGAACCCACCGCAACCACGGCCGCGGCGTCCGCGCAGACCGCGTCGGTGGCCGCCGATCTGACCGCGGCGTGCGAGAAGCTCAAGCAGAAGGTCCTCGCGCTGGCCGGGAAGTCCGCCGCCTCCCCCTTGCGGGGCCACAGCCTCAACGACCTTCAGGCCCGCGACGGCAGGCTGTACATGACCGGCCGGGCCAGCACCGGGGAGACCTACGCCGCGATCCTGGCCCGCGCCGGACGGGCTTCGGTGGAGGTCGCCGTGGGCGCCGACACGCGGATCGGCAACGTGGCCGGGCAGATGAAGATGATGTCGAAGGTCATACGCAACGACCGGCGCCTCGTCAGGGCCGCCACCGGCGCGCACTTCTGCGAGGTACGCGTCGATCACGACACCGGCGAGGTGCGGATCGTGCGCTGGACCGGAGTGTTCGGCATCGGCACCGTGATCAACCCCAAGCTGGCCGGGAGCCAGGTGCGCGGCGCCATCGTCATGGGCATCGGTCTGGCGCTGGGCGAGGAGACGCTCGTCGACCCGCGCAACGGCCGGATCATGAACCCCAGCCTGGCCGAGTACCACATCCCGGTCCACGCCGACGTGCCGCCGATCGACGTCCGCTTCCTCGACGAGCCCGACCCGACCATGCCGCTGGGCCTGATCGGCGTCGGCCAGGTCGGCATCACCGGCGCCGCCGCCGCGATCGGCAACGCCGTCCGCCATGCGACCGGCACGCGGCTGACCCACCTGCCCATCACCCTGGACCAGCTGCTGTGATCGACATCGCCGCGGAGCTACGGGCGTGGTGCGCCAACGGCCGGCCCTTCGCCCTGGCCACCGTCGTCGATACCAGCGGCAGGGCTCGGCGCCCGCCCGCTCGGTGTGGCCACGGCCGTCGCCGCCGACGGAACCGTACTGGGAGGCGTAGCGGTGTTGGGCAGGGTCCTCACCGTCAAACCGGAAGACGCCGTCCCGTCGTCCAGGGTCCACTGGCCATGGCAGCGATCACTCACTGGGCGCATCTTCCGTAGGCCACTCGATCGTGAAGATCAACCAGTCCTGGCCGGTCGCCATCGGGCAGTCGGCGCCGCGCGATCCGTCGCGGCTGGGCCGAGACGGCCGAGATCAGCCCATGGTCTTGAGTCGAGGCGTTCCTGACGGGTGGCCTGCGAAGTACTGGACCAGACCGGGGAATGTCGTGAGAAACCGTTGCCCTTCTGAATGCTCGAGTTGAGTTTCCGCCGTTCAGGCATGGTTTCGGTGTCGCTCCACCCTGTCGCCGTGCCGCTGACCTGACGGCGTCCCTAGGAGGCGCGCTCGCTCCGGTCACCGACGGTCTGGTAGTGATCCTGGCCTTCGGGCAGAGAGCCTGGGCCGTGCGCGGCGAAGCGCGGCCTCATCACGATGAGATACGTGACGGCGGCCACGAAGATCACCAGCGATGTCCAGTCGTTCTGGCGCAGGCCGAGGATGTGGTGGCTCTGATCCACCCGCAGATACTCGATCCAGAAGCGGCCGGCGGTGTAGGCGGCGGCGTACAACGCGAACGCACGGCCTCGGTCGAGACGGAAGCGGCGGTCGGCAAGGAGGACCAGCGCGACCACGCCGAGGTTCCAGAAGGACTCGTACAGGAACGTCGGGTGGTAGGTTGCCAGGTCCTGCATGGTGTAGAGCCGGTGCTCGGGGTCGATTCTCAAACCCCAGGGCACGGTCGTGGCCTTTCCGTAAAGTTCTTGGTTGAACCAGTTGCCCCACCGGCCTATGGCCTGGCCCAACGCGATCCCGGGGGCGACGGCGTCGGCGAACGCCGGCAGGGCGATGCCCTTGCGGCGGCATCCGATCCACGCACCGACGGCTCCACCGGCGACGGCGCCCCAGATGCTCAGGCCGCCCTCCCAGATGTAGAGGGCCTTGACCGGATCGCCGCCTTCGCCGAAGTACGGCTCGCTGGTGGTGACCACGTGGTACAGCCGGGCGCCCACCACGCCGAGCGGGATCGCCCACATCGCGATGTCCGGCACCGTGGTCTTCTCGCCGCCCCGTGCGACCCAGCGGCGGGTCCCCAGCCACATCGCGGCAGCTATGCCGAGGATGAGCATCAGCGCGTACGCGCGCAGCGGCAGCGGGCCCAAGTGGATCTCACCGGCCGGCGGGCTTGGGATGAAGGCGAGGCTCACTGGCCGTTCCTCACGGGTTGCGATAAGTGCCGCGGCCGCCTGCGAGCACGGTGTGGAGCGGCCATACGGCGTTGTGCCGAACGCCGCCCATCCTCGGCCCGCGCCGCGGGGCTTCACATCGACCAGTCGGTCATCTCGCGTCCGCCGTCCGGTTGACCTCGACCGCACCAGTCGCCCGATCTCGCCCGCTCCGGGCTCCGCCTACGCTTGACGGCATGGCACAGCAGCAGTCCTGGGAGCGGTGGCAGACCGTCTGGCAGCACGCGTTCGTCCTCACCGTGCTCACATTGTCCGTGCTGGGTGCGCTGGTGGGTGAGGGCGTGACCGCCGGTGCGGCATGGCTTCAGGCCGGGCTGGTGGTGGCTCTCGCCGCTTGGTACGGGTACTGGGCCGTAGCACGCGGCAGGGCCGGCCATCCGCCGCTGCCCTACCTCGCCGGAGCCGCGGCGGGGTGGGCGGTCATGGTGGCGGTCAACCCGGCGCTGCTCCCGGTGGGCCTGGCGGTCCTGGCTCCGTACTGCCTACGGCGGGCGGGCTGGTCCGCGGCCTGTGTGCTGGCTGTCGGCGTGGTCTGGCTGTGGCAGCGCTCGGCAACGGACGGATCCGTCGATGTGCGGGACTTCCTGGGCTGTGCGCTGGGTATGGCGGCCGCGGTCATCATGGTCGGTTACATCGCCGTGCTTGAGCGGGAGGGCCACACTCGGCAGCGGCTCCTGGACGAACTCACCGCCACCCAAGCCGAGCGAGCGGCCGCGGAGCGGTCCGCCGGCGTCCTGGCCGAACGCCAGCGCCTGTCTCGCGAGGTCCACGACACCCTGACGCAGGGCTTCGCGTCCATCGCCATGCTGCTGGACGCCGTGCGGGACGACCTCACTCCTGACACTCCGGCGGCCCGCCGTGTCGAGCAGGCCATGCGCACCGCCCGGGAAAACCTCGTCGAGAGTCGACGCCTGGTGCACGCGCTGCGCCCGGCGCCGCTGGAAGGCACACATCTGACGGACGCGGTCCGCGAACTCACCGCACGGCTGGCCGAGGAGACCGATATCGATGCCCATACTACGGTCACCGGCCGACCGGCCGCCCTGCCCTCCGGCACGGAGAGCGAGTTGCTGCGCGTGGTCCAGGAGGCGTTGACCAACGCACGCCGACACGCCGAGGCGGCGAGCGTCTCCGTGACACTGTCCTACCTCGAAGACGTCCTGGCCATCGACGTGCAGGACGACGGCAGCGGCTTCACACCCGCGGCTCGGCATCCGGGCGTGGGGCTGGCCACGATGCAGGAACGCGTCTCCTCCCTGGGCGGCGCCTATGTGGTCGAGAGCGCCCCCGGTGAGGGCACCACCGTCACCGTCACGATGCCGCTCCTGCCCCCGTCTCCGCCCGGCGAGGCGGAAGCCGGTCCCGCTGGGGGCCCGCGGCCTGCCGCAGCGGTGGTGATGGCGCCGTGACCACCCACCAGGTGCGGATCCTGATCGTGGACGACCATCCCGTCGTGCGTGACGGACTGACCGCCGTTCTTTCGACTCAGTCCGACTTCACGGTCGTCGGCGAGGCCGCCTCAGGCACCCAGGCGCTGGATCAGGCCGCCGCTCTCGCGCCGGACGTGGTGGTCATGGACCTGCAGATGCCCGGCATGGACGGCGCCACCACAACGGCCGCCATCCGGACCACGCACCCTGACGTGCGAGTGCTCATACTCACCACCTACAACACCGACGCCGACATCACCGCCGCCATCGACGCAGGCGCGGTCGGCTACCTCCTCAAGGACACCGGGCGAGAGGAGCTCTGCGCGGCCATCCGCACCGCGGCCCGCGGGGACGCGGCCCTGTCCCCCTCGGTGGCCACGAAAGTACTCGCCCATGTGCGGGGCGACAGGGGGGCCGGTCTCTCCGGCAGGGAGGTCGAAGTCCTCTCCGCGGCCGCCCGGGGGCAGAGCAACAAGCAGATCGGCCGCGCCCTGCGCCTGTCAGAGGCCACGGTCAAGACCCATCTGCTGCACATCTACGCCAAGCTCGGCGTCGCCGACCGCACAGCCGCCGTCACCACCGCGTTGGGACGCGGCATCATCCGCATCGACTGATGCCGAGGTTCACGCCGTCGCCTGTCGGAAGAACGTCGTGATGCTGACCTGACCGCAAGCAGTGGGGGAAGCTTCACCGACAAGGACTACGCCGTCGCGCTCGTCGACGAAATCGAGGACCCGCGTCACCTCGACCTGCGCTTCATCATCGGTTGCCGATCGGGCCGTCGCATCCCCTTGACCCGGGGGCGCACCCGCCGATGATGGCAGGGTGAGGACACAGAACGGAGAGTCGGTACTGGCCAGGGCAGCGCGGATCTTCGAGGCCTTCACGCCCGAGGAGCCAGCCCTGACCGTCTCCCAGATCGCACGCCGCACCGGACTGCACGTGGCGACGGCGTCCCGGCTGATCGCGGAACTGGTCACGCACGAGTTCCTCGCCCGGGATTCCGACCGCCGCGTCCGGATCGGTCTGCGCATGTGGGAACTGGTGACGCGGGCCTCCCCTGCCGTGTCGCTGCGCGACGCCGCCATGCCATTCATGGAGGGCGTGCACGATGTGGTGGGCCACCATGTGCAGTTGGGGGTGCTTGACGGCGACGAGGTGCTGTTCCTGGAACGGTTGAGCTCGCCCGGCGCGGTCATCAACTACACACGCGTCGCGTGCCGTCTCCCGCTGCACGCCTCCTCCAGCGGCCTCGTCCTGCTGGCCCACGGTCCCGCCGACGTACGCGCGCGGGTCCTCGCCGAACCCCTGCGCCGGTACACCGACGCCACCCCGGCCACCGCCCCCGCGCTGCGCACCTTGCTCGCCGGCATCAGGCAGCAGGGCTACGCGTACTGCCCCGGATACGTGCACGCGGACGCCCTCGGTGTCGCCGCCCCGGTGCGGGACGAACACGGCGACGTCCTGGCGTCCCTGTCGGTGATCGTGCCGAACGAACCCTCAGCGCGGCAGGTCGTACCCGTGGTGCGGACCGCGGTGCATGGGGTCTCGCGTGCACTGCGGTCACGCGGCCAGGCTCGCCCGCCCGCTTTCCCTCTCACTCATTGAGAATGCCGTCGCGCCCCCGGGCACCGGCCCCGCATCCTTCCGGGAACCCAACGACGGGAGGCGACAGCGTGGTCGGTACCAGCGTGGCCGAGGACGCCGCTCGAGGCGGAAGCCCGCGTAGCGCACGGAACGCGGTGACTCTGGCCGTCACCGGAAAAGAGCAAGTGGCCGACGGCGTCGTGTCGTTGACCCTCGCGCGTCCGGACGGCGCCCGGTTGCCGGACTGGACGCCGGGCTCCCACATCGATCTCATCCTGCCGGAAGGGACGACACGGCAGTATTCGCTGTGCGGCGACCGGTGGGACGCCCGGACCTACCGCATCGCCGTCCTCAGGGAGCCGTCGGGCCGGGGAGGGTCCGCGTATGTGCACGACCGGCTCCGTCCAGGCGACCATGTCGGGGTCGGCGGCCCGCGCAACCACTTCCCTCTCGTCCCCTCCGAGAGATACCTGTTCATCGCCGGCGGCATCGGCATCACGCCCCTGCTGCCGATGATCCGGCAGGCCGAACTGCTCGGCACTGAATGGCAGTTGCTGTACGGAGGCCGGACCCGCGCGTCCATGGCCTTCCGGGCGGAGCTGGCCGCCGCTTACGGCGGACGGGTACATGTCGTCCCGCGGTACGAGCAGGGGCACCCGGATCTGGCCACCTACCTCGGCTCGCCGGCCCCGGACACCAAGGTGTACTGCTGCGGCCCCACCCCGCTGCTGGCCGCCGTGGAAGACGCCTGCGCCTCCTGGGCGCCGCACGCGCTGCGCACCGAGCGGTTCAGTGCGACAGACCGATCCGCACCGGTGCGGGACACCGCCTTCGAGGTCGAGCTGCGCCGCAGCGGGCGGACGGTGACGGTCCGGCCCGAGGTTTCCGTGCTGGACGCTCTGCGCGGAGCCGGGGTGGACGTGCTGTCGTCGTGCGAGCAGGGCACGTGCGGCACCTGCCTGACGCCGGTGGTGGCAGGTGAGCCCGATCACCGCGACGCCGTTCTGACGGACCATCAACGCGCCGCGAACGACTGCATGTTCGTGTGTGTCTCGCGATCCTGCGGGGACCGTCTCGTACTCGATCTCTGAGGCCCGCCCACACGCCGCCCCGCACCGCGGCTTCACACCTCCCTCCCTCACTCACACAAGGAGATGAAATGTCCGATATGCTCGCCCGCCCCGTGGCTCCGCCCGTGAGCGATGCCGATCCCTTCTCCCAGGCGTCCCTGCTCCACCCCGAGCCGCTCCACCGGACCCTGCGCGAGGCGGGCCCCGTCGTGTACCTCTCCCGTTACGACGTCCACGCGCTCGCCCGGTACGAGCAGGTGTACGCGGCCCTGGTGGACTGGCAGCACTTCGAGTCCGGATCCGGGGTCGGCCTGGCCAACTTCCGCCGCGAGGAGCCGTGGCGCGCCCCGAGTCTTCTGCTGGAAGCCGATCCACCGCGCCACGACGCGCCGCGCCGGGTACTGCGCGACATCCTCGCTCCGCCCGCACTCCGCCGCCTGCGCGAGGCATGGTCCGCCACGGCGGAGGCACTGGTCGACCGCGTCCTCGACAGCGGCGAGGAGTTCGACGCCTTCCCAGCACTCGCGGAGGCGTTCCCGTTGCGCGTTTTCCCCGACGCGGTGGGCCTCGGGCCCGACGGCCGCGAGAACCTGCTCCCTTACGGAAACATGGCCTTCAACGCTTTCGGTCCGCGCAACGACCTGGTCGCCGCCGACGCGGACCGCGCCGCCGCGCTCGGAACCTGGGTGGGCGCCCGGTGCCGGCGCGAAGCCCTGACCGGCGACGGATTCGGCGCGGCCGTCTGGGCTGCGGCCGACCGTGGCGACATCACGTACGACCAGGCCCCCTTGGTCGTACGCTCGCTGCTCACCGCAGGCGTCGACACCACCGTGCACGGGCTCGCCGCCTGCCTCTACGCGTGCGCCACCCATCCCCGGGAATGGCAACGGTTGCGTGAACGGCCCGAGTTGGCGCGGGTCGCCTTCGACGAGGCGGTGCGCTGGCAGTCACCCGTGCAGACCTTCTTCCGTACAGCCACCACAGACGTCACCGTGGCCGGAACCACCATCGCCGAGGGCACGAAGATCCTCACGTTCCTCGGCGCCGCCAACCGCGACCCCGAGCGCTGGGCCGACCCCGACCGCTTCGACCTCACCCGCGACCCCTCCGGCCACGTCGGCTTCGGCATGGGCCTGCATCAGTGCGTGGGCCAGCACGTGGCCCGCCTGGAGGCGGAGGCGCTGCTGACGGCGCTCGCCCGCCGGGTCGAGTCCTTCGAGCTGGCCGCCGAGCCGCGCCGCCATCTCAACAACACGCTGCGTGCTTGGGAATCCCTGCCCGTACGCATCCGCCACGCTTCCTGACCCACCCCACTCCACGTGCCCGAGCAGAAGAGACACCACTGTGCCCCAGCACGTACGAGGGGTTGTCGGCCGCTTGAAGGGTGACGTGGTCCGCGTTGAGCGATCGCCGCCCTCCTGCTCCGCCCCGGATGCCCGTCCTCGGGTCCGTCGACTTCGCCGACGCGCTCGCCCGGATCGGCCGCTTCCCCGGCTATCGCGTCACCGTCCCCGACGCCCGCCGGTTGCCGCACAGCCGCCTCGACAGCCGCACCGCAGTGGCGGGCCTCACCCATGACGCTGAGCTCGACGTCCCCGTCCTCGGACGCGCTGTGCGCCTCCCCCTCGGCCATGCGGGCGCATGGGCTCACGACGCACACACCACCGGCGGCAGGCCGCACTCATCGACGCGGGGCTCACCCCCGCGCACTTCGCCCGACTCCACTCCCCGTCGGGCTGGACGTCAGCGCCGTCTCACGTGAAGAGACCGCCGTCTCCGCCGCCGCCCGCGACAACGCCGACAGCCGGTCTCTTCCCAGCATCAGCGAGTCGGTCCACCGCTGGCCCGCAGAACCGGCCGGTACGCATGCCTCCTCCTCCCGCTGAGAGACGCTTCTTCCAGGGCTCGGGGCGCTTTCAGGCGCGCACGAGCCGCGCCGCCTCGCCCAAGGCGTCATCCAGGGACTCGGGCTTGTGACCGAATGTGGCTGCGCTGGCCGTGGAATCCATGACGAACGGGCGGTCCCACTGGTAGTGGGTGATCCTCAGCTCGCGCAGGATCGGCACGGCCACGCCGGCGGTCCACAGCACCGGGTACGGGATCGATGCGAGCTTCGGCGCCGGGGAGCCCGCGAGGTCGGTGAACCGGGCCGCGAGTTGGCGGAGGGTCAGCGCGTCGTTCGACGGGACGTGCCACGGCTTGCCCCAGGCCCGTTCGTCCCCCGCCACCGTGACGAGCATCTTGGCCACGTCGTTGACCGAGGTAAAGGTGTGCGGATGGTCGACCGGCATGGGTGCGACGGCCCGCTTGCCGGCCAGCAGGGGCTTGGCCAGTGCCTGGCTGAAGATGCCGGTGCCTTGGAGGAGGTCGCTGCTGCGCACCTCGGTGGCACGGATCCGCCCGGCCTCGTGGGCGGCCAGCGCGTCCCGCCACATCTGGGCCCGCAGCCGCAGCTTCGGGTGCGCATCCGGCCCGACGAGCGGCGTGCCCTCGGTCATCGGCCCGGCCACCGGTCCGTAGCCGTACAGAGTCGCCATCGAGACGAGTACGGCCCCCGTACGCTCGGCCGTGGCGAGCAGCGACGACGCCACCGGAGGCCAGTCGGTCAGCCAACGGTTGTAGGGCGGGTTCGCGCAGTTGAACAGCGCCACCGCTCCCTCACTGAGGGCGATGAGACGCTCGGCGTCGCCGGCGTCCGCGGCCACTTGCTCGATGCCGGGATGCTCGGGACCGGTGCCCCGCCGGCTCACGAGCCGGACCTGTTCACCTCGCTCGGCCAGTAGCTTCGCCGTGGCCACGCCACTCGCACTGGCACCGACGATCACATGCAGGGACATGGTGATGTGCCTCTCCCTTGTCGGGGAATTTCTGAGAGATCGGATGCACAATAACGAGAGCACCCGCTCTCTCGAAGGTACCACCCTCACAGAGCAGGTGCTCTCCAGACAGCACACTCATTCACGAAATGTGCCGCTCCAAAGGCCCCGCAGGTCCACATGGGATCGTGCGCAGACCGAAAAGGGCGAAGGGATCAAGACCGCAGGCCGCTGCCCACCTGCGGGGTACGGCACCCCCGAGGTGGCGTAGGCCACACAGACCCCATCCGCGCACTTCCCCGCGCTCCGCGCCGTGCGGGCCCGGCGCGCCACTCGCCCGGTGTGGTGGCCGCGCGCACGACGCCGTCGACGGCATAGCGGGACACACCCTCGTGATCGAGGTCATAGAGCCGCGACCCGGTCCGCCGTCGATGCGGCAGACCGGGTCCGTTCAACGAGCGTTACAACTGGGATGGTTGGGGTTGCGGACCGGAGGGACGGCGAGGTTGCCCGTCAGAGCTTGCCGGCGTTGGGGGTGCCGACGCCAGTCGGTCCGTCGTATCCCTTGACTCCGGTGCAAAGGTAGTCCCCGCCGCAGAAGCCGTTGGATCCCTCGACTACGTCGTTCATGTGGGCGGCGTTCCTGTACAGGGGCGCGGCGCTCTCGCTGTACTGCCTGGGGTCGGGGCTCATCGCGATCATGGAGGCGACGAGCGGGGCCGCCAGGCTGGTGCCGCCGGCGGTGATCCATCCCGGCTTGCCGTAGGTGTTGTAGACGTCCAGCCCGCTGGCCGGGTCGGCCATGGCGGCGGTGTCGGCCACCGTGCGGTAGAGGCAGTGTCTGTCCTTCTGGAAGCTGGGCTTGGTGATGTAGGCGGAGCAGGCGCTGCCTGCGCCACTCCAAGCGGTCTCGGTCCAGCCTCGAGCGTTCGAGCTGGTCGCGATGGTGGTGCCACCCACACCGATCACCTTGGCCAGCACCGCGGGGAAAGACGCGGGCTGGTACCCGGAATCGCCTGTCGCGGCCAGGACCGGCACGCCTGGATGGGTGAAGTGCTTCTTGCCGATGGTGGGCATTCCGGCGAACTCGTCTCCACCCCAGCTATTGGATATCACGGTGGCACCGAGGGCGGCGGCGGTGCTCTCGGCGATGGCGAGATCTTCCAGGAGCGCGGAGTCCGCTTCCACGAGCAGGATGTCGCATTTCGGGCAGACAGCCGAAACAGCGTCCAGATCGAGGGCGATCTCGGTGCCCCAACCGACATGACCGGGAGGCATGGGCGAGGTCATGCCACGCTGGTTGACCTTGCGCAGGCAGCCGTTGGCGATGGTGCACGGCGGCATGCCGTGAGTGGAACGATAGACGGCGAGGTCGCTTTCGGCGTTGGGGTTGTCGTAGGCGTCGACGATGGCGACCGTGCGTCCCTCTCCGGCGTCGGCGTCCACCCCATAGGCGGCGCGGATCTGGTCCGGCGTCAGCGGTCCCAGAGACGCGACTGTCGCCGCGGGTTTCGCTCTCATGGCCGTGTGTGTGGAGGCGTCGGTCAGGTACTTGGCGTAGCAGGTGGCGGTTCCCGGAACGGGCGCGGGACAGGCGTCTGCCACCCGTGGGACCGGTGGCGTGGCGGCTGCGGCGGTGGTCGTCGAGCTGACGGCGAGGGTGACGGCTGCCGCCAGCAGCAGCACGATGCGGTGCAGCTTCATCGCGGTGGTTGCTCCTCTCGGGCGGGCGCTCAGGCGTGGACGATGTAGGCGGCTGTCGTGGTCTGCGTGACGGTGTTCCCGTTGGCGTCCCTGGCCGTGACGCGCAGGGTGACCGGCTTGCCGGCGCCGGCTTCGGGGTTGACCAGTTTGACCTTGAAGGCCTGCGGACCGGTGCGGACCACTGTGGCCGGAGTGAAGGTCGTCCCGTCGAGGCTGGTGCTGACTTCCGCGGTGGTGCGGGTGGTGTTGTCCAGGTAGGGCGCGACCGTCAGGGTGAAGTGCGATGCGCCGACCGGGAGCCGGTTGTGCAGGTCAGTGGGCAGGAGCGCGGTGACCTGCAACAGGCCCAGCGTCCGGCATTGCGCCTGATCGGTCGACAGACTGCAGGGCAGTTCCGGGGGCAGCGTTCTGCCTGTGGTGGACGACGAGTCGAAGCCGTACACGGTGACGCCACCTGTGGAGGTGCTGGTCCCGTTGCCGGTGCGGTTCGTGGTCACCTTCAGTCGGTACGTCGTCGGCTTGGCCGGCACTGCGGTGGTGAGGAAGGTCTGGTTGTCGCCACCGGCGACGGTGACCCCGCCCGCGGTCAGCGACGTGACGATCGCGGGGGTGCCGTCGGCCGGGAGGGTCAGGCCGCCGTTGTGACCGGGGACGGTGTCGTTGAACGGCGTCAGGCTGATGTTCATGCCGGTGGCCGTGCGGCATGCCGAACAGGCCAGCCTGTTCGGGTCTTTGCCGCTGTTCCGGGCAAGTCCCGGTGCCAGCGGGCCGCGTAGCCAGTCAACGCTGGACTTCGATCCGACCGGGTAACGCATTCGACCGGCGACCTCAACCATGTTGCCCAGGCCCCCTGGGGCATAGCGGTTACCCATGATCTGCTCGCCCCACCAGACGCCGGTGCCGCCGTTGACGTACTCGGTCCGCCTGGTCGGAGTCTGGAAGTACGCGAAGTACCCGAAGCCGTTCTCGGTGAACGGGTAGTGCGGGACGCGGGCGTTGCCGGTGGTATAGCTCGCGTCGTTGTAATAGCCGGCGTCGATCCTGGCCAAATCCTTCACCGCGATCTTGCTCGTGCCGCTCGCCGGCACCTTTCCGGTGGTCAGGAAGGTCAGGTCGTAGCTGTAGGGGGTGCCATGGGTACGGGCTCCGACGGAGTGGAAACGCGTGTTCCAGTTCAGTCGGCCGTGCTTCACGCTTTTCGACGGGGCATACAGAACGGTCGTGCTGGTGGCGTCGACGAGGTTCTGGACCACCAGTGGATCGCCGTCGTCGGTGACCGGGAACCGGGAGTACTCGAAACCGTAGCGGTCCACCTGTGCGGGTTTCGGAGTGGAGACCGTCGGGTTGATCCGCGCGTCGCGGGCGTCGAAGGACAGTGTCTGCAGGTTCTTGGTCACGGCGAAGTCCGCCACCGGCATCGCGAGGTTGACGGCTGTCGTGTCGGTGGGGAACTGGGTGATGGCCGCGAAGGCGGCGTAGTTGCCCAGCGGCACACTGACCCGTGCCTCGCCGTCGGAGTAGGCGGTGATGCGGCTGTAACGCCGCGAGTCGTCCATGTTGACCAGGGCAATGTAGCCGTAGGGATCGGGGTTCCCGTCGGTGCCGGTCACTTCGATCTTCAGCGTGACCTGTTCGTACCTCGGCGACATGACGGGGGACGCGGTGGTCGACAGCTTGCTCACACCGGAGAGACCCGACGGGCTCTTTCCGGCACGCACCGCCTTGGCCGCGGACAGCAGCGCGGCCCTGAACGCGGCAGACCCCGATGGTGTGACATGACCGGTCACGGTGTCCGAGGTACGTTCGGTGACAGTCAGGCCCGGCACGGCCGCGTCCGCCGATGTCGTGGTGGCAACCACGGTGACCGGTCCCGGCTGTTTGGCCAGACGGGTGACATCGAACAACGACGGATCGACCAGTGAGCCGATCAGTGGCTGGACCTCATTGGGGAAGACGTACTGTGCACCGCCGACCAGAAGAGACTGGAAACCGGTCGTGATGCCGGACCGGTCGGCGGGAACCATGCTCAGATCGGATCGGCCGGTTGGCGCAGTCGACTGCATCAGCACGGAATCGCCGGTGGGCAGCACGACAGCATTGCCGTCCTTCGGTAATGGCGTGGCCGGTGCGGCAGGTGCGTTCGGGATGCCGAGAAGTCCGGCCAGGGCGGCCATGGCGACGCCGACGGCGAACTTCCGGATCCGCTGTGGGGAACGGGGGGACAGGCGTTGCTGGAATTCCATCTGAACTCCTTGCATGGGCTGCGGGCCATTGAACAGCGCCGACGATCACCCTGATGTCCAGATTGGTCATCCCGGCCGAACCGGCCATGAACGCGTGACTCCCGTGCCGCCGCATCGGCACTCAGACAAGCCCTTGGGCCCTTGCGACCAGGCCGAGTTGGAAGCGGGTCGACACCTGGTGCCGATCCATCAGATCGCTGATCCAGCGGCGCACAGTGCGCTCGCTGACGTTGAAGCAGCGCGCCATCGCCGTGTCGCTCATACCGGTTGACATCAGCGACAACAGCTTGCCCTCCCGGTCGGCGCCGCGGTCGGTCCCCGCAACCCCTGCGGACAGGTCCACCGGTGTCGCCGCAGCCCACAGCAGTTCGAAAAGTACCGTCAGCGCGTCGGTGATCGCCGAGTGTGCCACCACCAGCGAGTCGGGTTTGCCGACCCGGGGGGAAACCATCAACGGCAGCATGGCGATCTCGCCGTCCACCAGCCACATCTTCGTGCGGACCTTCGGCAGGACTCGGGCGACCTCGCCGGCGCCGGTGATCATACGCATGTGCTCAAGCCCCTCGGGACTGTTCAGCACCGACGAGTCGTACAACGACAGCACACGGACACCGCGTTCCATCATGGATGCCTGCTGGTCGGCCAGCACCGGATCCGGCCCCACCACGAACGGCGGCGTGCAGATGGCCCATAACTCGCTGCGGGCACTGGCCATCAGAGCGGTCGCCCGGGCGGCCAGCTCGTCCGGACCACGGATGAGCTCGAAGAGCCGGCGAGGATCAGAACGCAGCCGGTTGGCTGCGAAGTCCTGATGTAAGTGACCGGCGATACCGTGGGCCTGGTCCAAGACCGTCTGCGCACGGCGTGCGGCACTCACCAGTGCGACGGTCGGATCCAGCCCGACCCAGCCGGCGCTAGTGCGTCCGATCAGTCCGACGTCGGCCAACCGGTCCAGCGCCGCGGAAACGCCTGCACCGGCCATGTCCGGCGCCTCGGCCGGCCGGGACAACACCGCCTCATAGACCTCACGTTCCAGCGAGTTCAATCCGATCAGGTCCCAGAACCGACCGACATCGGACAACGGTTCACGTTCAGACACGAGGTCGATCATCACACCTGCCGCGCCGACCCGGAAGAGCCGTCAGGGAAGCGCGGCCGTGCTCGTCTCGATGGCGACCCTGTACGGCCCTTCCGCCGACGTCGCCGTGCGCCGGTTTGCATGCCGCCGCCGATGGGGGCGCACTGCGGGGCCGACATCCGCACGGGCCCCGAACTGATTGCTTCTGGGGCTGCGGCCATGCCGCACCGTGGAGCGCCTGTGCCACGCGGCCACAGGGACGCTCGGCGAGTCCCCACCGCGGACGCGACCGGGGCCGGGCGGCCGAAGCCACGCCAGAGCGCGATGCCACAACCTGCCGAAGAGCCGCCGTCGCGCAGTCGCGGGACGGCGGCGTCACCGGAGAAACACACGACCGGCGCCGAACGGCCACCGACCGGTCGGAGCACTCCGCCCGTCCGACCACTGACGGTTCATGCCGCCGGTCATCGGTCGCCGTACGCCTGCACCGCCGCTCGGCCGGGATCCGGCCGCCGTGGCGCGTCAAGGGACTCAGAGCGTCCCGGGCGCAGAGCGGGCGAGCCGGACCATGGCCCGGTAGAGGGTCTGGGGAGCCGGGGCCCGCGGCACGGCCGGAGGTTCGGTCCCGGGAGTCGCGTAGGCGCGGAGCATCTGCCCGACCAGGCGGCGCCAGGCGTCGGGGGCGGCGTCGCCAGTGGCGGCGACGACGCCGGCGTTGGCCATGAGCAGGATGACCATGTCCTCCGAGGTGAAGTCCTCGCGCAGACGCCCGCTGTTCTGGGCACGGGTGACGACTTCGACGAAGCCGTGGTACGCCTCGGCACGCCGGGCCTCAAGTGCTTTGGCGGACGGGAAGGTCATGGTCAGGACGTCGGCGAAGCCACGGTCAGCAGCCTGCATCGCACAGACGGCCTCGACGTAGCGGGTGAAGCCGTGCCAGGGGTCGGGGTCGGCGAGCGCCTCGGTGACGGCGTCGGCGTAGGCGTCCATGCGATCGGCGAAGACGGTGGTGATGAGTTCCTCGCGGCTGGCGAAGCGGCGGGAGAGAGTGGCCTTGCCGACGCCCGCCTCGCGGGCAATGGAGGCCATGGAGACGCCGAGCCCTTCGGTGGCGTACAGACGGCGGGCGGCCGCCACGATGCGGTCGCGGTTGCGTTCGGCATCGGCGCGCAGACCCTGCTCGGGCTGCTGACCTGGGACTTCGGCGGGATCTGCTAGTGCTGTCATACCTCCATCCTACCGAACTGGAACGGTCGACCCATTTATGGTTATGCTGGCCCCATGGAAGCGGGAAGGCCGTTTCACTTATTGACAGGTGGATGCTGTGCATGCCGTGACACTTGAAGCCGTCCCCGGTAGCCCTGCGCTGACCTCGGTCGACACCCCAGTCCCGGAGGCCGGCGAACTGCTGGTGAAGGTGGCCGCCGCCTCGCTGAACGGCATCGATGTCGCCACGGCGGCGGGCTACATGCAAGGGATGATGGAGCACCGGTTCCCACTGGTGCTCGGCAAGGACTTCGCGGGCACCGTCGAGGCCGTCGGTGAGGGCGTGGACGGCTTCGCGGTCGGCGACGCGGTCTTCGGTGTGGTAGCGAGGCCGTACCTCGGCACCGGTTCGTTCGCGCAGTACGTCACCACCCCGGCCGCCTTCGGCGTCGCCCGCATTCCCGTGGGGCTGAGCGTGCGTGACGCCGGCGCGCTGGGCCTGGCCGGAACCACGGCGCTGGACAGCCTGAACGCCGTGGCCCTGGCCAAGGACGAGGCCGTGCTGATCTCCGGCGCCACCGGCGGCGTGGGGGCGCTGGCCGTGCAGCTCGCCGTCGGCCGCGGCGCGACGGTGATCGCGACAGCGCGCGCCGGTGAGCGGGCCGACTTCGTCGCCGGTCTGACCGATGCCGATGTGCACGTGGTCGACTACACCGAGGACCTGGAGGCTCAGGTCCGCCGGATCGCTCCGGACGGCGTGGACGCGGTGCTCCACTTCGCGGGCGACGGGGTCCGGCTGGCAGGCCTGCTGCGGGCGGGCGGGAGGCTCGCAGCCACAGGGGGCTTCACCCAGGACGCCGTCGAAGGTCTGGATGTCACCGTCCACGCCATGATGGCCAATCCGACTCCGCAGACCCTCGACGCACTGGCCGAGGACGCCGCCTCGGGCGCGCTGCGGGTACCGGTCACCGCCACCTACCCGCTGGAGCAGGTACCGGACGCACTCGCCGCCTTCAGCGCCGGCAAGCTCGGCAAGCTCGCCGTCACCGTCTCCTGACGCCCTCCCAGCCCACACCACGAGAGAGATCTGACTGTGCCCACCATCGCCATCGTCGGCGCCGGCCCCGGTATGGGCCTGGCCATCGCCCGCACCTTCGGCAGCCGCGGCTTCGACGTCGCCCTGATCGCCCGTACCAAGGAGAAGCTCCAGACGCTGGTCGACGAGCTCGGCCGGGAGGGCATCACGGCGGCCGCGTTCCCCGCCGACGTACTCGACCGCGCCTCGCTCACCGACGCACTCGATGCCGCCAAAGCGCGCTTCGGCGGCATCGACGTACTGGAGTACTCCCCAGCCCCGCACTCCCCGGTACCCGGCTTCACCATGGCCACCCCCTCCCAGGCAACGGTGGACAACCTGCAGCCGCAGATCGAGTACAACTTCTACGGCGCCGTCGCCGCCACCCAGGCGGTCCTGCCCGCCATGCGCGAAGCCGGCGCCGGGACCCTGCTGTTCACCACCGGCGCCGGCTCGGTGGACCCCAACCCCATGCTGGGCAACGTCAACGCGGCAGCGGCAGCCCTGCGCAACTGGGCCGTCAACCTGAACAAGGAACTGGCCGGCACCGGCGTGTACGCCGCCCATGTGGCGATCGGTGCCTGGATCGGCGGGGGCGGCCCGGAGGGCGCCCCGACGGCCACCGCCGAGGAGATCGCCCCCCTCTACTGGGAGCTGCACGAGAGCCGTGACCGCTCCGAGGCCGTCTTCACGGCCTGACCTTCGCCCCCCCGCAGGCTTATGTTCGCCGCCCACACGGGCGGCGAACGTGTCCCATCCCTCATTCCCATCCTCCTGCCCGCTCAAGCCGAAGGACTCTCCGCCCCATGAACGTCTTCCTGTGGATTCTGCAGGCCATCCTCGCCGCCATGTTCGCCATGGCCGGCGTCATGAAGTCCACCCAGCCCAAGGACAAGCTGGCCGAGAAGCTGGCCTGGGTGAACGACTTCTCGCCCGCCACCGTCCGTTTCATCGGCGTCGTGGAGTTCGCCGCCGCTCTCGGCCTGATCCTGCCCGCGGCCACCGACATAGCCCCCGTACTCACCCCGCTGGCCGCGAGCGGCCTCGTGATCACGATGATCCTCGCCGCCATAACCCACGCCCGCCGCAAGGAACCCCCGGCGATCGTCTTCAACGCCGTCCTGCTGATCCTGGCCGCCCTGGTCGCCTGGGGCCGCTTCGGTCCCTACTCCTTCTGACTCCTCCTCCAGGATCGCGCCGCAGCCGGGGCAGGTTGTGGCGCGATCAGGGTCGATGAGGGCCAGGTTTCAGAGGGGTCGGCGCAGCGCCGGCGGCTGATGACACCTTGAGTCTCATGCCAGTCGCTGGGGCGGCCGCCCCAGCGACTGGCATGCGGCGAGCACGGCGCCCAACCTCTGCACGGTGGCGCCGAACGCCACGGGAGTGAATCATCGCCGCTGCGCGCGGTCGTCCAACTCAACAGTGCGAACGTCTCCATGGCCTTTCTGCCCCGCCAGCCTGGAGCAGCCCTTCGCGCTGCGTCATTGGCTGTGTCGAGACCCCCCACGACCTACCTTGAAGCGAAGCACGGCCCGCCCGACCGGAGCGGGTCACAGGCCACTTCAGGCAATCACCTGACTCGCTACCCGTGAGGCGATACCGGACACGGCATGACGCCCGGTGTCACTGCGGCGGGCAGTCGGCTGGCGTCAGCGGGGTGTTATGCCGTCAAAAGCGATGTCAAGAGCGCGCGTGGCCCCATCGGCCGCCGACTCGACCGCGGTCGCGATGGCGTTGGCCATGATGAACAGTTCCGCCGGTTTCACGTCCGCTCGGGCTGTGTCATGCGCGCGGGCATCGGCGAGCAACTCCGCGAGGGTCGCCTCCAGCGGCTCGTGCCAGTTGCCGACGAAGTCCTCGCTCTCTACGACGGTGCTGAGTGAGGCCGAGGCCAAACCTTGGCGGCTGGCCAGGTAGTCGACCAGGAGCCCGAGCCAGGCCCTGAGCGCCTGGCCGTCGTTCTTGGTCTCCAGCAATTCGCGGGCAGCGTCACGGAGTGCGCCGACGTCGGCGGAGTACACCTCGACCAGCAGGGAGTCGCGTGTGGGGAAGTGCCGGTAGAGTGTGGCGTTGCCCACTCCCGCGCGGCGGGCGATGTCATCCAGCGAGACGTCCGGTCCCTGCTCCGCGACGGCTTCACGAGCGGCTGCCACGAGGCGTTCGTAATTGCGGCGGGCGTCTGCCCGCAGTGCCCGGGGCGCCATCGCCCATCACCTCATAATCGGGGAACCCTCCGTTTAGCCTACCACCGGGATATCGGACCCCTGGGCCGGTCAGACGATCCCACGCCTACCCACTCCCGCGGGGAATCGGTTGATGACCGGATCCGAAGACGCGCTCCGGACGGTCACCGCGCGCTTCAACGCCACGTTCAACCAGAAGGACCCCCGAGCCGCCGCAGTCAGCCTTCCCATGGACAGCACTTGAACTCTCGCGCAGCGGCGCCCTATCGGCCGAGCACCACCAGCCACTGGTCACTGTCGAACCGCCGGCCCAGTTCGCGACGGGGGGATCAGCTCGCCGGCAACTCCGCGAAACCGGCCCCCTCCAGCCGGGAGGAGGACAGAACTTCCCGCCGGACGAGGTCAGGATGGACGCATGGTTGTGGGCCGCCCAGCATGACGGGGACTTCGCACGTTGCGCGGACCGCCGGGATCGCGCACCGATCGTCGTCCACATCACGCCGTTCCGGGGCCAGATCCTCGCAATGAAGACAGCAACCGCCGACGCCGCCGGGGCATACCAACCCGCTTGCTCACCGGGGAGCGCCAAGGAGTCGCAGAGGTCTCGGAATCAGCCGCCCCTCCCCCGCGACGACGCCGGGGCCGGCCTCCCAGACTCAGCACCAACTGATGGCGAGAACCTTGAGAACGGTTTCGACGAGCGTCGTCACCGAGGGCAACAAGACGAACACAACAATTCTGTGCCGGCGTACGGGCTGTGGTGCGCTCGTCAGGGAAGCCCCGGTACTAAAGGAATGCCGAGTCAGCGCTTCCGCCCAGCAGTGTTGAAGTCCCTGACAGCCAGGGCGATCGGCTCTCCACACCTCGCGCCCTGGTGTCGCTCTCCGAGTACCGCGTGGATGGCCGCCGCAAAGGGGACCGCGGCGGAACCGGGGCCTGGTTGCCGCTTCCAGGACGCAGCCGGTCGGGGCTGACCCCACAGTCACGCCCTCGGTTAGAAAGTGTGCGGTTTCGTTCGAGTAATCGCCGATCACCGACGTTACTCCACAATTCAGCGTTGCACGGGTCTTGACTCCGGCGTGACGGCCGCCACAGACTCCGCCTGACCGCGCAGTCGTACGGCTTGGTATGACCGCGCGGTCATACCAAGCCGTACGACTGCGACTCCACGGCCGAGTGTGGGACCCGACGCCGTGAAGATGGAGAAGTTATGTACAGAGGAAAAGCAGCGAAGGCGCTGGGAACCTTCGCCGCGGCAGCTGCGATGCTGGTGATACCCATGGCCAGTGCGCAGGCGTACAGCCCGACGGGCGGGGTCATTTACCAGCTCGGGGACGAACCGTGCCTCAAGGGCCGGGGCAACTGCGCGATCTATGTGAAGTCGGCGCAGCTGCCCGGCGGACGTCTCGTCGCGTCGTTCGAGAAGGCCACGGTCGTGCCGGAGACGGGCAGCGCCGACGGCGAGACCCTGCCTATCTACAAGAGCGACGACTACGGAACGTCGTGGCAGCCACTGTCGGAGGTCGAGGCTCCGGCGTACCTCTCCGACGACCCCAAGTACGCGAAGTACACGAGCAACTGGGGGGCGCCGTACCTCTACACGCTTCCGCAGGACGTCGGCGACCTGAAGAAGGGCACGCTGCTCCTGGCGAGCGTCGTGACGGGCGACGACCACTACTACCTGGAGCACAAGGCGGCCGACCCGAACTGGACGCCGTCCAACGACGGAGACCGCAGTGACGTGGCGATCGCGCTGTTCTCCAGCACCGACGAAGGCGTGACGTGGGACGTCCTCAACATCGTCGCGACGGGCGGCTGGCAGGGCGGCAGCGCGGGCGCGGTCGGCAGGAATGTCGCCGCCGCGAACAAATACCGGCAGGTGGACCCCCTGTGGGAGCCTTACCTGATGGTCCACGAGGGCCAACTCGTGTGCTACTACTCGGACGAGAACGACTATATCGGCTTCGACCCGGTCACCGGGGTTCCCACCCTGGACCCCGCGAACGACACCGCCCCGGACTCCCACGGGCAGATCCTCGCCCACAAGACGTGGGACGGTCGGAGCCCGCAGTGGAGCGACCCCGTCGTCGACGTGGCGGGCCTGACCCAGAACATGGGCGGCGGCAAGACGGAGATCGGCGGCGGCCGGCCGGGCATGACGAACGTCGTCCCGACCGCGGACGGCAAGTGGCTCCTCACCCTCGAGTACTGGGGCGGCGGAACCAACACCCGGTACGTGCTCGCCGACGACCCGCTGAAGTTCTACCTCGGCTCCCCCACGGGCACGGGCGTCACCTCGCTGCCGGTCGATGCCGGTTCCCGTCCCCTCGCGGCCGGTGGCAGCCCTGTCATCATCAGACTGCCCGACGGGCGCCTCGCCTACAACGCCGCCAGCAGCGGCAACGTCTGGATCAACGAGAGCGGACGCAGCGACGGCGTGTGGAAGGAGTACCAGACGACCTCGCGGGCCGGCTACACCCGCAACCTTCAGTACGTCGAAGGCACCGGCCGCATCTCGATCCTCAACCACCAGGGCACCTCTACGCTCCGCTACGCCGAAGTCGACTTCGGCCGTTCCGAGGGGGCCTACTACCAGCTCGTGAACCGCAGGACCGGCCAGGTGATCGGTACCGGGAACAAGACCAACGACGCCAACATCGGCAACGGGGACGTGCCGGACGTCCGCCTGGAGGACGCCGGCTCGGTGGCGAACAAGGACACGCAGTACTGGCACCTGGTCACCAAGGCCGACGGCGCCCTGACGCTGCTGAACAAGTCGGGCGGCCGTGCCGCCGGCATCTGGACGGCGAATCCGACGGCCGGCCAGCGGATCGGCCAGTGGGCCGACGACACGCCCGCGGGACTGTGGAACCTCGTCAAGACCGCTGACGGGTACTACAGGTTCCAGGCCGCGAAGAACACCAACGTGTATCTGACCGGTGCCTCCGCCGGGGCGCCGCTCACCCTGCAGAACGCGGTCGAGGACGGCTCGCAGGAGTGGCAGCTCGTCCAGCAGGCTCCGGCCTCCGCTGACCTGACGAAGGACAGGCGGTCCCAGCGTCTGATCGCGGGCAGCGTCGGGAAGGACAGCACCGTACGTCTGAACGCCGCCGCGTCGGATCCCGCGGGCACGGCCCTGCACACGGGCAAGACGGGCCACGCCTACGCGTTCGCGGCCGACGGGAAGGTCACGGACCTCGGTCCGGTCCCCTTCAGCGAGGACCAGAAGGGCCACGTGACCCTTCCGGAGAGCCTCGCGGCCGGGCAGGTGAAGATCGCCGTGGTGTTCGACGACACGCCGTTGATGTGGGACGCGACCAGAGTCCGGGCCACCGCCACCAAGCGATGAGCTGAAATCTGCCAGGCCAGGGCTGAAGCGCCCGCTTGCCGGACCTCAGCCCTGGCCTGGCCGGACGCTTGGCGGGCGCGCCGCTCGCCAAATATCGAATATATCGCCTTCCCGGCGAAGGGCGATGGCGGCAAGTGGGGGTGCCACCGGCGCGCTGTCCCGCCCACCTGCGCTCACCCTGCCCCCGGCTGCGCAACTTTCGGTCTCGGACGATCCGGGACGACTTCTTGACCGTCGAGATTCGGACAGTCTAGAGATCTCGCCACTCAATGTTTACGTAAACATCCCTTACCCCTCGGAGCCGCACCATGCGGGCCTCGATCTCTGTGTCCCGTCGGGACGTGCGGCGCACACAAGAGTTGGAGCACTCGAGATGGCACACCGCACCCGCTTCAGACGGCTCCTGGGAGGCATGGGCATCACCGCCCTTGCGACCGGGACCGTCCTGGCCACCGCCTCGCTGCCGGTCGCCCACGCGGAGACGGCCACCGTCTCCGTCACCGTCCGGCTCGACCCGTCGTACAAGCAGGAGAGGTTCGAGGGCTGGGGCACCAGCCTGGCCTGGTTCGCCAACGCCACCGGCGACTACCCAGACGAGATACGGGAGAAGCTCGCCCAATTCCTCTTCGGGGATGACGGCCTGGCCCTGAACATCGCCCGCTACAACATCGGCGGCGGCAACGCCCCGGACGTGAAGGACTACCTCCGTCCCGGGGGAGCGGTCGAGGGCTGGTGGAAGGCGCCCGAGGGCACCACCCGCACGGACACCGACTGGTGGAGCGCCGACGACCTCGCCGACTGGAACGAGAACGCCGACGCCACCCAGCGCTGGTGGGTGGACCGGATCAAGAAGGACATCACGCACTGGGAGGCGTTCAGCAACTCGCCGCCCTGGTTCATGACCGTCAGCGGCTATGTCTCCGGTGGCTTCAACTCCAAGGCCGACCAGCTCAAGACCGAGTCCGTTCGCGACTTCGCGGCCTACCTGGTGGGCGCCACCGAGCGGTTGGAGAAGGCGCACGGCATCAAGGTCGACACCCTGGAGCCCCTCAACGAGCCGAACACCGGCTACTGGGGCACCACCTTGGGCGCCGACGGCCAGCCCGTCGCCAGCCGTCAGGAAGGCGCCCACATGGGCCCCGAACTCCAGCAGAAGGTGATCCTCGCGACGGCCGCGGAGCTCGCGAAGTCCCACACGAACGCCAAGATCTCCGCGATGGACGAGACCAACCCGGGCCTGTTCGCCACCAACTGGAACTCCTACCCCCAGCAGGTCCGCGACGCCGTGGGCCAGATGAACGTCCACACCTACGGCACCGGGCAGCGCACCGCAGTCCGCGACCTGGCCAAGTCGGCCGACAAGCCACTGTGGATGAGCGAGGTCGAGGGCGACTGGGGCGATGGCCAGAGCTTCACCGACATGCGCCCCGGCCTGGGTCTCGCCCAGCGCATGGTGGACGACCTGCGTGAACTGGAGCCGCGTGCCTGGGTGTTCTGGCAGCCCGTCGAGGACTACGACAACATGAAGCCCGGCGGCGAGTCCGCCAAGGGCGGCAACTGGGGCGAGATCCAGCTCCCCTTCAACTGCACGGCGCAGGACACACTGGAGACCTGCCCGATCCGCACGAACACCAAGTTCGACACCGCCCGCAACTTCACCCACTTCATCAAGCCTGGCGACCAGCTGATCAAGACGGACAGCACCTCCAGCACCGCGGCGCTCTCCAAGGCGGGCGACGGGGTGACGGTCGTCCACGTCAACAGCAGCACGGGGGCCCGGTCCGTCACGCTCGACCTGTCGAAGTTCGCCGACTTCGCCGCCGACGCCACCGTCACCCCGGTGGTGACCAGCGCCGGAGGCAAGCTGGAGCAGCAGGAGCCCGTCCCGGTCACCGGCGCGCAGGCCACCGTCACCGTGCCCGCCCAGTCCGTGACCTCCTTCCTCGTCGGGGGAGTCTCCGGCGTCGCGAACGACGCGGCCGAGCTGCGGAAGGGACACACCTACCGACTGACCGGCGTCCAGAGCGGCAAGGACCTCGCCGTCGCCGATGACGGCACCGGCCTGGTCATCAGGACCGTCGACACGGCCACGCCCAGCAGCCGGCTCTGGCATCTGGACCAGATCAGCCGCGACACCGGGAACCGGAAGCGGTACGTCTTCACCAACCCGCAAGACGGCAAGCGGCTGGCTGTTCGCGACGGCGCCCTGCTGGTCGAGCCCGACGAAGGCGTCCGCGACACCGCCGCCCGGTGGACCATGTCGTCGACCGGCGACGGCACCTGGACCCTCGTCAACGCAGCCACCGGCCAGCTCCCGGACGTGTACGGCCAGTCCAGGAACGACGGAGCCCCGGTCGGCGTGTGGTGGCCGAACTCCGGCTCCAACCAACGCTGGAGAGTCACCGACGTGACATCCGAGGCCGCTCCGGACGACAGCCCCTCAGCCGAGTAGCGGCCTGACACGACCGCCCCCCCAGGACGCCCCGGCTGCCCCACGTGTTCCATGGCCGCCTTGGGCCGTCATGGTCCAGGCTTCGTACTGTGCGCGGGAGGGTTCACAGGGGCCGGCGCGCGGATGACGCGGATCAGGGCGGCCAGGCGGGCGCGAGGCGACCGGCATGCCCAAGTCGTCGAGTTCGACGATGCGGACAAGGTCACTTCCGGACATCGGTCATGCGCGGACTCGATGCGCGACCGCGTAGCAGCCCGGCCGGGTGACGTTCCTGTCTGCCGATGCGAAAGCCATCGGGCTGCCCACTGCCGGGCATCCGCGTTGGTCGGGTAGCCCGGGGCATCTCAGCCCCGGGCTACCCGACCAACCGAGAATCCGCGTCTGGACATGGGGCATCCGGGCGTGGTGCGCGCGGCGTCGCCGCGGTGGCCAGCGTCAGGACCCACACCACCAAAGCAGCAATCGGATTGCCCTATCCATTTCTGTGGTACGGTATTGACATCAACCGGAACGCTCTATCCGGATCGATAATCGGATAAACCTATCCAGATCTTGTCTCCCTCTCGTCTCTCCCGAAAGGACTCTGCTGTGACCAGCATCGCCATCGTCGGAGCCGGCCCCCAGCTGGGCCTGGCCATCGCCCGCACCTTCGGCACCCAGGGCCTCAACGTCGCCCTGATCTCCCGCGACCGCGACAAGCTCGACGGCCTCGTCACCACCCTCACCGCCGAAGGCATCACCGCCGCCGCGTTCCCCGCCGACGTCCTCGACCGCGACGCCCTCACCCAGGCCCTCAAGGACGCCGCCACCCGCTTCGGCAGCATCGACGTACTCGAATACTCCCCCGTCGGCACGATCGGCTCCACCACCCTGACCACACCCACCGCGACCCAGCCGTCCGACGTGCAGCACGAGATGGAGTTCCAGCTCTACGGAGCCATCACCGCCACCCAGGCGGTCCTGCCCGCCATGCGCGAAACCGGCGCGGGGACCCTGCTGTTCACCACCGGCGCCGGCTCCATCGACCCCGTCCCCCAGGTCGCCAACGTCAACGCCGCCGCAGCAGCCCTGCGCAACTGGGCCATCAACCTCCACAAGGAACTCGACGGCACCGGCATCCAAGCCGCCCACATCGGCATCGACGTCTCCATCGGCATGTCCGTCGTCCCCGGCTTCCCCACCGCCAAGCCCGAACAGATCTCCCCCGTCTACTGGGACCTGCACACCACCAAGCGCGACCAGGCCGAACTCGTCTTCAGCCTCTGACACCACACCGAATCTCGTGACCAGCCCCACCTCGAACCTTGATCGCGCCGCGGCGTTCCGGTCTGCGGCGCGATCAAGGAGGAGGGTTCCGTCGCGATGGACATCACCGGCCGCCCGATCGCGGCCTCCAGCGTCATGAAGCCCGCCGAACACGGTGAGCGGCTCATGCCCTGATATCTGCGGCCTGCTGAATGCCTCGCCGGCCGCATCCCCCCACTTCTTCGAGGAGCGGACCCTCATGACCACGACCACCGACCCGTCCTACGTCGACCCGGCACTGATCAACCCCCGCGCGGTACGTCTCGTCAATGGGTTCAAGGACTTTCTGGCCCGCATGCGTGACGAGGAGGGACTGACCTACGACGAATTCAGCGTGGCCGCCGATCTCCTGCAGAGGGCCCAGGCAAACACCGGCGCCCCCCTGGCGATGATCTTCGGCCCGCTCTACAGCGAGGTCTGGCTGGGCGACCGGGACGGCTACACCCCCGGAGCGGGCGTCGACGCCTTCACGGTCATCCCCGGCACACCCCACATCGGCAACCCCGGCACCCTGCCGATGCGGCCGGACGAGCCCGGCACCCCGCTGTTCGTCTCCGGTCGCGTCCTGGACGGCCACGGGGGGCCGATCGCGGGCGCCAGGCTGGAGATCTTCCACGCCGCCGACAACGGCAACTACTCCGGGCTGTACGACGACGGGGTGCCCAAGTACAACCTGCGCGGGCACCTGTTCACCGACGCCGACGGCCGCTACGCCTTCACCACCATCACTCCGTCGTCCTACGCCGACCCCCACCTCACGGAGGTCGACGGAGTCGCCGAGGCCTGCGCGGCCCTCGGGCGCAGCCTCTACCGCCCGGCCCACATCCACTACGAGGTCCACCACGCCGATCTGATCACCCCCTGGGCGGGTGAGGTCTACTTCAAGGGAGACCCTGTCATCCCCGTCGACTTCGTCGGCGGGACAAAGGCTCCTCGTTCCCTGCAGGCCGACACCGTCCTGCACGAGGATCCCGCGGGCATAGACGCAGCCGGCCTCCAGGGCCCCTACCGGACGACGGAGTTCGATTTCGTCCTCAAGACCCGCACCAGCCCCGACACCGTCTCCCCCAAGGAGACGACGGCATGACCCGTGAGGACGCGACCGCTTGGGCGCTGTCCCGGCTCAACACCGCCTTCTACCATCACTACGACCGCCGTCAGCACGACGCGGTGCTCGGATTCTTCACCTCCGACGCCGTGTACGAGCTGCGCGGACTCAGGATGCAGGGACATACCGAGATCCTGGACGGGCTGAACGCCCGTCCGGGGCCCGAGCAGACCATCCGTCACATCATCGGCGCCGCTCACTTCCACACCCTCGGCGACACCACCGCCCAGGGAATCATCACCGTACTCGGGTACGGCGGGATCACACCCACAGAACCAGGGCCCGCTCCCTACACGATGGAGTCCGGCGGACACATCTTCGAACTCGTCGACCACTACCGTCTGGAAAAGGGCCGCTGGAGGATCTCCCACCGCACGGGCCGCCAGATACTCACCCCGACCCACGCCGGATAGTCCGCACCGGGGGCGTCGGTCAACGGCAGGCGCTCCCCTGACGCCCTGGTGCCACGGTGCGATCACGGCCCGAAGGACGCGCCGGCATGAGAAGGGTCAGAGCGAAGACGGCACTCGTCATCGTTTCCTGCCGGGCCGGCCGTCGGCCTCACCTATGAGGGGACTCCGGCCGACGTCCACCGGGCACGCGACGACCGGGGTCGGGCGGGCGCTCCGGCGTCACCTCCGCCTCCATCGCCGTCGCCGTCGCCGTCGCCGTCGCCGTCGCGGATTGCATCGGCCCGCCGAAGACATCGCCCTCTGTCGCAAGTTGGCCGCCCTCCTCGGCGGCCGTATCAACCCGCTCCTCGACACCGACCGGTTCGCCTTGTGGGCGCGGTGCCGACGCTGAGGCGCCGCGGCACTCGCGGGTTTCCGGTGTGGCGGCCGGAGTCCAGGCCACGGAGGGCAGGCGACACAACGGCCCTCTTGTCGCGACCGATGCCCGGCCGGCAGGGGCAGCATGATTGCTCTGGCGCAGAATGTGGCCTGGCCCGTCACGCCAGTGAGATGCGTCGCTTAGTCTCCTGTCGGTGGCGTGCGGCGTTACGTCTCCGTGTCCAAGACCCAAGGGGAACCTGGAGGCGCTGGTAGTGACACCGTTGGGAGAGCCCGGCGAAGGTCCAGGATTTGCGCGTGTCGCGGAACGCGGCGATCCGGCCGATGCCGTCGCGGTCGGGGTAGGCACTCAGGCCCTCGTCGGCCGGGACGACGCCCTCGCCGGTGTGACGCGGGCGCTGCGGTCCGGACGGTCACTGGTGCTCATCGAGGGCGAGCCCGGTATCGGCAAGTCCCGGCTGCTGCACGAGGCGCTCAAGGACGTCGCCGACGACGCCCTCTTGCGCGCCTCGTGCCCGCCCCTGCCCGAGCCGTTCCCGCTGGGGCCAATCGTGGACGGGGTGCGGCGTCTGCGACCGGCGCCGTCCGAACTGGGACTGAGTTTGCTCGCCGGCGCGTTGCGGCCATGGTTCCCCGAGTGGGCCGACGAGTTGCCTGCGGCACTGGAGGCGCTGGAGGAGCCGAAGGAGACCCGGCACCGGCTACTGCGCGCGATGACAGAACTGGTCGAGCGGCTCGGCGTCGCGACGCTCGTCGTCGAGGACGCGCACTGGGCGGATTCGGCGACGCTGGAATGGCTGCTCACCCTGTGCGCCACCGGTGACCAGCGCATATCGATCGTGCTGACGTACCGCCCGCACGACATCCCGGCGGGATCCCTGCTGCGGCGGCTGACGTCCCGCCGCCCTGTCGGCATGACCCTGACCAGGCTCGATCTCCCACCACTGGATGTACGGCGGACCGGGGAACTGGTGCGCTCCCTCCTCGGCGCGGACGAGGTCTCCCAGCAGTTCGCCGCTTTGCTGCACCAGCGCACCGACGGCGTCCCCCTGGCCATCGAGGAGACGATCCGGTCGATGCGTGAGCGCCGCGACATCGTCCACCAGGATGGCGAGTGGATTCGCCGGGCAATCGACGAGTTACACGTGCCGCCCACACTGCGGGACTCGGTGCTGGAGCGGGTTGACCGGCTTCCCGCGGAGGCGCGGCGAGTGCTGGAAGCCGCCGCGGTGCTGGGCGAGCCGGTCGACGTGACATTGCTCGAGGCGGTTGCCGACGTGGGCGAGGAGCCCGGGCGGCAGGGAATCGCGCGCAGCCTTGCCGCAGGCCTGCTGCGCGATGTCGGTGATGGCCGACTGGCGTTCCGCCATGTGCTCGACGCGGAGGCGGTGGCGGACGCGATCCCGGCGTCGGAGCGGTGGCGGCTGCACCAGCGCGCCGCGGAGAACCTGCGGAAACTCGACCCGCCACCGGTGGCCCGGCTGGTCCGGCATCTGCGCGAAGCCAACGACATGAACGGGTGGTCGGCCTACAGCGAGCAGGCCGCGGATCTGGCCTGGGAATCGGGTGACGACCGCACTGCCGTGGCACTGCTGCTCGTGGTGTTGACCGAGGTCGAGCACCCTGTGGAGGCGCGGGTCCGCCTGGTACGGAAGATCGGGCGGTTCGCGGCGGCCGGCGGTACCTCGTTCGGTGCCAAGGCGACGGACGTCACGAGCGCACTGCGCCTGGTCCTCTCCGACGTCGGACTCCCGGCCGGTGACCGCGGTGAGATCAGGCTGCTGCTGGGGCGCCTCCTGCTTCAGCTGGGGCAGTTCGACGTCGTCTACCAGGAGGTCGAGGCCGCGGTGCCCGACCTTGGCGCCCAGCCCGCCCTGGCGGCCAAGGCGATGCTCTCCTTGGCGCTGCCACGTGGACCGTGGCCCGCGAGAGCTCACCTGACCTGGCTGGACCGCGCGAACGGACTGATATCACAGGTGGGGACGCGGGCGGAGCTGCTGGACCTGACGATCGACCGAGCATCGATCCTGTTGATGTTCGGCGAGGCTGCCGGATGGCAGGCGGTACCTGAGGTCACACTTGACGCGCGGACCGAGGACGAGCGTCGGCAAGTCGCACGCGGCTTGATCAATTTCGGCCACATGGCGATCGCCTGGGGACTGTACGAACAGGCTGAGCAGTTCCTCGCCGACGCTGTCGAGGAGATCCACGCGACCGGATACACGCGGCTGCTCGGCATCGCCAGCAGCACGCGAGCCCGGCTGGACTGGTACACCGGCGCATGGTCGGGCCTGGCGGAAAACGCCGCGGCTGTGTCGGAGTCCGCTGCCAGCCTGCAGGAGGCGAGGATCGAGGCAAGCGGGATCCTCGCGCTGCTGGATCTGGTCGAGGGACGCCGGGACACGGCCGAACGAGGACTGCGCGACCTGCTCGACGAAACCAGCCGGCGCGGCATGGTGGACGCCATGGTCGTCCCCGCGGCGGCCCTGGGCCGCTCCGCACTGCTCGACGGAGCAGTCGACGAGGTCCTGGACCTCACGGCTGAGATGCTCGCGACCATCGAGCGCAAGAACCTGTGGCTGTGGGCAACCGATGTGCTTCCCGTCCGGATCGAGGCACTGATCGCCGCCGGCGCGGACGCCGACGTCGACGCGCTGCTCGGGCAGTTCGCCGTCTGGCTCGGCGGTCGGACCGCGCCGGCGCCCGCCGCGGCGTTTGCCACCTGCCAGGCCATCGTGGCCGAGGCCAGGCGCCTCGACGACGCCGCCGCGCTGTTTGCCGACGCCGCGGCGGCGTGGGCAGCGCTGCCGCGGCCGTACGACGAGTTGCTCGCCCTTGAGCGCCGCGGCCGGTGTCAGCTCGCCGCGGGCCGGCAGGACGAGGCGCTGCGGCTGCTGTCGGACGTTGAGCGGCGGCTGCGTGAGCTGGGCGCGAAGCGTGACGCCGACCGGGTTGCCAGGCTGCTGCGGGAGTACGGAACCGGGGTGGTGCGCACATGGCGGCGTGGCCCGCAGGGCTACGGCGACCAGCTGTCTCCCCGCGAGCTGGAGGTGGTAGGGCTGGCCGCGCGGGGCATGACGAACCGGCAGATCGCCGACACGCTGTACATCAGCCACCGGACGGTCGGGCAGCACCTGTCCGGGGCGATGCGCAAGCTCGGCACCTCGTCCCGTACCGCGCTGGTGGTGGCGGCCTCCAGAGCAGGGCTGCTGCCGTCGGAGCCGGAGTGATGCATGCCGACGGCGATCGGTGGCCCCTTTCGCAGTGGGCACCGATCGCCGCCGGTTCGTCCGGATGCTGTCTGCTGCACGACGGTCAGGGTCCGTGGGCCATGACTACCGTGCCGTGATCGTCACTGGCTCGGACGTGACCGTGAGCGGCGTGCAGCCGGGTAGGGTCCCGGTCGCCCTGAGGCTCACCTGACCCCGAAGGCACGGTCCACGGTCTGGTCGACCGAGTGCCCGTTCGCGTCGGTCGCCACCGTGCGCAGGCTCACGTGCTTCGACGTGCTGCTGGGAACCTTGAACTTCGCCTGCCACGTGCCCTCGGCTCCGGCCCGGGTGAGCCCGAGCCTGGTCCACGACTGGCCGTCGTCGTAGGAGATCCACGTCTGTACCCTGGTGACCTCCGCGTCGCCCGTTTGCGAGGGGCGGGCTGTGACGGTGAGCTTCTGCGGCCTGTCGGCGCGGACCGTGTTGGACAGGTCCACTCCGACGCCGTAGCCGATCTGAGGGATCGAGACGCCGTTGGCCGAATCCGGCCGCGGGTTCTCCCGGAACGAAGCGGTAGTGACTATGTGGGTCGAGTACTCCCAACCGGGATAGTCACGGCGCGCCTCGACCACCAGCTTGTAGTCCGCCTCGCCCGAGGGAACCG
The DNA here is from genome assembly GCF_057710365.1 of Streptomyces sp. bgisy027. Lineage (NCBI taxonomy): Bacteria > Bacillati > Actinomycetota > Actinomycetes > Kitasatosporales > Streptomycetaceae > Streptomyces > Streptomyces sp. bgisy027. The sequence goes on from NZ_JBYIVZ010000018.1 coordinate 148,600, forward strand.
AGATGGAACCGAAGTCCGATATGGGGTTCACGAACAGCTGGGTGCCGTTGCGATACAGCGTCAGCCGCTTGGTGTCAGGCGATTCCCTCATCGTGAAGAGCCCGTTGGGGTCGAAGAAGCGGTCCGTCACGACCCAGAGCCTGTTGCCGTCGGTCCTCAGCATGGCGAACTTCGAGGTGTTGACGACCTTGAAGTACTCGACAGTGCGGTGACCCGGCCGCATGATCCGGGGCGTCGCAGCTTCGATGTCGACGAACCATGCCGATCCGCCCGTGGCGTCGAAGGCGATCCCGGGCATGTAGGCGGTCTCCGGGCTGGCGCTGAACCACTCGTCGAGCACAGCGCCGCGGCGTACCGGAAGTTGGGTGTTGATCGGGACATGCCGCCCATAGGGCCCGTTCAAGCGCGTGATGTTGTTGGTGTACATCGCGGGTCCGACACCGCCTCGTTCATGGATCCGGGCGCTGACGTGCGCGTGGCTGGACTTGTCGACCGGGACTGCCAGCGGACCGGGCGAGACCTCCTTGAAGGGCGTGACGAGGTCGTACACGAACGGTGTGAGCGGGGTGCCCACGAGGCTCACCTTGACGGGCTTGCCGCGAGCCAGGAGGCGACGCAGGTCGCGCACGTCCTCCCCGGGCAGTGCGAAGGCCGGGGCCGCTTGCGAGTTGACCGCCGCGTCGAGGCGACCGGGTTCTGTGTTCCCGATCGCGACTACCGCGGCGCCCCGGGCTCCCGCCCGATCGATGACCGCGGAAATCGCCGGGCCCGGTGCCGGGGTGGCGAGCACGAGCTTGCCCTTGACGTCCTTGCCCGCGAAGTCGTCCTCGGAGCCGTGCCCGACATCGACCAGCTCCGGTCTGGCCTTGCCCTCGAACTGCTGTGCCGAGCCGAGCCGGTTCGGCCGCAGACCCTTCCGGCCGGTCTTCGCCACCAGGACCGGAGCGGTCCGTGTGGAGTACACGTTGATCTCCTGCGTCCCGTTCTCGGGTGCCGCGGTGGGGAACAGGCTGATGCGCTTGAAGTCCGGCGGCAGCGTGACCAACGGGCCGAAGCGAAGTTCCGACCAGGTGCTGCGCCAGTAGCCCAGCGAGCCGGCCTGCTGCTCGGTGTCGCGACCAGTACGGTAGGTGACTTCCGTGGCTCTGCGCGCGTCGAGCGCGATGTCGACGCCGTCGTCCCCGATCCGAACCTCGGGCTTGACGTGCAGAGCGACATCCTCGACCTGCTCGCCGCCGGAGTCGGGGCTCAGCAAGAGGGTTTCGATGGCGTAGGTGCCGGGCTTGACGCGCAAGGTCGCCACACCATTGCGGAAGACCCCCTGGAACGTGTCCCATCCGGTCTCGTCGTGCACGAGCAGGAGGCTTTCGTCCAGGACCGGCTCGCCGTTGGTGGCGGTGCCGCGCACCGTGATGGTGCGCAACGGCGGCTCGACGTAGAGCGAGACCGGTACCCGCACCGACGCACTCGAGTCGGTCGCCGCGGCGGTCACCAACCCGGACAACAGCGTCTCAGCGGTGAGCCGGTTGGGGTCGGCGGTGATCGTCACGGATGCCGCTCCACCGGCCGGCACCGTCAGCTCGCTGGCCGACAGACGCACCGCGCCGTCAGGGACCGAGTCACCTGCGGACGACGTGACCGACGCTTTGAGAGTGAAAGTGCGCGCAACAGTTGCGTCGTTGTGGATCGCGACCTCGCGGGTCACCGTCTCGTACGGCGCCCCTTCGACGAACGGCGCGGCACCGAGGTTGACGGCCGCGGGAACGGCGTAGGCCGACTGCGCCCGCGCCCGTGCGACGTCGGCGCGGCCGGAACCGCCCTCCTCGACCCGGTATTCGCCCGGCTCGGCCGAGCCGACCAGCGCCGACTTGAGCTGCTGCCATGTCCACTGCGGATGCGCCTGCTTGAGCAACGCCGCGGCGCCGGCCACGTGCGGCGACGCCATGGACGTGCCGTCCATCGCGGTGTAGCGCTCGTCGACGGGCTGGCCCATCGAGGTACCCGCGGCACGGGCGGCGACGATGCCGACTCCCGGAGCGGAGATCTCCGGCTTGACACCGTGGTCGCCGATCCGCGGGCCGGTGCTGGAGAAGTGTGCGAGAGTCTCGTCCCGGTTCAGCGCCCCCACGGTGAGGGCGTCCTTGGCCGAGGCCGGTGTTCCGATGGTGTTCGGGCCACTGTTGCCCGCCGCAACGACGAAGAGCGAGCCGTGATCGGCTGTGGCCCGGTCGACAGCGACGCTGACCGGGTGGGTCCCGTCGTCGGCGAAATCAGTCCCCAGGCTCATGTTGACAATGTCCGCACCCTCGGCGGCGGCCCACTCGATGCCCGAGATGACGTCCGAGAGGGAGCCGTTTCCGTCGTCGCCCAGCACCTTGCCCGATATGAGGTCGACCCCCGGTGCCACGCCTTTCGCACCGTTGCCGGTACCCGAGCCGCCCACGGTGGCCGCCACGTGCGTGCCGTGCCCGGCGTGGTCGACGGCGTCGGGCGAACTGCTGAAGTTCTCCTGCTTCGACACCCTGCCGTCCAGATCGGGATGGGTCGCGTCGACACCGGTGTCGAGCACCGCGACCTTGACACCCTCGCCGTCGAACCCGTCCTTCCACAGCGCGGGGGCACCGATCTGAGGGACCGACTGGGCGAGGTCGACCGTGACCTTGGCGTCCAGCCAGATCTTGCCCACGTGCAGCGCCTTGCGCTCCTTGGTGCTGTTGTTCTGCTGCCAGAAGGCCTTGGCTTTGGCTTTGGGCACGTCTACCCCACGGGAGTTGATGCTCCGCAGGTTCCTGGTGACCTTCGCCTGCGGGGCCGCCTTCGGTGCGGCGGCTCCGTCGCTGTTGTCGAGGAGCAGTGGCAGTACCTTCGTGGACGCGTCGTCGTAGCCGTCCGCGACGAGCTGCTCGACGTCGAACAGTTCGAGGTCGACCGCCTTGTCGATCACTGCCTGCCGGGCAGCCTGCGGGATGACGTACGTTCCCGTCTCGGCGGGCTGGACGACGGCCAGGCCCCGCGAAGGTCCTTCCGGATGTACTCGGAAGGCCGGTGGGGTATCGCCCTTGAAACTGGTGACGGTGACGACGTCACCGGTGACGAGTGTGACTTCGTGGGTCGCCTCGATCGTGGCCCGGCCCTGTGCGGGAGCGGGCGCTGTCGGTGGCGAGCTCACCGCGGGACTCGCTGTCACCGCCAGCATGGGCACTGACAGGAGGGGGGCTGCCAGCAATGTCAGCAATCGGCTGCGGCGGGATCGGCCGCGCGGCCGGGGGACGGGGTGTCTGCGCATGCCTGTCTCTCCGGTTGTAGGTCAAAGGGGTTCGTAGCCGCCGTGAATGGGCGGTGCACCGGAGCCCTGAATGTCATCCGGGGGCTCGGACGGCGGTGAGGGCATGGCCGGGTCGGCTGACTCGCTCGCGTCGGATGCCGCGGCTTTCTGCTGCCTGGTGGGCGAGCGGCGGGTTTTTGCCATGCCACGGACGATGACACCAACACCGCCGGAACAGCGAGCGTCCGAATGACGTATTGGTTATGACTGGTTGCACCGGGAGGACGACGTGCTGTGCGATGCCGTTCCTCCACATCTACGGCTTCACGGTCATCCTCAACTCGGCCCTGCTGGCGGGCGCGACCGTCGTCACACTGCCGCGACTCGGACTGAGCCCGTTCCTCGACGCCGAACAGCGTTACGGTCTCCCCCGGGGCCACCTCGCACTGCCATGGTCCTGGACCTCGCCCAGGCGCCGGAGGTCGACGAGTACAACCTGTCGTCGATACGTACCAGGGTCTACGTCGCGGCCCGCTCAACAAGGAGTTGGCGAAGCGGGCCGAGAAGCGCCTCGGCTGCGTGATCCGTCAGGGCTACGGCATGACCGAGGCGAGTCCCGGTACGCACTGCGCCTACGACGAGGGCTTCACCTCGACACCCGCCGGGGCGGCGGGGCAATGCTGCCGGACACCAAGCCGCGGCTGGTCGCCTCGGCGACGGGCGAAGAGGCGGCGCCCGGTGAGGCGGGAGAGCCGTGGGGGCGCGGCCCTCAAGCGATGGCCGGAAACCCGGGCACGCCCGACGTAACCGCGCAGACCCTCGCCGAGGGATGGCCGCGCACCGGCGACATCGCCCGCGTCGACTAGCACACGAGCTTCTTCATCGTCGACCGGCTCACGGAGCCGATCGAGTACAAGGGTTACCAGGTTCCGACGGCGGCGAGGCACCCAGGACGTTCGCCGTCGCCCGGGGGGTGCCCCTACGCCTTTGGTCAAGGGAAACGGGGGTGGGGTGGGTCGGTGAACCGGGGCAGCATGGCGGGGTGGCTGATCTGTTGTGGGATGACGTGAAGTGCTTCTTCGACCTGGACTTGATGGGGTCGCTGCCGGACGAGCGCATCCCGGATGCCTCGGTGGAGGTCTGGCAGGCGGTCCTCGATCTGGTCGCGGAGAGGGGCTGGAAGTACCAGTACTCCGAAGGAGAGTTGGTACTTCCGGTGCCCCGGGCAGAAGCCGTGCTGTCCCGTCCGGCGGATGCCGAGTGCCCTGACCTGCGGGTCTGGCCGACTGCCGATGTGTTGGCGATCTTCCGTTTCCATGCTGCCGATGAAGTCGACTTCGACGTCGACCTGCGGGAGTTGCAGGGCCAGGAGCGACTGGATGTGTTCTCCGGGTTCCTTCGGGAGATCGGGCGGCGGCTGGGCAGGCCGGTGCTGATGGACCCGGAGGGCGACTACGGCCATCCGGTGCTTGGCTTCGATGTCGACGCCGATCGAGTCGTTCTCCTCGCAGACCCGCAGGTCAGGTGACTGAGGCCGACGGCTGCGGTTCGTAGAAGGTGCCGTCGCGGAGCATCGCGAACAGGACATCGGCCCGGCGTCTGGCGAGGCAGAGCAGGGCCTGGGTGTGATGCTTTCCCTGGGCAATCTTCTTGTCGTAGTAGGCCCGGGAGGCCGGATCGCCCAGGGCAGCGAACGCGGAGAGGAAGAAGGCCCTCTTGAGCTGCTTGTTCCGTCTCCGGGAGGGCTGTTCGCCGCGGATCGAGGAGCCCGAGCTCCGGGTCGCCGGGGCGAGACCCGCGTAGGCGGCGAGGTGGCCGGAGGACGCCGGGCGCTGCCAGCCTTTCAATAGGCATCGCTGTGCCGAAGAGGGTTCGGAGTCATCCCGACGCCCACCAGACCACCACGAAACTCACCGTGGAGAAAGGTGCCTGTCTTCTTTGAGGCCTCACAGGTCAGAAGGAACTGAGGCATCCGATCCACGCGATCCAGACCCGCCTCAACAAGCGCGTGCGGAAGCACGTACGCACTGCATTAGAGGGTGGGCCTCCAACAGTTCCTCGATCCGCCCGGCGAGCAGCTCGCGCTGGTCAAGGACGGCAGTCAGGGAGGCTGCCAGACTCGGGACGATCAACGCAGCCGCTTCGGACCCCGGAACCGTCACGGTCTGCTCGTCCACGCGTCGAAGATCTCCTCGACCAGCCGCTCGGCCATCCTCGGCGCCTTCGGCCGCAGCAGGGTGACCAGGCGCCGTCTGCCGGCCTTGCGGATCTGGGCCGGGGATCCGAATCGTTCCAGCAGCGTGAGGACGGCCGGGTGCTGCAACCGCGGCCCCAACACCCGTTCCAGCGAGGGATGGATCTGCGTCAGCAGGCCGTGCAGCCGGTTCGCGACCCGGGTCGCTTCCCCGGCGAGGTCGTCGTCGAACCCGACGATCATCTCCAGCTCGGCGATCATCTCGTCCTCGCCGTCGATCGCCCTCAGCGTGTGCGACATCGCCCCGGCCGCGTCCGCGATGATGAACGCGTCCTTCGCGTCCGTCTTCGCCTCACCCGGCCCTGCAGGCCGAGGCCAAGGACCTCGAGAACGAGATCCTTGCGCTGGTACGGCAGTTGGCCCCCGAACTCCTCGGTCTGCTCGGAGTCGGACCGATCACCGCAGCTCAGATCCTCGTCAGCTGGTCACACCGGGCCGGTTCCGCTCCGAGGCGGCCTTCGCCTCCTTCGCCGGAGTCTCACCCATCCCCGCGTCCTCCGGGCTGACCAACCGGCACCGGATCAACCGCAGCGGCGACCGACAGCTCAACCGAGCCCTGCACACCATCACACTCATCCGGATGCGGTTGGACCCTACGACGAAGACGTACGTTGCCCGCCGAGTCGCCGAAGGCAAGACCTCACGCGACGCACAACGCTGCCTCAAGAGAGCCATCTGCCGACAGCTCTACAGAACCTTGAACACGCCGACCGAAACATCCTCAAGCGGCTTGACGCGATATAGCAGCCTCGGGGGGACAGCCGATCCGCAGGACCTCCTCGACTGCGCGGCCACGAGGGTCGCGCCGTACAAGCCCATCAGGGCCGTCGAGTTCATCGACGTCATCCCCAAGTCGCCGGCCGGGAAGATCCTGCGGCGCCCGCTCAAGAACGCTCCAACACAACCGCGCGACACCGAGGACACAAGTGCGGATCTGACGGGCAAGGTCGCGGGCGTCGCCGGCAGCGGGCAGGGCCTCGGCTGGCACAAGAGCCTGCTCACCCCGGCGGACCGCGCACCATGGTGTCGTCAGGTCAACTGCGGCATGACCTCGGTCGCGACCCAGTCCATGGCCTTCTCCACGGCTCCCTCCGCGCTGGGAAGCCAGAGGGTGCAGACGGTGAGCCCTGCCTCGGCGAGGCGTCCCAGATCGTCGACGATGCTCGCGGCGGTCGGCTTCCGGCCGCCGAGCGGCCGTCGCTCCGACGGCACCTCGCCGGGAAAACCCAGAGGGCTGAGGAATTGAATCGACGTGATCGTCACACGGTCGGCGTCCCCGGTGTCGGCGGCTGCTTCCCTCAGGCGGCGTCGCATGCCGGTGAGCTCGTCAGCGTCGACGGCGGAGACGTACCAGGCGTCGCCGAACCGCAAGGCACGACGCAGAGCAGTGTCACTGTGGCCGCCGACCCACACCGGCGGACCGCCGGGGGTGACCAAAGGCATTCCCAGCTGTGCGTCACGCAGAGTCGTGAACCGCCCGTCGAAGTTGGCGGGCCTTTGCGTCCACAGAGCCTTGACGGCCCCAAGATGGTCGTCGGTGCGGGAGCCGCGTTCGCGGAGAGACACGCCGACGGCGTCGAAGTCAGCTGGCATCCAGCCGGTACCGACGCCCAGGATCAGGCGGCCTCCGGATACGAAATCCAGGGTGGCTGCCTGGCTGGCGAGCAGAGTCGGAGGGTAGTACGGCATGACGAGCACCGATGTCAACAGCCGTATGCGCGTCGTCGCGGCCGCGAGGGCCGACAGCATGACGAGCGGGTCGGAGAGGTGGATGTCGGCGTCGTATCCACCCTCCAGGAGACGCTGGCCGGCCGCGACATGATCAAAGCCCAGGTCCTCGGCATGGCGCGCAGCGCGAAATGCGGCGGGCGCGTCGTCGAGGGGCCAGCGCTGCTGGAGGGAGACGCCGAAGTTCAGCGGAGACACAGAATGCCTTTCGGTTGGGGGGTGGGGACAGCGGCGGTTTCCGGACCGCCCTGTGGTTGGGCTGTGCTGGGCGGGGACAGCTTGTTCGAAGTGGAACCGGTAAGTGGCGAGGGCAGGTGGGGCAGGGCACGGCCCAGGACAGTCAGCCCACACCAGCCAGGCCGGGAATGGGACGCGCCCCCGCGACAACTCCGGGACAAATAGGGGCGAACGGGTGCCAGGTCTCTGCTCACGCCATGACGGGCGACTGCCGAGGGCGCCTCGAAGCCGGTGGCTGGCGGACCAGGGATGAGACAGTTCCAGTGCGCCGGTCGGCGAGCCGGGAGCCTCTTGTATAACTATCACTTGGTGCAGGTCGAAGGCTTGTTGCCGACTGCGAAGAACCCGACAGAGATCCGGCGGAAAAGGAGAGCTATGGCCGACACAAGCAGGACCCAGGTCGATTTCTGGTTCGACCCGCTGTGCCCGTGGACCTGGATGACGTCCCGCTGGCTGACCGAGGTCGCGACGCTGCGCGAGATCGAGATCCGCTGGCATGTGATGAGTCTCGCCGTCCTGAATGAGGACAAGCTGGACCAGATCCCACAGGAGCACCGAGAGCAGATGGGCAAGGCGTGGCGGCCGGTGCGCGTACTCACGGCGGTCCTGCAGAAGTACGGCAACGACGCCACAGGCCGCCTCTACACCGAATTCGGGGCCCGCTTCCACCGCGACGGCACGGGGCCGACACTGGAGGCGATCGGCGGGGCACTCGAAGCGGCCGGCCTCCCGGACGACCTGGTGGAGTACGCCGACTCGAGCACTTACGACGCCGACGTACGGGCCTCTCACCAGGCGTCCCAGGACGCGGTCGGCGAGGAAGCGGGCAGCCCCGTCCTCGCCGTGTCCGGCCCGGACGGCGAACGTCTCGGTTTCTTCGGCCCGATCGCCGCGCCGATACCACGGGGAGAAGTGGCCGGACGCCTGTGGGACGCCGTTCTGCTCGCCGCGTCCGTTCCAGGCTTCGCCGAACTCAAGCGCACCCGCACCGCAGACCCCGTCTTCGATTGACCGTCCGGTTCTCGCGCCTTTTGACGCCCGCACACTGCCGCGCCTACGAGCGTGTGCGGGCCTTCGGCGCGTGCCGACCCGGGCCGGACTTCCCCTGTCCAGCAGCTGACACCGGAAGTAACAGTGGTTCGCGAGACGGGGGCGGACGAAACTTCCTGCATCTCCCCACCCGCCGGGGGTGAGACAGACCTGCTCACCGAGATTCCCCGCCTCCAGGTCGCTGACCTGCGGTCAGGCTCCACAATGGAGTAGCCGGCCGCCACCGCGACTGGACCCGACTCACCCATCCGCCTCCAGCAGCCGTAACCGTCCACTCTCGTAATGCAACGGCAGTGCGCCTGAACTTCGCCGTGGCGCCGTGGTCTATTTGGCGACCGCTTCGCGTACGGCTGGGACGATCTCGGTGGCCCAACGACCGAGAGTGGTCAGGTCCTCCACGAAACCGCTGGGTTCGGTGAAATTGAATCCGGAAGCACCGTGTTCCAGCACGGCCCCGGTCAACTCCTCGATCCACTGCTCCACCGACCCTCCGATCCAGCGGCCGTCGTCATCGCGCGTCGTGGCCAGCGGACGGTCGGTGATGCTGCCGGGGAAGTTGTAGATCGTGCGGATCTCTCCGGGATCGCGGCCGACAGCCGTCGCGGCCTCGTCGATGACAGGCCGGGACGTGCGATACCGCTCGCTGAGCCAGTCCGCGGTGAGGGGAGGCAGCCATCCGTCGGCCACACGGCCGGTGGCAGCCAGGGACTTCGGGCCTGCCGACCCGGTCCACACGAGTGGCGCGGCCACGGGCGCGGGGTCGATCTGGTTGACCTGGTAGTGCTTGCCTTCGTACGTGACCGCCGGGCCGCCCCCTGACAGCTTCTTGATCAGGACGATCGCCTCCTCGAAGGCGTCGACGGCGTCGCTGGGCGAGAGACGCGGAACGCCCATGTCGGAGATCCGGTCCCACTGGAACCCCGCCCCGACGCCGAGCACCACGCGGCCGCCGGAGAGGGCCGACAGCGACGTCAGCGTCCGCGCCAGCATGGGTGCGGGCCTGGTCGGCAGATTCGTGACATTCGCGAAGCCCGTTATCCGCTGTGTTGCGCCAAGGGCGAATCCGAGGGTCGCGTACGTGTCCAGGTACTCGGCGACGTACGGGTGGTCGAACATCGACACGAGATCGAGCCCGTCACGGTCGGCCTGCTGGACCGCGGCCAGCAGACCCGGCAGGTTCCCCAACGCGTTGTTCGCACAGAAACCGAAAAATATCTTCTCACTCATGAGCACGCCCCTGTTCTCAGTTCGTAGTACGAACTGTATTGGTTTGGCCGCGAACTAGGGGCGCTTCTCGGCCAACTCCATGAAGACCGCAGGCACGTCGTTGTGCCGCACGATCCGGCCGAGCAGGAGGGCTAGCGTGTCCCGCTCGGCATCAGCCAGACTGCCCGCGAGCCGGTCGATACGGCGGCCGGTCTCCGCGTAGAAATCGTGCGCGAGGACGCGACCTTCCGGTGTGAACGCGACCCGGACCGCACGCGTGTCCCTGGGGTCCGACTCGCGCCGGACCAGGCCGCTTCGCTCGCTCCGGTCCACAAGGCCGGTGAGGCTCGATTTGGCTAGACTCAGCACCTCACCCAGTTCGCCCATACCGTATGGTTTCGCCATCAGCACGCACAGCAACTGGCCCTGCTGCGGGGTGATGCCGTATTCTCGCGCGGACTCGGCATACACGGCGTTCACCATGAAAGAAGTCCGCACAAGTCCGGACACGAGCCCCATTCTTTCTTTTCCATTCTTCATTCACCCAGGCTAACAGTCCGGCCTTCTTTGGTTCCTGGGACGAACCGCTCCTGCCAAGTAGCCAAGCGGCCGCCGAGTTCCACCCTTCTTCCCCGCGCGCCGAATCATGAGGGTTGCCGACGGCGGCTGAAAGAGCGTGTCCTGAATCACTTTTCTGGCGCCAGGGTCACGCAATTGAGTGTGGCCGGGGGCGAGGCATCCCTCTGGAACCCGTGCTTCCGCCACGTCGAAAGCGTGGCGATCGAAGACGCGGTGGTCGACGGCGAACTGGTGGTCGTGCGGGCCGCGGGCCGGGCCGCGTGTCATGCCCGCGGAGCAATGTCGAGTCGGGGGACAGCCGATATGTCCGCCGACACGACAGTCGGCGGACGCCCCGTGGCGATCGGGTTACAGGTCCGGCTTTACGCTGCCGCGACCGCACCTGCCGACGAGCCACGTTTGCCAGTGGGTCGATGAACTCGTCTTCCTGCAAGGTAGACGAAGCCCCCGGCTGCAGACGGCGCTGCAACAGATGGTCGTGATGCAGGCGGGCGGGCCGGCGCCCGCCTGGCGATCACACTCCCTGTCCGGGCGAGCCGGTCGACACCCACGGCTGGGCGGTCGACCCGTTCGGCGGCGGTGGCGAACGCGACACAACGGCCCGCCCGGCCGACCCGGCCTCGACCGCCTTCTCTGCGCGCACAGGTCACGTCACGACCGTCCGTGCGCCGCCTTGAGGCGGACGAGTAGCCATGGACCGTACACGACATGTTCATCCCGGTCCGCGAACGCACAGTGGACACAACACCTGAACCGAAACGGAGCGCAACCGACATTCGCCGCGTGACCAGACGTGTCAACAGGCCCGCTCAGACCGCCTGCTCACGAGCCTTCTGCAAAACGCTTCAACTCGCTCCGTGCGCGACGGAACGCCCGGCGAGGATCAAGTCGACTCCGTAGGCGAAACGGTCGCCGAAACTCTCCCCGGTGAGGTACTCGATCGTCTCCGCAAGAACGGGACAGGTCGCCGGATCGGCCGCCGCAGCCTCAACACCGGGGGTTCGGTCCGGCGATGTCTGCTCCTCGTTGACCAGGCTGATAACACAATAGATCAGAGTCCAAGCCGTCCAGGCCACCTCCTTCGGGCTGCGTCCGGTGGCGCGCAGGGCAGCGTTGAACACCTCGGCGAACGCCAACTGGTGAGGGCGGGCCAACGAGAAGCCCTCCCGCATCAGGCGGGCGCCATCGCGGTGGGAACGCAGCGTCTCACGGAAGGATTTGAGAAGCTCGCGGACCCGATCCTCCGGATCCCGGGGCAGGCGGGCAGGCACACAGTCGGCCATCATCGCGTCGGTCACCGCGCCGAGTAGGCCGGCCTTGTCCTTCACGTGCCAGGCCACCGCGTTGACCCGAACCCCCAGGCGGCCGGCGACGGCCCGCAAGGACAAGCCGTCCAGGCCGTCACTCTCCAGCACTTCCATTGCGACAACGACGATCCGCTCCTCGGTGAGCCCGACATGGGCCCGGGACACCGAGGGGCGAGGTTGCCCTGCCGAATTTGACGTCTTGGACACCGCACAATAATACTCACAACGAGCCTTGAACACTGACCAAGGGGTTCGTCCTGGCTCGGGAAGCTGTCCGCCGGCCGGTGGCAGCTCCTGGTTGGGAATTCTGAAGGGATATCAGCATGGGCAAGCTCAGCGGCAAAACCGCTCTCGTCACCGGTTCCAGCCGGGGTATCGGCCGGGCCACGGCCGTCGGCCTGGCCCGTGAGGGTGCACTGGTCGCCGTGCACTACGCGCACAAGGAGGAGGCCGCTCAGGAGACCGTCGAACTCATCGAGAAGGACGGCGGCCGGGCCTTCACAGTCGGCGCGGAACTGGGCGTGCCCGGCGACATCGACCGGCTGTTCCGCGGTCTGGAGGCTGGCCTGACGCAGCGCACCGGGCGGACCACCCTGGACATCCTGGTGAACAACGCCGCTGCGACGTCGAACGGGGACGCCCCCGAAGACGTCTCGGCCGAGGAATTCGACCGGATGTTCGCGGTCAACGTCAAAGCACCCTTCTTCATCACCCAGCGTGCCCTCCGGCTCATCCCCGAGGGGGGACGTGTCATCAACATCTCCTCCGGTATGACCCGCCTCGCCAACCCCACGCAAGCCGTGTACGTAATGACCAAGGGGGCGCTCGAACAGCTCACGCTGAACCTTGCGCGACATCTCGCTCCCCGTCAGATCACGATCAACAACGTGCTTCCCGGAGTCACGGACAATGGGAGCGAGATCTTCCAGATCCCCGAGGTCCGGGATCAGCTTTCCCAGATGTCGGCGTTCAAGCGCCTTGCCCAGCCGGAAGAGGTCGCCACCGTAGTGGTCTTCCTCGCCACCGACGAAGCGCGCTGGATCACCGGCACGTCCCTCGACGCCACCGGCGGCAGCCTCCTCGGCTGAGGCGTGCTTCGAATATGGGGCACCGGCCACTCATCGATGGCTGCTATGAGGACCGTTGCCCCGTAGCGGACCGCGAGCCTGTCGCACCACGTGACTACGGCGCACGCGACACCTCTTGGCGTCGATTGACGTCACGCTCGGCCACGTGCCAGGCCTGGCTAGTAGTCCTCCGATCGGACTTCGACCGCCGAGTGCCACGGAAGCCGTGCTGCTTGCGGTTCCGCGTCTCGTCTGCTGCCCGGGGTGGTGCAGCAGCTGTCACGCCGCCCGAGGCAGGCGCAGTTGTTGCGGAATGCGTAGGCCTGTTGACCACGTGCGTGGAGGCTCGGGGCCTATCCGTCTCGAGCCCTCACACACGCCCAGGGCGACGTCGAACTGCGGGGAGTTGTCCCACCGCCCGGCCGTGATCACGATCAGCAGCAGGTTGAGCTTCGGCCGTGCCTGAAGGTTGGTACAGATAGGCCGCCAGACCCGCCCCCGGCGCGCATGTCCCGCCATGGGATGCCGGTGCGGGACCGGAACCGTATGCCGTCTATCAGCTCTCGTCGGGTCCTGTCGGTGGCCGAACGACCTTCTTTCCCCTACGCGGCAACAGCGGCTCCGGAAACATCCACTTTCGGTCTTTGCCCCCCACCCACATTTGATTCGACGGCCCGAGTCAGCGGCGAGGCGTGTCCCACCACCTGGTGTAGCCGATCATGCATGCGGAACGCCCAGGTCGCGGCCCTGATCGCCGTCGCCGCGCGGACTGTTGGCGCCCACGTCGCCGCGACCGGCGACACCTGCCCGGCACCCCATGGCGGGACGTGTCTGCCGAGCCGAGGGCCGGAGGCGACGGGGCCTGATCGGCTGCACCACGGCAAGGGACACCACCAGAATGTGCGTTCCGCTCCGACACGAGCGCGGACACCCGCCGATTACCGCCCTCCTCATCTCATGTCTCACGGAGGGCAATCCCCGACAGGAGCAACACGTACCTGTGAGTCATATTTGCACAGCGCCGTCACCCTCGCCCAAGGCGGGAGGCCAGGGCTGCACGATAGACTTCTGACTACGCCTCCCGCTTAGACCAGCGGACCGGCTGGGCCTCCCAATCCCCAACGCTGTCTGCTCCTGTCGCCCCCGGTCCGGATCGAGGACGGCTAGCTTTACGTACGGTTGACAGGTAGGGACTGATGGGCGCCCAGGACGACACCACTGCCATCACCGAGCGTTCCGATGCCGCGCGCAACCGGGCCCGGTTGCTGGGGGCCGCCGGGCGCCTGGTGGCCGAACACGGGGCCGAGCGCGTCACCATGGAGGCGATCGCGAAGGAAGCCGGTGTGGGAAAGGCCACCCTTTTCCGCCGGTTCGGTGATCGGGGCGGCCTTCTGCTGGCTCTCTTCGCCGAGGCTGAGGCCGACTTCCAGGAGGTGTGCAGGTCCGGTCCGCCCCCTCTTGGCCCGGGGGCGCCGGCGAAAGACCGGCTTACAGCGTTCGGCTGCGCAATCATCGAGCGCATCGCGGGCGAGACAGATCTGAGTACCGCGTTGGCACGCCAACTGCCGCGCGAGCGCCGGTACGTCTCGGAGACCGCAGATATCTACCACCGTCATGTGTCAACGCTGCTGTGCGAAGCCGGAGCAGACGGCGACTGCGACATGCTCGCCCACGCCTTGCTCACCTTCCTGAACATCGACGCGGTGGACCATTTGCGCCACGACCGCAACGTCGACGCCGCTCGCCTACAAGCCACCTGGGCGGACCTGGTAGGACGAGTGGTCCCACACGGCACCGATCCGGAACCTCACTCAGCATCGGCTCTTTGACCTGCGTTAACAGCGCCCAAGCGTACGCTTGGGCACCCTTGGCCTCAGGTCAGCTGCCCTTACCCGTCGATGCTGCGGTACCTGACTGGCCGGCTCGCAGCATGGCCTTGTAGAGGGCGCCGTGGCCCGGCGAATCAGGCAAGGAGCCGCGGCCCGGGGCCTCCAGGGATTGGATCAGCAGGGCGACCACGCGTCGCCAGGCATCCGGAGCGGCGTCTCCGGTGGCATTGACGACACCGGCGTTGGCCATATGGATCAGCACCAGGTCCGAGGGGTCGAAGTCCTCGCGCAAGCGACCTGCGGCCTTGACTCGGCCGATGAGCTCTACCATCCCCTCGTACGCCTCGTTGCGGCGCGCCTCCAGAACCTTGGCAGTCGGGAAGGTCATGGTCAGCACGTCGGCGAAGCCGGAGTCGGCGGCCTGCATCGCACAGGCGGACTCGATGTAGCCGACGAAGCCGTTCCAGGGATCTGAATCGGCCAGGGCAGCGGCAACGGCATCGGCATAGGCGCCCATACGGTCGGAAAAGACCGCGTCGACCAGCTCCTCCTTGGTGGGGAAGCGGCGGAACATGGTGGCGATCCCCACCCCTGCCTCGCGAGCCACGGAGGCCATGGATGCGTTCAAGCCGTCCCGCGCGAACACCGTGCGTGCGGCGGCTATGATCCGCCCTCGGTTGCGCTCGGCGTCACTGCGCAGCGGCTGGGCGGCGGGGCCGTCGGAGTTCTGGGCGCCAGGGTTCATGCAGACCAGTCTAGCAATCGGATTGCCCTATCCATTTTTAGTGCTACGCTGGCCAGAGTGAGCCGGAGAGAGTTATCCGCATCGGTAAACGGATAGCCGACTCCGATCTTCCGTGCAGACGCGGTGGAGCGGCCCCTGTTGCGGTGCTGCCGCTTCCAGGCCGCTCTCTTTCCCAGCACTGTTCAGTACCACACTCTCTGCAGAAGGATTTGCTGTGACCAGCATCGCCATCGTCGGAGCCGGCCCCCAGCTGGGCCTGGCCATCGCCCGCACCTTCGGCACCCAGGGCCTCAACGTCGCCCTGATCTCCCGCGACCGCGACAAGCTCGACGGCCTCGTCACCACCCTCACCGCCGAAGGCATCACCGCCGCCGCGTTCCCCGCCGACGTCCTCGACCGCGACGCCCTCACCCAGGCCCTCAAGGACGCCGCCACCCGCTTCGGCAGCATCGACGTACTCGAATACTCCCCCGTCGGCACGATCGGCTCCACCACCCTGACCACACCCACCGCGACCCAGCCGTCCGACGTGCAGCACGAGATGGAGTTCCAGCTCTACGGAGCCATCACCGCCACCCAGGCGGTCCTGCCCGCCATGCGCGAAACCGGCGCGGGGACCCTGCTGTTCACCACCGGCGCCGGCTCCATCGACCCCGTCCCCCAGGTCGCCAACGTCAACGCCGCCGCAGCAGCCCTGCGCAACTGGGCCATCAACCTCCACAAGGAACTCGACGGCACCGGCATCCAAGCCGCCCACATCGGCATCGACGTCTCCATCGGCATGTCCGTCGTCCCCGGCTTCCCCACCGCCAAGCCCGAACAGATCTCCCCCGTCTACTGGGACCTGCACACCACCAAGCGCGACCAGGCCGAACTCGTCTTCAGCCTCTGACACCACACCAGCTTCCCCGAGACCCCGATCGTGCCGCTTCGCGCCAGCACTGTGGCAACGCCCCAGAAAGTCTCCGCTCAACAATGAACGTTTTTCTTTGGATTGTGCAGGGCCTCCTCGCTGCGGCCTTCGCGGCCTCCGGCGCCAGAAAGCTCGCCAAGCCCGACGGTCAGCACCTGCCCCCGCGACTGGTGCTCCTGATCGGTACCGCCGAAGTCGCCGCCGCCATAGGCCTGATCCTGCCTGCCACCACCGACATCGCCACCGTGCTCACGCCGCTGGCCGCCACCGGCATCGCGGTGATCATGATCCTGGCCATGGGGTACCACGCCCGCCGCAAGGAGTGGACGCCCATCGCGATCAACGCGGTTCTGCTCGCCCTCGCGGCACTCGTGATGTGGGGCCGGTTCGGGCCCCACGCCTTCTGATCCAGTCCCTCCTTTGGCTCGACGGCCCGGCAGGTGTCGGCACGGGCCGCCCCCCTCCGGCCCAACCGGACATCCGAGACAGGAGATGACCATGGAGTGCGGCATCCTGTCCCTGTCCGACCTGCAAACCGACCACGCGACGCTGACTTGCACGACGGCCCGGCGCCGCGCCCGCGAAGTCATCTCTCACGCGGTCACTGCCGACCAGGCGGACCTGTGCCCAGACCTCTTCGGGCCCAGCGAGCATCACAACACTGTTGAGCATTGACCAGATTCTCGGCCAGGTCGCCTTCGCCAGCGTGCCCGTCACGATGATCCATCGCTCCACCGGATTCCTCGCTACCGACGTCGCCCCGCACATCCGCATGGAACTCCGCCTGCAGGCAGGCTGAAGCCGGCTCCACCGGCCTGTGCCCGCCCACGGTGGCGCCCCTCACAAGGAGCAGACAGCAATGACCGCAACCAACCACCCGTCGGGCCTCGACCCGCTGTCGTCCGACCCCCGCGCGGCACATCTCGTCGAGGCATTCAAGGACGCTCTGGTGCGCATGCGCGACGGACAGGACCTGACCGCCAAGGACCTCGAGGTGGCCACCGACCTGCTGCAGATAGTGCAGGCACCCGCCGGAACCTCACTGGCGGCGGCGGTCATGCCGCTGTTCAGGGAGGTCTTCCAGGGGCGCCAAGATGGCTCCACCGCTTCCGAAGAGTCAGCCGCCCCACTCACGTCCGGTCCAGCGACCCTCATCAGTGTTCTGCGGAGCCCGGAACCCCGCTGGTGGTGAAGCCGAGGGGCTGCCCGCTCCAGTGAATTGATGACCGCACGGTTTGAGAGTTTCCCGTCGTGTACGGCGGAGCGGCTCAAGGCTCTTTCCCCCTGCCGCATCCGGACACGTCCAGGGTTCGAATGCGGCGGGCCTGACCGGCAGGCGCGCTGCCCACGTGCGGTGTCGGCAGTGCCCCGACAGGCAACGTTTGCCCCGTCGCGACGCCCGGCACGCTCCCCCGACTGCCCTAAGAACTCCTAACGAAATGATCTTCGAGGTGGTTGGATCACTCCGGGACCGTTGATCCGGGGGTGTGGGGTGGCTCGGCCGAAGCCGTGGGAAGTTGATGACGAGTTGTGGGCGGTGGTCGAGCCGCTGTTGCCCAAGGTTGAGCGTCGGACCCGGCATCCGGGACGCAAGCGGCATCCGGACCGGCTGGTGTTCCAGGGCATCCTGTTCGTGCTGCACACCGGGATCGCCTGGGAACACCTGCCGCAGGAACTCGGCTTCGGGTCGGGCATGACCTGCTGGCGGCGCCTGGCCGAGTGGACCGAGGCAGGAGTGTGGCCCCGGCTGCATGAAGTTCTCCTTTCCAAGCTCCGCGGCGCGAACGCCCTGGACTTCTCCCGTGCTGCGGTCGACGGCTCCCACATCCGGGCGTTAAAGGGGGAGCCAAGACGGGACGAAGTCCCGTCGACCGGGGCAGGACGGGCAGCAAGCATCACCTGATCACGGACGCCACCGGCATCCCGCTCGCCGCAACCTTGACCGGCGGCAACCGCAACGATGTCACCCAGCTGATCCCACTCCTCCAGGCCGTGCCGCCCGTGCGGGGCAAGCGCGGCCGGCCCCGGCGCCGCCCGGACGTGGTGCTGGGCGACCGCGGCTACGACCACGACAAGTACCGCCGACTCGTCTGGGACCTCGGCGTGAAGCCGCTGATTGCCCGCCGCGGCACGGAGCACGGCTCCGGCCTGGGCACCCAACGCTGGGTCGTGGAGCGCGCCTTCGCCCACCTGCACTGGTTCCGCCGCCTGCGGATCCGTTGGGAGATACGCGACGACATCCACGAAGCCTTCCTCACCCTCGGATGCGCACTCATCTGCTGGCGGCGCCTGAAGTCATTGCGTTAGGAGTTCTAAGAGGGCATGGGAGGTGCCTCCACTCACGTTTCGGCCGAAAGCCCAAATACATCCAGTGCGAGGACTTCCGGCCGGCACTCCGCCGGCCTTCGGCCGGGGGCACCCCCAGAGCACGCACCGGACGCCGCTCCTTGGCGGGCAGACGTTGCCTGCCGCGGCACTAGCGGCGTGCGTCCTCGGTGGCGGCGCGCGGACGACCGCATCGAGAACTGCCGGGGAGGCGCCCGCGAGGCTGCCGCGCTCCAGCTTGCCGTAGTAATCGACGCTGACGTCGGCCAGCGCCGCGACCTCGCTCCTGCGAAGACCAGGCACACGGCGCCGGGAGCCGGCTGGCAGCCCCGCCTGCTCCGGGGTGATCCTGGCACGCCGCGAGGTCAGGAACTCGCGGACTTCATGAGCAGTTCGGGATCCCGCGCCAGGGTAGCCGCGATCGCAACGCGCTGCCGTGTCCCGCCGGAGAGCTGGAAAGGGTAGAGGCCCATGACCGCCCCCGGGTCCAGACCCACCTCGCGCAGGCGGCGCGAGATCTCCGCGGCGGCGTCCGCCCGGTCACGGCGCTTACTCGGGGACAGCGACTCCAGCAGGTGGGCGCCGACGTTCGAAGCACGCGTCCCGAAGACCGGCCAGGCCCACTTCGACCACGCCGTCGCGCACGTCACCATGAGACGACGTCTGCTCCAGACACCACCCCACGCCCACAGCCGGGACGATCCCCGCCCCATGCCTTCGCCGACGACCAGAGCCTCCTGACGCCCGGTTCGCATCGCGATCCCGAGCTGTCAGGAGGCCCTTGGCGGCGCCGACGGGACTGTCAAACGAGTCGGGTGACGCCGCTCAGTTGATCCGGACGATCCTCCAGAGCTGGTCGTCGTTGCTCAGGCCGCTCCACTGGATGACGGCTGCTCCGTTGCTGGTGGAGGACTGAGCGACGCCGGCGTAGAGGCCGCTGTTGACGTTCCTGAGTTTGTAGTAGCCGTTGCCGCCGTCGGTGAGGGTCCACTTCTGCGAGTCGGCTGAGGAGGGTGTGTTCTGGATGACGGCGGTCCCGGCGGTGGTGGAGCCGCCGGAGATGTCCAGGTTGAGGTTGCTGTTGACGTTCCTGATGCTCCAGGCTCCGCCGCCCGCGGACTGGAAGGTGAACAGCTGGCACGAGCAGGCGGAGTTCTGCCACTGGTTGGCCGCCGTGCCGGCGGTGGTGGAGGCCTGGGGGATGTCGAGGTACTTGCCGCTGTTCTTGTTGACGAGGACGTACTGACCGGTGCCCAGCGGCGGCAGGGCGGTCTGGGTGAGGTTCCAGCGCTGGCAGGCGCATCCGGTGCTGCTCCACTGGGCGGCCTGCGTGCCCACGGCCGTGGAGGCGTTCGGGATCTCCAGGAATTTGCCGGTGACGCGGTTGGTGACGGTGTAGCCGCCGGCGGGGTGGGGGGCGACCGTCCATTCGTGGTCGAGGGTGCCGTTGTCGTCCCACTGCAGGATCTTGGCGCCGTCGGCGGTGGACTGGTTCTGTACGCCCAGGACCTTGCCGCTGGCGACGTTGAAGATCTTGAAGTAGCCGGACGGTTGCTGGACGAAGCGCCACTGCTGGTCGGTGGCGTTGGTGGTGGTCTGCTGGGTCGCGGTGGTGCCGTTGGTGGTGGAGCCGCCCGCGATGGTGAGCTTCAGGTCGCTGTTCGCGTTGGAGACCGTGTAGGTGGCACCGTTCGAGATGCCACCGCCCAGGTCGACGACGCTGTACGTGACCGGGTTGACGCCAGTGCTGCGCGCATGCCCTCCGCTGAGCACCATCAGGCTGTGGCCGTCCGCGAGGGGGAGCGTGCCCCGGCTGTATCCGCCGGCGACGTTGGAGCGCATCCGCGTCCAGCTGTTCGCGGCGCCGTTCTCAGTGTTGACGAACAAGTCGTCGCTGCTGGTGGCGGTGGTGACGAGGGTTCCGTTGGGGCCGCCGGTGGGCAGCCAGGTGATGTACGGCGTGCCCCAGGGCACCAGGCCGTCGGTGGACCGCAGCGGGATGCCAGTGACGGAGTCGAACGCCTCCGGGTCGGAGGAGATCTTGTAGTAGACGGCGAAGTTGCCGTTCGGGGAGCCGCCGTACTCGTACGTCATGATGTATCGGCCGTTGGGCATCCTGGCGACGGTCGGCATTCCGGGGCGTTGGCTGTAGGTGGGCATCGCCACGTCGTCCACAACCGGGCCCCAGTTGCGGACATCGGTGGAGACCTGATGGACGATCTTCTGGCCGTGGTCGGTGTCACGCTGGTCGGAGTAGTAGACGATGAGCTTGTCGCCGGAGACCAGGAAGAAGGGTTCCCACACGGGGGTGTAACCGTTGCTGGATATCGCCCTGCCACCGGTGGCGATGTTGGTGACGAAGTCCCAGCTCTGGCCGCGGTCGGTGCTGGCGTACAGATCGATCTTGCTGCCTCCCCGGTCGTAGGGCACCGAGTCGCCGGCGGCGAGGATGGTTCCGGCGGGGAAGCCGCCCATAGCGCGGGGCAGTTCGAACAGCTCGGGCTGCCAGCGCATGCCCCAGCCGTTCTGGGTGTCGGCGACCTCGGAGATCTTCGTCCAGGAGGCACCGTTGTCGGTGCTGCGGTAGATCGGGAAGACCGGCATGTCCACGCGGTACTGCTCGAACGTGGCGAGCAGGGTGCCGTTGGCCGAGCCGTTGTGCTGCAGACGCATCGCGCGCGGATAGAAAGTCCCGGGCGAGAGCGCGTCCGGCGGCGGTGTGTACAGCGTCTGCGACGGACGGGATTCCGCGGCCGCGCGGCCCGCTGCGGGCAGGGTCAGTGTCGCCACCGCGGCCAGCAGGGCGACCACCAAAGTCAGGAAGGCGAGAGGACGGGAACGCGGAGCGGCGCCGGGTCTGGCGCCCCAGGGCGAGGAAGGCATGTGCGGCTCCGAGGGGAAGGAATTGAAATGTGTTTCGGCGCCCGCCGCTCGCCGAGACCAATTGGGTCGGGGGAACGGCGGAGTCCAATGGACGTGCGTCAGGCACGACGACTCGAGGGCCGGCGGGAAGGATGCCTCAGTGGGCGCGAAGCACCGAGCTGCCCGAGTGGGAGGGGGGCGGCGCGGTCGAGCCGCGGACGACGAGTTCGACGGGTGGCTCGCCCGCTGGCGGCAGCTCGGCGCCGGGCTCCTCGATGGCGTGCACGAGAAGCCGGATTCCTTCCCGCGCCGCGGCCTCGAAGGGCTGGCGGACGGTGGTCAGCGGCGGGGAGACGTAGGCGAAGACCGGGTTGCCGTCGAACCCGACGACGCTGATGTCCTCCGGCACGCGCCGCCCGGCTTCCCGCAGGGCGTGGATCAGGCCGATGGCCATCTCGTCGCCCGCGGCGAACACCGCGGTCACGGAGCTGTCCGAGGCCAGCGCACGACCCGCCGCGTACCCGGAGGCGGCCGACCAGTCGCCGTTGAGCAGGGGCGGTTCGTGCGCGCCCCGTGCGGCGAGTGCCGCCTGCCATCCCTCGATGCGGTCCTTGGTCGCGTACCAACGCCTGGGGCCGGCGAGGTGATGGACCGTCTCATGGCCCAGGTCCAGCAGGTGTTCGGTGGCCGCCCGCGCCAGTTCGTGGGCGCCCACACCGACGGTCAGTGTGCGGGTGGCGGTGAAGGCAGGTGCGGGGGGTGCCCCGACGAAGAGGACCGGCACGTCGATGCGGAGTGGGATGTCTCCTTTCACAATGGGTTCGGAGACCACGACGCCGTCCACGCCCTGCTCGAGGAGTGACTCGACGGCACCGGCGATGTCTTCCGGCGCCCCGTCCGGCGTGCTGACGACACGGAGCGCGAATCCGGCGTCCCGTACAGCCTGCTCAATGTGCACGAGCAGAGAGGCGGTTCCATAGCCCGCGGTTCCCAGGGCGACGACACCGAGGGAGCGGGTGCGTCCGGAGGCCAGCGCCCTGGCGGCATGGTTCAGCCGGTAGCCGAGTTCCTCGGCGGCCGCGAGGACACGTCGGCGGGCCTCATCGGAGACGTACGGCTCATCGTTGAGGACCCGAGAGACCGTTTTGCGCGACACGCCCGCCACCCGGGCGACGTCCGCACTTCGCGGCGCGGTCGAAGCTCGCCCCACTTCTGGTGACATGAAGCCTCCTACGGCCGCGATCCGGCATCAAACAACGTCAACACTATGACCGCGCGGTCTGACCGCGCGGCCATATCTACGCAGCCGGCAGGCCTGTACGTCAAGGATTCTCGCCGCCCAATTCCGCTCCGCGCTCGCACGACGGGGGCACCGTAGCCAAACCAAGAGCAGAGTCAACGCACATTTGTGCAGGCCATACCCACCCTGGTGGCCACTGCACCAGCCTCGGCAGGAGAGGAACAAGCCCCGACGCGGCGTTCGCCCTGTCCGAGCCTCCGGCGCAGAGCCTTGACACTTACCCCTCACAGCATTCACTCTTCCTGACATCTCGCGGATCGAGTTTGTTCGTTTGCGTTTGATTCTGGTCACTTCGTTTGACCTACCCCTCGCCATATCGGGCCGATGTGCCACGTCTGGGTACTGCCGCCCCTCAGGAGCCGAAATGCATTCATCCCCCAGTCACCCCATACCTGGCACCAGCCGACGCACCTTGCTGCGTGGCATGGGCGGCGCCGCCGTCCTCGGCGCCGGCATCCCTCTGCTCAGCGCCTGCGGCGGCAGCGAAGCCTCCTCAGGCCCCAAGACCGTCACGCTCGGCTCCAACCAGTCCGATGCGGTGCCGAAGAAGGCGTACGGGGAGATCTACACGGCGTTCACCAAGCAGTCCGGGATCACGGTCGACGTCAACACCAAGGACCACAACACGTTCCAGGAGCAGATCAACTCGTATCTGCAGGGCACACCGGATGACGTGTTCAACTGGTTCGCCGGGTACCGGATGCAGTTCTTCGCCGAGAAGGGTCTGGCTTCCCCGATCGATGATGTCTGGGAGAAGATCGGCGGGAACTTCCCCGTGGCGATGCAGAAGCTGAGCAAGGGTGCGGACGGCAAGTACTACTTCGTGCCGCTCACCACATCGCTGTGGGCGGTCTTCTACCGCAAGAGCGTCTTCCAGCAGTACGGCTACGAAGTCCCCACCACCTGGGACGACTTCGTCGCGCTGTGCAAGCAGATGCGGAAGGACAAGCTGGTCCCGATCGCCTTCGGCGACAAGGACGCCTGGCCGGCGATGGGCACCTTCGACCAGATCAACTTCCGTCTCAACGGCTACGACTTCCACGTCGAGCTGATGGCGGGCAAGGCCTCCTGGACCGACTCCAAGGTCAAGGCGGTCTTCGACCACTGGTCGGAGATCCTGCCCTACCACCAGGAGGGCGCCATGGGCCGCACCTGGCAGGACGCCGCGCAGACACTGGTGTCGAAGAAGGCCGGCATGTACGTCTTCGGATCGTTTGTGGCACAGCAGTTCACCAACCAGGCCGACCTCGACGACCTGGACTTCTTCGCCTTCCCGGAGATCAACGCCGAGTACGGCCAGGACACCGTCGAAGCACCGACCGACGGCTTCATGCTCTCCAAGGCCCCGAAGAACAAGGCGGGCGCCGCCCAGCTCCTGGAGTACCTGGGCACCCCGGCCGCCGAGGAGATCTACGTCAAGTCCGACTCCAGCCTGGTGGCTTCCTCCAACAAGGCCGACACATCCTCCTACACGGCGCTGCAGAAGAAGGCATTCGAGATGATCTCCGGTGCGAAGAGCCTCACGCAGTTCATGGACCGTGACAGCCGGCCTGACTTCACCTCGACGGTGATGCAGCCCGCGCTGCAGAAGTTCATCCGTGACCCCAAGGGGATCGACGGCATCCTGTCGTCGATCGAGCGCCAGAAGAAGACGATCTTCGCGTCAGGCTGATCGATATGGCAACCGACACCCCCACCAAGTCACCGGAGGCGGCCGACGTGCCGCCTCCGGGCGCGACATCCACCACCAGACAGGTACAGACGGGCCACAAGCGCCTGCTCACCCGCCGCGACCGGCTCACCCTCGGTCTGATGGCCGGCCTGCCGACGATCCTGCACATCGCCCTCGTCTGGGTCACGGCTCTCGCCTCGATCGCGCTGGCCTTCACCACCTGGGACGGCATCGGCTTCGACTCGATCAAGTGGGTCGGCCTGGAGAACTTCAGGGAACTGTTCTCCAACAACCCGCAGTTCTGGCCG
>NZ_JBYIVZ010000019.1:0-169972 GCF_057710365.1 Streptomyces sp. bgisy027
TCCTCGTGCGTGTAGTAGCGGTAGAACATCACGACGAACGTGACCGCGCCGATCACCGCCCCCATCACACAGGACCTGATGATGGCCGCGCCGGCCTCGCTGTACAGGAATCCGAAGGCGGCGCCCACGAAGGCCGCCCACACGATGGCGTGCAGCTCGCGCCGCATGTGCGGAGCGAGGGCGCGGACGCCGACGTAGGCGATCATGAACACGGCCGCGGTGACGAAGCCGAAGAGCAGGTTCCAGCCGGTGATCTCGCCGCCGGAGCGCCGGTTCGCCGCGGCCCAGTAGCCGTAGACGAGCCCGAGGACCACCGGTGTCACGATGCCCGCGACGCGGTGGGTCCGTGCGCTGAAGACGTCGGGCAGCGGGGTGAGCGCCACCGGGGTCCGTGCGCCGGGCGTGGGTGCCGCGTGAGCCATGAGAGCACTCCTCTCTCCTCGCCCCCGCCATCAAGGGCACACCCGGGAGCGGTCGGACGGCAAGTCGGCGTGCGTGCCGGCCTCGGCGCCGCGGGACCGGGTACCCGGATGCGGCGCGCCGGACGCCGTGCTTGTCTGAGGCGCATGAGGGCCGTCAGCGACGGTGCATCCGGCCTGAAGAGCGACGCACGCCGGCAGGACCTGCTGCGCGTGCGGGGCCGCAGCGTCGCCTGGGTGCCGCCGCTGGTGCTGCTCGTAGGCATCGTGGTGGTCGACTTCTACACCAGCAGAGACTTCCGGGTGCTGTCCTGGATAGTCCTGGTCCCCGGTATCGCCGCCGCGATCTGCGGGGTGCGGGGCACGGCCGTCTTCGCGGTCCTCGCGCCCGCCACGTACGTAGCAGCCGACGCCCTCCTGCCGCACCAGTACCAGGCCGGGCTGCCCGACCTCGTCCTCGCCGGCATCGGTGGCGTCCTCGCGACGGCGGCCTGCGTGGTCCGGGTGCGCGGCGAGCGCCGCATGGTGCACATCCAGGACGTCGCCGCCACCATCCGCCGCACCGTGCTGCGCCCGTTGCCGCCGGGCTGGGGCGGCCTGGAGCACGCCGCCGTCTATCTCGCCGCCGACAGCGAGGCCAGGGTCGGCGGCGACTTCTACGACATCCAGATCGGCCTGCACGGCACCCGCGTCATCCTCGGCGACGTGCAGGGCAAGGGGCTGGGCGCGGTGGAGGTGGCGGCCGCGCTGCTCGGCACGTTCCGGGAGGCCGGGTACCACGAGCCGGACCTGGCGACGGTCGCCCTGCGTCTGGAGGAGCGGCTCCAGCGGCACGTCCTCATGCGGGAGGCCCTCGGCCGGGAGGAGTGCGACCGTTTCGCCACCGCCGTGCTGATCAACTTCTCCGACCGGCAGCCGGAGGCCGTCGAAGCGGTCGTTCTCGGCCACGACTGCCCGCTCGTCGTCGGCCCCGACGGCGTACGGCGCCTGCCGCCCGGCCACGGCCTCCCGCTCGGCATGGCCGAACTCGACCCCCGCGGCGAGTTGTTCCCCGTGCTGCACGCCCGCCTGCGTCCCGGCGAGACCCTGCTGCTGACCACGGACGGCGTGACCGAGGCCAGGGACGGCGAAGGCACCTTCTACCCGCTCGCCGACGACCTCGTCGCGGCCGTCGCCGCGGACCCGGGCATCGTGCGGCCCCGGCGGCTGGTGGCCTTCGTGCGGGAGCACACCCTGCGGCACTGCGGCGGGCATCTCGCCGACGACACCACGGTGTTCGCGGTGCGGCGGAGCACAGGTGCCGGGAAAGGTGGGGGGAATGGGGACGGAAATGGACGTTCGCGGGGCTGAGAACCCTTCTTCGCACCCGCAGCGGTTACGGTGCTGCCGTAAGTGATCGACGGGGGATGGGGAGGGACCGATGCCCGGAACCGTGCTGTTGCTCGCCGCCTCACCGGCCGGCAAGGGCTGTCTGGTGGACGCCGCCTCCGTGCTTCCCGTCCTCGCCGCGGTGCCGCCCCCGGTGCTCTCGGGCACCGACACCGCGAACGTCGTCGAGCTCGCCGACCCGCTGGAGCCGCAGGCCGTCCTCACCCGGCTGCGTGCCGCCGCGACCGCGCCGGGGCCGCTCACCGTGTTCGTCGCCGGGCAGCTCCAGCTGGACCGGCGCCAGCACCTGCCGCACCTCGCGCTGGCCCGCTCGACCCCGGCGACCGTGCGCTACACCGGGTTCCCCTGGCACTGGTTCCGTGAGGAACTGCGGCTGCGCCCACCGGGTTCGACCTCGCTCGTCGTCGATCTGCACGCGGATGCGGAGACCTGGGAGTGGCTGCTGGCCAACCCCCTCGACTCGGGGCGCACCAGTGCCGTGTACGGCCGCGTCGCCCCGCCGCCGAACCGCCGTACGGTGGCGGGCCCGGCGTACATGAAAGCCGTCGCGACCCTTCTGCGCAGCGGCCATCGCCCGCCCCTGGACCAGCTGCACCAGCAGGCCCTCACCCGCATCGCGCCGGAGGCCGGCGTGGGCACGGACATCGTGCTGACGGCCCAGGCCCCCGCGCCGGCCTACATCCCGAGCCCTCCACCGTCCCCGGCACCCGCCGTGCAGGCCTCCGTGCCGGCCGGCCCGCCGCCGACGCCCGAACCGGCTCGCGCGACTGTCGCCCCGCCGACCGTCGTGCTGACGCCTGAACCGTCCCCGGTACCCGCCGTGCAGGCCCCCGTGTCGGCCGTCCCGCCGCCGACGTCCGTGCCGGGTCCGTCCCGCCCCGCGCAGCGCCCCGTGCCGGCCGGCCCGCCGCCGACGCCCGAACCGGCTCGCGCGACTGTCGCCCCGCCGACCGTCGTGCTGACGCCTGAACCGGCCCCGGTACCCGCCGTGCAGGCCCCCGCGCCTGCCGTCCCGCCGCCGACGCCCGTGCCGGGCCCGCCCCGCCCCGCGCAGCGCCCCGTGCCCGCCGCCCCGCCGCCGGCCCTCGTGCCGATGCTCGTGCCGGGTGCCCCGCCCCGCCCCACGCGGAGCCCCGATCCCGTCGACCCGCACGCCGCGATCACCGCCGCCGTGCAATCCGGGCAGCACGGTGACGCAGACGCGCTGGCCGCGCTGGAGGAGCACGGGGCGATGCGGGCGCACGGGCCCGCGTCGCCGGAGGCGCTGCACTGGAGCGAGGTGCGGGCGGACCTGGCGATGCTGGCGGGCGACCCGGCGCGCAGCTGCCGTACCTGGCTGACCGTCGCCTCGGCCCGGCTCGGCGCGGGGCAGAGCCCGGACACGCCCGCGGTGGAGGCCGCGGTGGACCGGGCCCACCACCAGTGGGGCCTGATCCGCGACGCGGTGCTCGCGCGTGAACTGGGCACCGCCCTGGCCGAGTTGCGCAGCCGGGTGCCGGGGCGCCGCAGGGGCGCCCTGGCCAACGTCCATCAGCGCCTGAAGGAGCTTCAGGTCAGCGGGTGAAGGCCGAGCCAGCCTACGGAAATCGGCTCCACACGCAGCCCTACGGGACTCCGCTCGTGCTCAGCACCGAACTGGGCGCGTGGAAGCTCGACACGAGCGATCCGCCGCTGTACAGCCGTAGGGACATGACGCTGGGACCCGAGAGTTCCTCCTAGCGGCGCCGGAGCGTCACCCGGACGGCTCGGCGCGCTGGTGGTGGTCCTCCCGGGGTGGTGCCTTATGAAGACGTGCCGATCTTGGGCGCGTCCTCGACACCAGCTCAGGAGGCCCGCGATGCCCCGTCCCCCGGTCCGTGCCGTCATCGTCTCGGCGCTCTCCGCAGGCGCGCTGCTGGCCGCGCCCGCGTGCTCCGTCTCGTGGCCGGACAGGGCGGCCTCGGCCCGGCCCGCCTCCCCCGCGGCACCGAGCGGCGGGACGACACGGGCGCCCGCCGCCGCCCCGACGCTCACCGAGGCGCAGGCGCGGTCGGCGCTCATCACCGAGGCCGACCTCGGTGAACCCTGGGTGGCCACCGAGGGGTTCGCCACCTGGCGGGACACCATGCTGAAGGCGTCCACCGGCTCGGCGGAGTGCCGGCGGCTGCTCGACGCCCTGTACGCGGAGGACTTCTTCGGGCCGGACGCCCGCACCCGCGCCTCGACCGGGCTGGACGACCCGTGGGACGGGGCCCAGCTGCGCTACCGGATCGTGGCCCACCGGCCCGACGACGTCGACGCGACGCTGGCCTGGCTCGGCAGCCTGCCCTACGAGTGCGGGCAGTTCACCGCGTCCGCGCGCGGCGGGCAGCTGGAGGTGGAGGTCAGTGAGGCCGAGATGCCGCAGGTCGGGGACGCCCGCCAGGGTCTGCGGATCGTCCTGCGCGGTGTCTCCGACTCCGACGAGGCGCCCACGCTCACCCTGCACCTCGCCGCCGTCCGGGTCGGCGACGACGCGATCACCGTCACCAACGGCGGCCTCGCCGACGTACCGGCCGACGCGACCTGGGCGGCCGTCGAACTCGGCGCCCACCGCCTGCAGGAGGTCCGGAAGCAGGGCCGGCAGGACGTCTAGGGCAGCCCTAGGCCATGCGCTCGACGGCGTCCTTGGCCTCCTTCAGGCCCGCGCCGGTGATCTCCCGGTAGACCTTGATCGCCTGGATCTTCTTGTCGTTCCGCAACAGCGCGACGACCTCTTCCATGCGCGGGTCGACGGGTTCGCGCAGCCCCAAGTGGTCGATGATCAGGTCGAGTTTGCGCTCGACCCGGGCAACGCGCTTGTCGGCCCGGTCGATCCGGCTCTGGACGCCCATGACGGCCAGGACACCGACGAGGATGAAGAAGACACCCGCTATTTCCATGGTCGACGATCCTAGGGGGCGGATCCTCCGCACTCCTCGCCCTGTTCCTCGTCGAACCGCAGTCGGTGCGTCACCACGTCCCGTGCCGTGTCCAGTGCCGTACGTCCGTGCGCGAACGCGTGGGCCCGCAGCCGGGCCAGCGCCTCGTCCGTGCCGACGCGCAGCTGGGCCATGATCATGCCGGTGGCCTGGTAGACCTGGTCATGGTCGGTGGCGAGGCCGCTCAGCCACCGCTCGTCGCCGGGCTCGCCGGCCTCCTCCAGGTGTGGCAGCGCCATCAGCGCCACGGTCATCATCCCGGCCACCGTGCGCGCCGTGAGCAGGTCCCGGTCGGTGAGGCCGCCGGGGGACTCGCGGTAGAGGTCGAGCGTGCCCACGCACACCGTCGCGCTGCCGAGCGGCATCGAGTACACCGCCCGCACCCCGGCGGCCGTGGCCTGCTGCGCGAAGACCGGCCAGCGCTGCACGTCCTGTCCGGCCGTCAGGTCGCGGGCCAGCACGGGGGCGCCGCTCTCCGCGGCCGACCGGCAGGGCCCGTCGCCCAACGTGGCCTGGATCTCGGTGACATACGCCGCCTGCGCGCTGCTCGCGCCCAGCTGTACGGGCAGGCCGTGGCTGTGCAGCGACACGCTCGCGCCGCTCACGGGCAGCAGTTCCACCGCCACGTCGCACAGCCGCCCCGGTATCTCGCCCGGCCCCACTCCGCGCACACCCTCGGCGACGGCGTCCGCGGCGCCGGCCCCTTCCCGCTCACCACAATGCTCGTCTCTGGGCCGCACGGCTGCCTCCTCGCTCCCGAGCGCGGCCTACTGGTCCAGCCTTCCGACCCCGCCCGACTACCCCTGCGACCCCCTATGAAACCCGCCCGCACGCCACGCCCCGGGCCATGGAGACCCGCCCGCACGCCACGCCCCTCAAGCCGCCTGATCCCGCCTGACTGCCAGGCAGGGAGGGGGCGCGACTGCCAGGCAGGGAGGGGGCGCGGGGAACCGCGCGATCAACCCCCATCGGCCCGCGGACGACCGACGACCCGGCCGCTGTCACGGCTCCACGGAGGGACCGCCCGACTGCCACGCCCTGCAGGGGTGCGGGGCGGTGTCGATACGCGGCTCCGCCGCGTGGGTGCGACAGGTCACGACGGCGCCGCACCTGCCCGACTGCCCACCTCGCCACTCACCGCTTCTCATACGGATCAGCCGGCTCCCCGACCCGCCGCACCGCCCCGGCATCCACCACCGGCGGCCAAGCCGCATCCGTCCCGAGCGAGCCCCGCGGACGCCACGTCCCGGTCACCGTGACCCACGAGTCGACCGGCGGAGCCTCGCCACCCCGCACCTCGACCTTGCTGGTGGTCGCGTCGGCGGCACAGCAGGCCACCAGGAGCCGCGTGACGTACCAGGTGCCGTCGTCGTCCCGGGTGACGAACCCGGTCAGCGTCACCGTCCGCCCCGCCAGCGACCGCCCGCTGTCATAGATCGCCCGTGAACTGAACTCCGCGAGCGTCAGCTCCACCGGATTCCCGGCGGGCAGCGCCGGGAAGCGCCCCACTCCCTGGGCCGCTCGCTGCGCCGCCTCACGCTCGGCGCTGTAGGAGCCGAGGGCGGGTGGCGGGAAGAGGAGAAGGGCGAGGGCGGGGAGGGTGAGGAGCCAGGCGATACGGGGGCTATGGTGGCCGCCGTGCTGATCGTGGGCGTGGGAATCGTCGCCGGAATCGTCGTGCTCGCCGTGCTCGCGTTGTTGATCGCGGCCGGCGTGTTCGCCGTGCTCAGCGTGCTCGCCCTGCTCGGCGTGCGGTTCCTGTTCCGGTCGCCCGACGACCGCCGCGGCCACCGCCAGCAGCACCAGCAGGAACCCCGACACGACCAGGTATGGCCGTAGTCCCGCCTGCACGTACCGCAGATACAGCTCGCTGAACAGCGAGATCCGCAGGATCGCCGCCCCCGTCAGGAGCAGCAGCACCGCCGGCCCGTACCGCCTCACAGCAGCCACCACCCCACGAGCACGCTGCTCACCACGGCCACCACCCACGTCACCGCCGAGAACCGCACCGCGAAGGACCGCCCGAAGGTCCCCGCCTGGAGGGCGATCAGCTTCAGGTCCACCATCGGGCCGACCACCATGAACGCCAGCCGTGCGGTCGGCGAGAAGCCGCTCAGCGACGCGGCGACGAACGCGTCGGCCTCGCTGCACACGCACAGCACGACCGCGAGCAGCGCCAGGAGCAGCACCGACACCCACACCGACCCGGTGAAAAGGTCCAGTACCGAGCGCGGCACCACGATGTTGAAGGTCGCCGCGGCGGCCGCGCCGAGGACGAGGAAACCGCCCGCGTGCAGGAAGTCGTGCTGGAGCCCGGCCGCGAACGCGCGCAGCCCCCGGGCGCCGTGCCCGGCGTGCCGCTCGGGCGGACGCAGCCACTCCTCGCGGCCGAACCGCGCCCACAGCCAGCCCATCACGACCGCCGTGGCCAGCGAGGCGACCAACCGCCCGAGCACCATCTCCGGCTGCCCGGGAAAGGCGACGGACGTGGCGACGAGAACGACCGGGTTGATGGCGGGCGCGGAGAGCAGGAACGCGAGGGCGGCGGCCGGAGCCACCCCGCGCCGCATCAGGCTCCCGGCCACCGGCACGGACGCGCACTCGCATCCCGGCAGGACGACCCCGGCGGCTCCGGCGACGGGCACGGCGAGGGCCTGGTTGCGCGGCAGCAGCCGGCTGAACACCTTCTCCGGTACGAAGGCCCCGATCGCCGCCGAGACGACCGTGCCCAGCAGCAGGAAGGGCACGCCCTGCACCGCGATGGCCGTGAAGACGGTCCACCAGGCGGCGACGGCCGGGGTGTACAGGTCCAGGGCGAGCAGCGGCCCGAGGACCGAGGCGACCGTGGCGATGGCGATGAGCGCGGCACCGCCGACCACGGCGTACACGAGTGTGCGTACGACGAGCCGCAGCCCGTCGACCACGGTCCGCTGGTTCTCCACCGTGCCTGTCCCCACCTGTTCGAATTGCTCCGCGAAGGCTAACCGGTGGGGGCTGTGGGCGCGCTGGGGTTCCTCACAGAGGAGGCTGTGCGGGTGCGGGGCCCAGGGTGGTGGTGCCGGGTGCCGTACGGTGCCCGAGCCCGGTGCGGTACGCGTCGAGCGCCGCCTCCACCCGGCCGGTGCGGCGCAGCAGGTCGCCGAGCAGCCGGCACAGGTCGGCCAGGTCACCGGCCGCGCCCGCCCGCTCCAGCAGGCTCAGGGCGCGGACGTAGTGCTCCTCCGCGGTCTCGGTGTCCCGGGAGTCCTCGGCGATGATCCCGAGCAGCCGGTGCGCGGCGGCCGCGTGCAGGGCGCCGCGCTCGGGGCTGAGGTCGCTGAGCACCTCGTGCAGCAGGGCGGCGGCCTCGTCGGACTTGCCGCGCCGGTGCAGTACGTCGGCGAGCTCGACGGCGACCTGGCTGGTGTACAGCGCGGCCCGCTTGGCGGTGAGCATGGTCCGGGCCTCGCGCATCTCGGCCTCGGCGCGCTCCAGGTCGCCGTTCTGGGCGTAGACGTAGCCGCGCATCCAGTGACAGTTCGCGAGTTCGGTACGGATCTGGAGCTGCCGGTACAGCTCGGCGGCCTTGGCCAGGGAGGCGTCGGCCTCGGCGATCCGCCCCTCGGCGAGCAGGGTGCGGGCGACGGACCGGTGCATCCGGGCGACCAGGGCCGGGTCGCCGGCCTGCGGGGCGAGCGCGAGGGCGTACTCGGCGGCCTGGGCGGCCCGCGCGTGGGCGCCCATGTCCATGTACGGGCCGATGACGCTGGCGTAGAGCAGCAGCAGGGCGTCGGGGTCGTGCAGCCCGCCCCGGTTCAGCTCGTCGAGGGTGGATTCCAGCAGGTAGACCGCGTAACGGAGTTCGCCGGTGAGGTAGTGCGAAACGGCTCGCCCGCGCAGCGCCGGGACGCGGGCCGGCAGGGGGGCGCCGGCCTCCGCGAGCACCTGCTCGGCGCGCTCGAAGTGGTGCCGTGCGGAGGTGAGTTCCCCGGCGTCGATGCCGCACTCGCCGAGTCCGAGCAGCGCCGCCGCCCGCTCCTCGGCGAACCCGTTGCCCTCCGCCTCCGCGAGCAGCGCGGTGTACTGCTCCGCTGCCGCCTCGGTGTCACCCGTGGCGAGTATCCGCTGCGCCTCGGTCAGTCGCAGCCGCAGATCCGTGACGAGGTGCGCGGCACGGCCGGTGGCCAGCTCCTCGAAGGCGACGCCGAGCCGCTCGGCGATGTGCCGCAGCGCGTCGTCGGAGGCGCGCACCCGGCCGGCCTCCAGGGTGGAGATGTAAGCAGGGGTGTACGCCGGCTCGGCCAGCTGCTTCTGCGTCAGCCCGCGGTCGGCCCGCAGCTGCTGCACTCTGCGCCCGATGGTCCCGGGATCATCACGATCCGACATCGCTCACTGCCCCCAACTCGCCCTGTGCCTCTTGCCGTTCGAGTCTGACAGCGCTTAGGTTAAACCGCGTATTAAACGTGGTTAACCCATTGCTGTTGCGAGGTCGCCATGCAGGAAAGCACCAGCACCACCGAGCGCTACACCCGAGGCGTGGCCGCCGCGCTGGTAGCTGTGGCGACGCTGATCCTGGCGGCGAACGCGGGCCCGGCGCGGGCGACGGTGCCGGAACCGGAACAGCAGCGGACTCCGCAGGTCAACCCGGTTCAGTCACTGCCGTAGACCTTGAAGGACATGCATTGACGACCCACGCCCGCATTCCCGAGACCACGGCGCCGGGAACGGTCGTCCTGCTCAACGGCACGTCCAGCTCGGGCAAGAGCAGCATCGCCCGCGCGCTGCTCGACGTCCTGGACGGATCCTGGTTCCACCTGCCCGTGGACGCGTTCCACGCCCTGCGCGGCGGAAGCCCCATCGCCGACGAGGATCTCCAGGCCGAGATCGACCGCACCGCCAAGGGTTTCCACCGCGCGGTCGCCGGGATGGCCGCGGGTGGCAACAACCTCGTCGTCGACTACCCCCTCAGCCGCCGCTGGCGGCTGCTGGATCTTCTCGACCTGCTGGTGCCCGAGCACACGGTGCTGATCGGCGTCCGCTGCCCGCTGCCCGAACTGGAGCGCCGGGAGCGTGCACGCGGGGACCGCCAACCGGGCTTGGCGGCCATGCAGTTCGATCAGGTGCACGCTCACGGCCGACACGACCTCGACGTCGACACCAGTGTCCTCACGGCAGCCGAGTGCGCCGACCGCATCCGCGCGTTCCTGCCGGACCGGCGCCGCCCGACGGCGTTCGAGGAACTGCGCCGGACGCTTCGGAGCCCCGTGCCGCGGATCCGGACCGCGGACTCCTCGGGCTCGAATTAGAACTCCGCTGTGTCCAGCTCGAAGCCGAGGGGCTCGGGCAGGGGCACGGCGAGGCCGAGCTTGTACTTGGGGTTCTGGGTGTAGGCGTCGCCGGACGGGTCTGAGTGGACGGTCACGTCACCCTCCTCCCGGTCGATCAGCAGGTAGACGGGGATGCCGGCGCGGGCGTAGCCGTGGATCTTCTTCTCGCGGTCGCGTTCGGCCGTGCTGTCCGAAGTGACCTCGGCGACGAGGAGAACGGAGGGCGTCTCGTGCCACTCCTCGCCGTCGTCGAAGCTGCCTTTCGGGGCGATGACCAGGTCGGGGACAACGTGGCCGGTCTCGGAGGCGCCAGGGACATTGAGGCCGATGCCGGTATACCGGCCCACTCCTTTGTCGTGGTCCCTGAACTGCCCGCTGAGCTCGGACACGATCTCCTCGTGCTCCCCGTTGGCGGGTGGCGTCACGCAGATCTCTCCTTCGATCAGCTCCACGCGCCAGCCCAGGGGGGCCGCCGCGCTGATGCGCTCGAAGGCTGTCTCTACGCTCGTGTCCGAGTGGTCGGGCACGTCGCTGTCCGCATCGCTCTCGCCGTCGGGGTCGTCGTACGGCCCGTAAATGGCCTCGCCCTGATACCCCGGCATGATGATCGGCTCCGCCGTCGCCATGACAGACCTCCTTCGCTCGCCGCGACGTTCTCAGGGTAGACGCGGAGCGCGTACGAGGAATCCGGAGCCGTTCACTCGAACGGGCGTGCTGTTACGTTTCGGCGATGTGCTTCACGAAGACGGCGTACGCCTCCGGTGAGAGCGTGAGGTTGCCGACCTCGGGGTTCTTGGAGTCACGGACGGCTATGTGGGGGGTCAGGTCGGCGACCTCGACGCATTCGCCCCCTGTGTTGCCGCTGTAACTGGACTTACGCCAAAGGACGTTGACCTGTGCCGGCTTGCTGTCCATAACGCTCCTCCAGTACGCCCTTGATCAGTTCGGCCGAATCCTCCACGGAGAGGGCGGCTCCCTGCAAGCCAGCGTAACGAAGGGCGGCTTCGCGGATGGTTTCCGAACTGGCCGTCATATGGCCGGAGATCAGGTCCTCTGTATAGACGACGTCCGGGTCGTCATCGAAGCGGAGCAGGGTGAACGACCCGGCCAGACTCACATGCTCACCCACACGGAACGGCAGCACCTGGAGACGGATCCAGCGCTCGTCCCTGAGGCTCAACAGGTGGAGGAGTTGGTTCCGCATGACCTCCACGCCGCCGATGGGCCGATGCAGCACCGCCTCGTCGAGCGCCACCAAGGTCAAGGGAGGCCGCGTCCGCTTGAGGATGCGCTGTCGTTCCATGCGGGCTGCGAGTAACTCGTCGAGCTTCTCCGGCTGACCTGTGGCCAGCACGGCACGCGCGTACTCCTTCGTCTGAAGCAGTCCGTACACCAGCTGACACTGATAGGTGGAGACGTAGGTCGCTTTCGCCTCCATGTCGGCGAAGGGCTGGAACCACGTCGGCAACTGGCTGCGCAGCACCAGCCCCACCAGCCGCGAGAACATCCCGTCCGTCACCAGCGCCGCATCCACCCGCTCGGCGAATTCCCTGGTCGGAACCTTCAGCGTCGTCTCGATCTGGCCGATCAGCGAGCCGGAGCAGAACAGCACCGAACCCAGTTGCTTCAGTGTCAGCCCCGCCTCCTCCCGCTTCCGGCGCAGCTCGTAGCCGAAGTAGTCCAACGGAGAAGCCGTGGGGTCGAGTTGACGAATGTGAACCAAGGCCTGCCACCCCCAAGTCGGTCTGTTGCCGAGCGTAACCACATGACTTCGCAGTGGTGACGAGAACTGCAAAAATCACCCGCGCCCGAGCGACCGCCCCTGTTACCGTCGCCCCATGCAGCGCGCCAATCCGTCTCTGACGACGACGCCGGACCCCGTCCCGGCGCCGCGCTGAAAGCTGAGCGAATCCGAAGCCCCGGGGCGAGTGCCCCGGGGCTTCGTCGTGGGCGCTCGTCCCTTCATCCGAAGGAGCAGCCATGCACGATCACCGCCGCCTCGGCCGCGAGCTGGGCATCTTCGACACCGATCCCCTGATGGGCGCCGGCCTGCCGTACTGGCTGCCGGACGGGGCGACCGTCCGGCATGTGCTGGAGGAGTACATCCGGGACGTGGAGCGCGAGGCCGGGTACCGGCACGTGTACTCGCCGGTGCTCGGCAAACGGGAGCTGTACGAGACCTCCGGGCACTGGGACCACTACAGCGACGACATGTTCCCGCCGATGGAGCTGGGCGCCGAGCAGGTCGTCCTGCGTCCGAGCCTGTGCCCGCATCACGCCCTGATCTACCGCTCCCGCGCACACAGCTACCGCGAACTACCCCTGCGCATGGCCGAGCTGGGTGGCATGTACCGCTCGGAGCTGTCCGGCGTCCTCGGCGGCCTCACCCGCGTGCGGGCGATCCACCTCAACGACGCCCATGTCTTCTGCACCCTGGACCAGGCGGCGGAGGAGGCCGGGGCGGCGCTGGAACTCATCGCGCGTGCTTACGCCGATCTGGGGATCAGGGCCGTACGGCACCGTCTCTCCCTCCCCGGCGAGGGCGGCAAGTACGTCGCCGACCCGGAGTTGTGGGCGCGGGCCACCGCCCTGCTGCGAGAGGTTCTCGACGCCACCGGGATCGCGTACGAGGCCGTCGAGGGCGAGGCTGCCTTCTACGGTCCGAAGATCGACGTCCAGATCGCCGATCCGGCGGGGCGTGAGGCGACCCTGTCGACCGTTCAGATCGACTTCCACCAGCCCGAACGCTTCGACCTGCACTACATCGGCCCCGACGGCGCGAAGCACCGCCCGGTCATGGTCCACCGCAGCATCATCGGCAGCGTGGAGCGGGCGGTGGCTCATCTGCTGGAGCAGCACGGCGGCGCGTTCCCGGCCTGGCTGGCGCCCGTGCAGCTGCTGATCCTGCCGGTGGCGGAGGCGCAGTACGGGCAGGCGGGAAAAGTTCTGGACCGGGCCCGCCGAATGGGTCTGCGCGCGGAGCTGGCCGGTCCCGAGCAGGGCACCCTGGGCGCCCGCGTGCGCGAGGCACGGCTCGTGCCGTACGTGGCGGTCATCGGCGAGCGGGAGGCGGCGGACGGCGACCTCGTGGCCGTACGGCTGCGGGACGGGCGCAGGCCGGGGGCCGTACCTGCCGAGGAGCTGATCGCCCGGATCACCGCTCGCGTCGCGGCACGCGGCGCCGAGCTGTGGGAGGAGTCGTAGAACGGGAAAAGACGTCGTACGGCGCCGCGCGCACATGCCTGCACGGCGGCGCCGTACGACGACGCACTCCACCTGTACGACACCGTAAGGTCGCTCCCGTAGGGGCGCCACCGCACCCGTGACGAGGGGAGCCACTCGTGCCGAACGACGGCCTGCCGATTCCGGTGATCATCGACTGCGACACGGGCGTGGACGACGCCCTGGCCCTTTTGTTCGCCGTACGCCATCCGGGGCTGGACCTGCGCGCGGTCACCTGCGTGGCGGGCAACACGGACGTGGACGGCGTCGTGCTCAACACCCTGACCGTGCTGGAGCAGGCCGGTGCCCCCGGGATCCCCGTGGCCCGGGGCGCCGCCCGCCCGCTGATCGAGCCCTCGCGCTCGGCGCGGCACGTGCACGGCGAGGACGGCATGGGCGACCTCGGCCTGCCCGCGCCGGGTCGCCGCGCGGCGGACGTGGACGCGGTGACGCTGCTGCGCCGCGAGATCCTGGCTTCCCCGCGCCCGGTGACCCTGATCCCCACGGCGCCGCTGACCAACATCGCCCTGCTGCTGCGCACGCACCCCGAGGTCACCCGCAACATCGAGCGGATCGTCTTCATGGGCGGCGCGGTGGCCTGCGGGAACGCCACGCCGGTCGCGGAGTTCAACGTGTGGCACGACCCGGAGGCGGCGGCGATCCTGCTCACCGCGGGGGTGCCGGTCACCATGTACGGACTGGACGTCTTCCAGCGCGTCGTGGTCCCGGGCGCGGACGTACGGCGCCTGCGCGAGAACCCCGAGCCCGGCACCCGCCTCGCCGGCGAACTCCTGGCCCACCGCCCGTCCGCGCCGGACGTCACCGCCGACCCCGAGGCGGGCGGCATCGGCGACGCGGGCGCGGTCTGCGCGGTCGTGGACCCGGCGGGCATCACCACCCGCCTCCTGCCCGTGGAGGTCTCCCTCGCCCCCGGCCCGACCCGAGGCCAGACCATCGTCGACCGCCGCCCTCGCCCCGGAGAATCAGAACTCCACACAGGCCCCCGCGAACAGGCTTTGGTGGACGTGGCCTTGGACGTGGACGTCGAACGCTTCGCGAAGTTGTATCTGTCGACGGTGGAACGCGCATGATGCCCCGCCGCGATGCGCCGACCGGCTGAGGCGGTCCGGCCGACTGCACACGAAAGGGGCCCGGGGATCACCCTGGGCCCCTTCGCGTGGGGACGGTCAGGAGTTGGAGGTGCGGCGGCGCTTGGAGGCCACGACGAAGGCTGCTCCGCCTGCGAGCAGGACGACCGCGCCGATCGCGATCGGGCCGGTCGCGCTGCTGCCGCCCGTCTGGGCGAGGTCTTCGTCGCCGCCGTTGGGGGACGGGGCGGGGGCCGACGGGGAGTCGGAGGGCTGCGGGGACGGGGGTTCGGTGGAAGGGGTGTCCGAGGCGGGCGGGGAAGTCTCCTCGGCCGGGGTCGACGGCTCGTCGGTGGCCGGCTCGGACGGCTCCGCCGGCGGGGTCGCCGGGGGCTTCTCGGTCGCCGGGGGCTCCGTCGTGCAGTCCTTCGAGCCGCCGTTCCAGGCCGCGATCAGCTTGTCCTTGATGACCGGGCGATCCGGTCCCTTGGGCAGGTCACCGTGCTCGAAGCCGTCCTTCGCGTCGAGCTTGCCGTCGAACTTCACCGCACCGCGGTACAGGTCGATCTGTGCGAAGCAGCCCGCGTCCGGCACGGCGATGTCGAGGCTGTCGGTGCCGCCCGGCTTGACCGTGACGGTGTCGAAGTCGACGAAGACCTGCTCGCCGGAGGTCGCGAAGGTCGCCCCGTGGGCGAGGTAGGAGGCGAGCGAGGCCGTGCAGGTCGCCGCGTCGGCGGCGGCACGCACCTCGATGTGCACCTTGCCGTCGTCGGTGACCTTCAGGTTCTGGTCGTCGACCTTGACCGAGTCGTAGAAGTTCGTGCCGTCGAGCGAGAACTGGCAGCGATCGGTGGCCGTTTCCGTGCCGGCGCCGGTGCCGGGCTCGTAGGTGCCGCCGGACTTCCAGCCGTCGCCCCCGTGCGACCCGTTGGCCCAGGCGCCGGAAGCGGCGGCGACGGTGGCCGCGCACAGGGCGAGCGACGCGGCGCCCGTCCCCAGCAGGCGTCGCGCGATGACACGTCTCGCTATGGACATGCGTATCCCCTCGTGGGGTGAGTGGTCGAAGAAGAAACACTGGGCTCATTGGTCACATGCGCCACAGCGTGTGCACATCGTCGGGGGACGGGCGAAACGCTGTCAACCTGCGGTGACGCAAGGGAAGTTCAAAGGTCAATTACGATTCCGTCACGCGCGGAATGATCCGGTCCGCTCTTCGCGGTGTTCGCTTTCCCGGCCAAGTGGACAGAGTTCTCACTGTCGCCCGTACACGCCCCGAGGAGACCGCGTGAGCGTCCGCACCACCACGCCCGACCTCTCGTCCAGCAACCCCGACTGGTGGCGCCAGGCCGTCATCTACCAGGTCTACCCTCGCAGTTTCGCCGACGGCGACGGCGACGGCCTCGGCGACCTGAAGGGTGTCGCCCAGCGCCTCACCCACCTCGCCGCCCTCGGCGCGGACGCCCTGTGGCTCAGCCCCTTCTACCCCTCCGAACTGGCCGACGGCGGCTACGACGTCGCCGACCACCGCGACGTCGACCCGCGCCTGGGCACCCTCGACGACTTCGACGCCATGGTCACCGAGGCCCACCGCCTCGGCCTGAAGGTCATCGTCGACCTCGTCCCCAACCACACCTCCCACCAGCACGTCTGGTTCCAGGAGGCGCTGCGCGCCGGCCCCGGCTCCGCCGCCCGCGAGCGCTACGTCTTCCGCGACGGCCGCGGCCCGCACGGCGAACTCCCGCCCTCCGACTGGCAGTCCGTCTTCGGCGGCAGCGCCTGGCGCCGCGTCCCCGACGGCCAGTGGTACCTCCACCTGTTCACCCCGCAGCAGCCCGACCTCAACTGGGCGCACGAGGAGGTGCGCGCCGACTTCCGCACCACCCTGCGCTTCTGGTCCGACCGCGGCGTCGACGGCTTCCGCGTCGACGTGGCCCACGCCCTCGCTAAGGACCTGAGCGAGCCGCTGCGCGACCTCGGCACGCCCGAGCTGAGCCACGAGGACGCCCTCCCGGACCTGCCGCCCGGCACCCACCCCTTCTACGACCGCGACGAGGTCCACGAGATCTACCGCGACTGGCGCAAGATCCTCGACTCCTACCGCCCGCCCCGCATGGCCGTCGCCGAGGCCTGGGTGAACCCCAGCTCCCGCCGCGCCCTGTACGCCCGCCCCGACGAACTCGGCCAGGCCTTCAACTTCGAGTACCTGCAAGGAAGCTGGGACGCCGAGGAGCTCAGGCGGATCATCACCGACTCCCTCGACACGGCCCGCGCGGCGGGCGCCTCCGCCACCTGGGTGCTGTCCAACCACGACGTCGTACGCCACACTTCACGCCTGATGCTCCCGCCCGGCACCGACGTGGGCTCCTGGCTGCTGTCCGGCGGCCGTGCCCCGGCCGTCGACGAGGCGGCCGGCCTGCGCCGCGCCCACGCCGCGACCCTCCTCATGCTGGCGCTGCCCGGTTCGTCGTACGTCTACCAGGGCGAGGAGATCGGCCTGCCCGAGGTCGCCGACCTGCCCTTCGAGGTCCTCCAGGACCCGATCTGGGAACAGACGGGACGGGTGCG
The DNA here is from genome assembly GCF_057710365.1 of Streptomyces sp. bgisy027. Taxonomy (NCBI): domain Bacteria; kingdom Bacillati; phylum Actinomycetota; class Actinomycetes; order Kitasatosporales; family Streptomycetaceae; genus Streptomyces; species Streptomyces sp. bgisy027. The sequence goes on from NZ_JBYIVZ010000019.1 coordinate 16,929, forward strand.
CAAGGGCCGCGACGGCTGCCGGGTGCCGCTGCCGTGGACGACGACAGGGCCGTCGTACGGCTTCGGCGCGGGCGGTTCCTGGCTGCCGCAGCCGTCCGGGTTCGCGGCGTACGCCGTCGAGGCCCAGGACGGCGTGGAGGGCTCCACCCTGGAGCTCTACCGCCGGGCCCTGCGCCTGCGCCGCAAACTGCTGGACGGCGAGGATCTGACGTGGGTGGCGGACACCCCGCCCGGCGTCCTGCACTTCGCGCGCTCGGCGGGCTGGCGCTGCGTGGCCAACCTCTCCGCCACGGAGGTGGAGTTGCCGGCGGGCGAGGTGCTGCTGGCCAGTGGTCCGCTCGAAGGCGGGCTGCTGGGCCCGGACACGACGGTCTGGCTGGCGTAGAGCCGTGTTCCGGGGCTTCAACGTCACCTGAGGTTCGCCCGATGCCGGAGGGGGCGGGGTCACCTGGTCGGCCGGGAGCCTGGGCGAGGTCGTCCCCTTCTGGAGGGCCGGCTTCCCCACCGGGTATTCCCACAGCCCGGCCGCCCGCACCTTCACCACGAAGTCCCGGTCGGCCTCCGTGAGCGGACCCTGCGGGGTCTGGGCGATGACATGGTCCGCCGAGCTGGAGACGGTGCTGAAGCCGAGCATCGACGGACAGGCGAGCGCGGCGAGCGTGAGACTCGGCGCGCCGCCCACGAAGAGAGATCCGATCACGCGCCGCGAGATGCGCACGGTGCTGCCTCCTGCCCGACGGCCCGAGGGCCCGCCCCACGGTGGGGACGGGCCGGGTTGTTCGTACGGGGGTACGGATCGCGTAGCGCCGGAAACCCTTTGGCCTGGCATCGGCTCCGTATAGCCCGGTCCGGGCGGCTCAGCGCTCGGCGCCCTTGCGGAACGTCGCCCGGGCCCACAGGAAGCCGATCAAGGCCAGGCCCGCGCACCAGGCGAGGGCGATCCAGGCGTTGTTGCCGATGCCGGTGCCGAGGAGCAGGCCGCGCAGGGTCTCGTTGATGGGGGAGAAGGGCTGGTACTCGGCGAACCAGCGCAGTCCGGTGGGCATCGAGTCGGGGGTGACGAAGGCGCTGCTGAGGAAGGGCAGGTAGATCAGCGGCATCGGGGCGTTGCTCGCGGCCTCGACGGTCTTGGAGTTCAGGCCCATCGCGGCCGACAGCCAGCTCAGGCCGAACGCCAGGAACATCAGCAGACCGAGGGCGGCGGCCCACTCGACGGCACCGGCCTCCGGGCGGAAGCCGATCGCGTACGCCACCCCGGTCACCAGCGCGAGGATCGCGACGACCTGCACCATGTTGCCCAGCACATGCCCGGTGAGGACCGAACTTCGTGAGATCGCCATGGTGCGGAAGCGGTTGATGATGCCCTCGGTCATGTCGGTGCAGACGGAGATGGCGGTGGTGATCGTGCCGGAGGTCACCGCCATCACGATGATGCCGGGGACCAGGTAGTTGATGTAGGCGTCCCGGTCGCCGACGCCGATTCCCTCGCCGATCGCGCCGCCGAAGACGTACACGAACAGCAGCAGCATCAGGACGGGCAGCGTGACGATCTGGACCGTCAGGGACGGGTAGCGCTGCATGTGCTTGAGGCTGCGCCGCAGCATCGTCATGGAGTCGCGGAAGGCGTAGGAGCGGTTGGCGGAGGGGGCGGAGGCGGGGGCAGTGGTGGCGGTGGTGGCCATCGAGGGGTCCTCTCGGGGCAGGTAGGGCAGGTAGGGCAGGTGGGTGGAGCAGGTGGGGCAGGTGGGGCAGGTGGAGCAGGTGGAGCAGGTGGAGCAGGCGGAGCAGGTGGCGTAGGTCGGGTAGGTGGGGCATGTGGGCAGGTCGGGTAGGTGGAGCAGGTGGAGCAGGTGGAGCAGGTGGTGCAGGTAGGGCAGGTGGGGCAGGTGGTGGAGCAGGTGGGGCAGGTGGGGCAGGTGGGGCAGGTCGGGCGGAGTGCGGTGGAGGCAGGTGCCGCGGGTCAGGCCGCGGCGGGCGCGTGGGTCTCCGTCAGCGCCAGGAACACGTCGTCCAGGTCGGGCGTGTGGACGGTGAGGGACTCGGCCTCGACGCCGGCCGACTCCAGCAGGTCCAGGACGGCCCGCACGGTGGCGGGGCTGCCGTCGCCGGGGATGTTCAGGGCGAGGTTCTCGGGGTCGCTCTGGGCGACGTCGAACACCGCGGCGGCGGCGTCCAGTTGATCCTCGGCGGCGAACCGGAGGCGGATGTGGCTGCCGGGGATGCGCCGCTTGAGCTCCTCGGCGGTGCCCTCGGCGACGATCCGGCCGCCGTTCAGCACGGCGATGCGGTCGGCGAGCTGGTCGGCCTCCTCCAGGTACTGCGTGGTGAGGAAGATCGTGATGCCGCGGTCCTCGACCAGGCCGCGGATCAGCGCCCACAGCATGCGGCGGCTGCGCGGGTCCAGGCCGGTCGTGGGCTCGTCGAGGAAGATGATCCGCGGATCGCCGACCAGGGTCATCGCGAGGTCGAGCTTGCGGCGCATGCCGCCGGAGAAGGTGGCGGCGGTCTTCTTCGCCTCCGCCGCCAGGTCGAACCGGTCCAGCAGGTCCGCGGCCCGGCGGCGGCCCTCGGCGCGGCTCAGGTGGTGCAGGTCCGCCATCAGCAGCAGGTTCTCCTCGGCGGTCAGCAGCCCGTCGACCGCGGCGAACTGGCCGGTGACGCCGATCGAGCGGCGCACGTCGTCGGCCTGCCGGGTGAGGTCGTGTCCGGCGACGCGGGCCTGGCCGCCGTCGGCGGAGATGAGCGTGGACAGGATCTGGACGGTGGTGGTCTTGCCGGCGCCGTTGGGGCCGAGCAGAGCGAAGACCGACGCCTCGGGGATCCGCAGATCGATGCCGTCGAGCACCTGCTTCTCCCCGTACGACTTGCGCAGGCCCTCTGCGTGGATGGCGGTCATGACTCTCCCCGGTGACGTGAGTGGTGGTGCCGGTCGGCGACGTGAGTGGTGGTGCCGGTCGGCGACGTGAGTGGTGGCGCCGATGGGCGACTTGAACGGTGTGCAACTCGAAGACTTGAACACCGTAAAACCAGACTTGCACGGTGTGCAAGTCCTTTCGCCCAAGAACTTTTACGGTGTGCAAGTGGCGGTTAGTCTGGACCCATGGCGCGAGAGACCCTGAACCGAGAACAGATCGTGCGAGCGGCGATCGAGCTGCTGGACGCGGAGGGCATCGACGGCCTGAGCATGCGCAAGCTCGGCCAGAGGCTGGGCTCGGCGGCGACGGCGATGTACTGGCACGTCGGCAACAAGGAGAACCTGCTGATCCTCGCGGCCGACGAGGTGTGGAGCGAGATCACGCTGCCGGACGTCCCGGCGGTGGGCTGGCGGTCGGCGGCGCGCGAGCTGATGTACGCCGTGCGCGGGCTGTGCGACCGGCACCGCTGGCTGGTGCGCGTGATCACCACGTACTACGCCGCCGGCGAGGGCATGGCCCGCTTCCAGGAGTGCGCGTACGAGACCTTCGACGCCGCCGGGTTCCGGGACGCCGACCTCGACTGGGCCGTGAGCACCCCCTTCATGTTCGTGACGGGGATGGCGTTCATGAGCGGCAGCGAGGTCGCCGGGATCAAGGAGCGGGCGGAGCAGGAGTCGGCCGAGCAGCCGGAGAAGGAGGCCGAGGCCATCGCGCAGATCAACGCCCTGGCGGCGAAGTACCCGCGGCTGAGCGCCAGCATGGAGGCGCAGGCGCAGCGCGGGCAGGGCTTCGCCGAGCAGGTCGACGAGGTCTTCGCGTTCGGCGTGGAGACGATCCTCGACGGACTGGCGGCCCGGCTCGCGGGGCGGTCCGACGCCGTCTGAGTGAGATCCGGCCGCGCGGCGCGGACCGCGGGCGTGGCACACCGGGCGGCGCCGTCCCGCTGCCCGAGGATCCGGACGCGTGGCAGGCACCTTCGACGAACTGGTCGCGATGCAGCGGGCGGCGGACCGGGCCCACAGCCGGGTGGAGGAACTCCGGGACGAGTACGGCCCTCCCACCCGCACCCCCTGGACCGGGCCCCGGACCGAGACCTACGAATCCGCCTGCCGCACCTGCCGCACCTGCCGCGCCTGCCGCACCTGGCGCACCCTCGCCCAGGAGGTCCAGTCGGCCATCACCACCCACGCCGCGGAACAGGGCACGGCACGCAGCCGGACCGAATCGGACGTGAAGAAGGCGGCCCGGCATCCAGGGGCGGAGATGGAGGCGGAGGCGGGTGGGTGACCGTCCCGGCGTCCGGGTGCGGATGCCGGGGGGCGAGGGGTCGGCCTGGCATCCGGATGCGGAGGCGCAGGGCGGCGGGTGGCCGGCCTTGTGCGGTCGGGGCCGCCGCCTCGCGCCCGGACGGGTGGTGTGCGTCGCTCCGACGGCTCCTACGGCCGGTCGGCGCGTGTCATCGGCGGGTGCGGCCGGGAAACTCCCCGGTGAGGGTGGGGTGCCGCCGAGGTGTGTGAGGAGCTCCGCCGCGATGAGCTGGTCCCGCAGGTCTTGGAAGACGCCGGTGCTTGTGTCGCTCGCGGTGGCGGGCGCGGTGCTCGTGCCGGGGACGGCATACGGCGGTGAGGGACCGGGCGGGCCGGGTGGGCCGGCGGGTCGGGGCGGGCCGGGCGGCCAGGGGCTGTGGGCCTCCGCAGCCATCGAGCCCGGGCGGAAGGGCGTCGTCGAGGTCGGCGGCTATGAGGGCGAGCCGCTCGGCGAGGGATCGGTGCTGACGTTGACGGCGCCCGCCAAGGCGCGGGTGACGGGTGTGCCGTTCGCCGGGCTCGGGTACCGGGGCGCGGTGACGCCGGGCGGGAACAGCGGGACGTACGCCTTCGTGGGTGGGGCGGTGTCGACGTGGAGGGGGCACACGTTCCCCTTCGTCGTGTCCGTCGACCCGGACGCCGAACCCGGCACCCGTCTCCCCGACTGCACCCTCGCCCTGAGGGACGCCGAGGGCACCGTGGTCCGGCGCGGCACCTGCTCCGTGACGGTCGCACTGCCCGCTCCCGTCCTGTCCCACCCCGCGTCGGGCGTACCGCTCGGCGCGCTGCCGGAGACGTCGGGCACGGCCTATCCGGGCGCCCAGATCACCGTCCGCGACGCGCAGGAGGACGAGGTCTGCGCGACGACGGCGGCACCGAACGGCACCTGGTCCTGTGTACCCGCCCGCGTCCTCCCCGCCGGCGCGGGCCGCCTCCAGGCGACGGCCACGCTGAACGGGGTCAGCGCGACGAGCGAGCAGATCGACATCGTGGTGACCGGGTCGGCGCGGGATCAGCACGACACGGTTTCGGATGGTGGGGGCGGGCGGCGCCAGGTCCTTCCGCGGGTCTGAGTGGCATGAGGTGGCGCCGTGGTTGGTGCCGTAGTGATGTCGAGTGATGTCGAGTGGCGTCATCCGGTGCCACTTCGGTGTCACGTGGGGCGCTCCATGGTGCCCGGGCGGGCGTGATGCCGTGACGATGGCGGTTGCCTTCTCCTTGTTTCCGCAGGTCGGTGACGCCAATGGCGTTCACACCTCTTCTGTGGCACCAAGCGGGGTTGCGCGTGGCGCCATGATGGCGTCATGGCCCCGGCCGACGGCGACGAGGGCGGCACCGCTCGTGTCAATCTGCGTCTGCCCGCCCACCTCAAGGCGCGCCGAGGAGGCCGGCCTGGAGGAGTTCGGCGCGGACTTCTGGGCGGACGTCCTCGCCAACCCGCCGTTGGTGATGCTGCGCTGCCGCGCCTGACGGCGGGCCGGGCCTCGGGGCCGCCGCGCGGCAGGCGCCACTTCCGCACCAGGCCCTAGCTAGTAGCGCACCGCCCGTTCCACCTCCGCCCGCACGTCCCCGCTCAGGTCGCGGGTGCTGCGGGCGGTGCCCTTGCCGGACTGGTTCGCCGGCACGTCCGACACCGTCACCACGGACGCGTCGAGGAGGTTGCCGTCCTGGTCCTTGAAGTTGATCTGGACGGCGAAGGACTTCGTCGAGTCGGTCGTGTTCTCCGCCGTGACCTCCACCGAGGCGCGGCCGTCGGAGTCGGTCGTGGTGTCGCCCAGCTGCACCGAGCTCTTGGCGTCGATGCCGCCCTTGATGTCCTCGAACCGGCGGCCCGCCTCCGCCGTCGCCGAGGCGAAGGCCGACGCCGCCCTGCTGGCCACCGAGGCGGGCGTGTCGTCGTCGGAGCAGGAGGTCAGGGCGGTGACGGCCAGGGCGACGGTCATCAGGAGGGTCGTGGTCGTTCGCCGGTGGGGGCGGTGAGCGGGCATACGGGCTCCAAGGGTGCGTTCCGGTCCCTTCAGTGAAGATCCGTGCCGGCCCGTCCGCACTCCGGGCGTCACCCGATCGGCGTCTCCCCCGTGGTGGACGCCCCCTGTCCGGCCGATCGTCGTACCGACCCAGGAACCCGACCGCGGATCACGCGAGAAGTGGGGTACGGCAGCCATGAGCCAGCAGCAGTCGCAGTCGCAGCCGCAGCTGCAGTCGCATGCGAGCGATGCCGCCCACAGCCCTCCGGGGACCGGGGCGGCCGGCGGGGCCGGTGGATCAGGTACGTCCCGGGCGACCTGGCCCTCCGCCGGAGCCGGCACCGAGCCGTCCGCCGCCTCCGGCGGCGCCCCGACCTCCGACCGGGTCACCGGCGGACTCGTCTTCGCCGGTGTGCTGATGCTGGTGAACGGGCTGCTGGCCATCCTCCAGGGCATCTCCGCCATCGCCGAGGACGACGTGTACGCCCGGATCGGCGACTACATCTTCAAGGCCAACCTCACGGCGTGGGGCTGGATCCTGCTCGGCCTCGGCGTCCTCGCCCTCGGTGCCGGCTACGGCATCCTCCAGGGCGCCTGGTGGGCGCGGATCACCGGCATCTTCCTGGCGTCCCTGAGCATGGTCGCCCACTTCCTGTTCCTGCCGTACACCCCGGTCTGGTCGGTGATCATGGTGGGCATCGACTTCTTCGTGATCCTCGCCCTCGCCCTGGCCCCGGACCCCTCCGACACGGCTGCCGCTGCAAGGCGCGGCACCGCCTCAGCAACTCGCTGATCCTGGCCGGGTCGATCAACCCCCAGCCACCCTGTCCGGATGCGGGCAGGGTGGCATGGGCATCGGGCCGTACCCGGGTGCTCAGGTGGTGCGGCTCAGGCGTGGCCTATTCCGCCGCCGCCGAAGGAACCGCTCTTGCCGGGGAGCCAGCGTTTGCGGTGCTGGTCCTCGCTCCGTCTGCTGCCCGCGTGGTGCAGGTCGTGCGGCAGCAGGCGTTCCCGGCCCTGCGCGTGCGGGACCTCGTCGGGTTCGCGCACCTCCCGGAGCTCATGGACCGGGCCGGTGTCGGGCAGGTGCGTCTGTTCATCCGGAGTGGGCCGTGGCAGCTCCCGGTCACGGACCCGCATGCCGAACTGCACCGCCCAGACCAGTGCGCCGGCGATGACCATTCCACCAACGAAGGCGGCGATCACGTTGAGTACTTCGCTCGACGTGGCCGCGAGTTCAAACGTCGCCGTACTCATGCCCCAATTATCACCGAAACGGGCGAATAAGCTCCCGGAGGAAGGAACGGGTCCGCGCTCCGGCGGGTCTACGCGCGTTCCTCCCACTCCTCCTCGTCGCCCAGGTCCGTGAACAGCGTCAGCTGGAGGGCTCCCGGCGCTTCGAGACGCGAATTCAGGGAGTTCCACGGCGTACGGGTCGGCTCCGCCAGGACCTCCGCCCCGGCCGCCGCCAGTCTCGCGGTCGTGGCCGGGGAGTCGTCCACCTGGAAGGCGACCCTGATGTGCCCGGCGACCCGGCGGCCGACCTCCACCTCGTCGATGAAGTCGGCGTGGCCGGGGTCGGTCAGTTCCAGGGTCGCCCGGCCGGCGTCCAGGATGGTCACCCTGCCGTCGGGCGAGGAGAACGCGGCACGCTCCGGGAGCCCGAGTTCGTCACGGTAGAAGCGCAGCGCCTCGTCGTAGTCGGCGGCCGTGACCACCAGGCGGAGCTCGTGGACGCGGGCGGGACGTTCGGCCGGGCTTACGGACTCGGACATGAGCGGCTCCTCTTCGGCGGTCGTCCTCGGTCAACCAGGTCGCGGAGGCGGTTGATTCCGCCGGGGCCGTACGCCCCGCACCGCCCAGGCCCGTGCCGTGAGCGGGACGGAACCGTCCGGCGCGACGGTCACCCGCGCACGCAGTGCGTCGCGCAGACGGTCGCGGGCGGCCGGGGCGAGGGTGGCGACGAAGCCCGGGGCGGGGCCCTGGCCGGCGAGGAAGGGGTCCCACAGGTCGGCGAAGTCCGCGAAGAGCGTCGGCACCTCGACCGGGGTCGTCGAGACGTCGGCGAGTCCCGCGTCGGTCCACAGCCTGTGGAGAGCCTCCGGGCCGCAGCCGGGGAAGCGGCGGGCCTCGTCCAGCGCGGCGGCGGCCGGGTCGGTCGCGGCGGCCACCGCCCAGAAGGCGTGCAGAAAGCATATCGAGCGGTTCGGGAAGCCGCGGATGTGCCCGCGCTGCCACGACCACAAGCTCCGGCTGCGCGTCGGCCGGCGTATCCACAACGCGTGGCGCCGCACCCACCAAGCCGGCGCCCGCTGAGGCATCGACCGCGCTGCCGAGGGGCAGCGTCCATCAGATCGCCCCGATGCGAAGGAGCATGCGCATGAGCAGCAAGCCACCCTCCCGTATGGCCACTTAGCTGTGCCCGCCGACCTCTTGGCGACCGCCCTGTACGGGTTCGGCCAGTACGAGGCGGCCGCGATCGAGCAGCGGGCCGACGGGCTGCGACCCAGCACCAAGACGTGCGAGGCAGTCGTATGGCTGTGGGAGAACGGGCACCAGGACGAGGCCACCAACCTGATCGGCACGGTGTGCGCGGTCCTGCGCGGCCGGCCTGTGCCGGGAGGCGTCGGCCGTATCACGCACGGCGCAGTCATCGACGCGTTCGGCGTGGAGCTCGGCGAGCTCGGCATGACGCCGGACGGCGGGTGGGCGCCGATCGCCGCGCACCTCAACCGCGAGGTGCCGCGCGGGTTCTGACCCCACGCGCCTTCAGCCCCCTGCATGGCTCACACGGTCATGCAGAGGGCTTCGGCGTACCCGGCCCAGGTGTGCACCGTCGACCTTGGCCTCTCCCCGCGCTACTTTGATTGAAGCCCGCGCCAAGGCACTGAGCGCATCACGCGCTCCTGATCGAAAGTGACTTGGCCATGGGCATGTCCCTCACCCCGGCGCGTACAGCGCGTCTCTTCGCCGGCCTCGGCACCCAGCAGCAGGCATTCCCCAGCAGCGGGCGGCCCGTTCCGCTGCCGCACTGCCCGGCCTGCCGCCGCCGACCGTCCGAGATCGTGCTCAAGGCGGACGGATCCGCCGTCGACTTCGACGAGTGCGGCCACCGCTTCACCCTCACACGGGCGGCGCTCCTCGCCGGCCTCGCGGCGCAGCGTTCAGTCTGAGCCGCTAAAGCGCCCGCCTCGATCCGTCGGGGCGGGCGGCCTCGGCATGCGCCAGGGGAACGGGTGTCAGAGCTCGACGTAGCATCGGAGTGGGCGCGGGGCCTGACAAAAGGACATCCCCATGTCTGCGCCCTACATCCCTGACGGCGTCATCCTTCGCGGCGGCCCCTACGACGGCCGCACACTCCCGTTGCTCGGCGACCCGCTCTGCCCGGCCGATGTGCTGGCGTACCACGACGACGCCGACCGCCACGTCCATACACCGCGCCCCCTCGTCGAGGAGGACGACGGTCCGCTGTGGCTGTACGTGTGCCTGCGTACCGAGCCGCTCAGTTGAGGAGCACGTGCCCAGAAACCCCGCGCCGAGAGCCGTGCCAAGCGTGTGCCATCTGGCCGCAACGTCGCAGGTCAGGACCGCCCCACCGCATCGGTCAGTGCTTCTCGCCCATGGCCGCTCGCAGCCAGTCGAGCGGAGCTTGGGCCAACAGCTGGTCGGCGAGCAGCTGGCCGGACTTGGTGACGATCCGGGCCCGGCTGTTGTCCACCCACCGCTGGGCCGCCTCGTACCCCTGCCCCTTGTACTCCAGGCCCTGCAGCATGCACTCCAGCTTGTCCGCGTCGCGCGCGCAGATGGCCTCGGGTGTCTCGCGCGCCTCGTACTCGGCGACGACCGCACGGACCACGTCGCGCAGGACCTCGGGCATGCCGGCCGTCTGGTCCGCCGTCACCGCTACCGGGTCGCCCGGGGCCGCGTACTTCTTCCCCAGGTGGTTCACGTCGCCGGTGCGCGTCTCCTGCGAGTCGTGCCACACCGCCAGGTGCGCGGCACGCGCGGCGTCGGCGCCCTCCAGAGTGGCGATGACCGAGGCGATGACGGACGTGCGCCACGCGTGCTCGGCGACGCTCTCGGGGTCACGAACGCCCGCCATCCACCAGCCCGTTCGCCGGGCCGTCTTCAACGTGCCCGACTCCCACAGGAAGTGGGCCACGTCCGCCAGGTCCTGGTCACCCACTGGTGTCCCCTTTCACGCCTCGGCGAGGCGGATTGCGTACCGGATGCCCTCCAGCTCCCGCCGAGCCTTCGGCGAAAGCCCGGAGTCATCCAACATCACAGGCAGGCGTTTGCGCAGTGCCTGCCCGGCCGCCGACTGTGCGCGCAGCAGGATGGGGCGCGCGGCGAGCAGGGTCCACAGCGTGTGAACGTTGAGGTCAAAGAAACCGTGCTGCGGGGTGAGGCCGCGGACCAGGTGGGCCATCAGCCGGTTGCCGTGCCAGGGGCCGGGCGTCGCCTCGCCAATGAAGTCGTCCGACAATTGGACGTGCGAGGACTCACCGACCCAGTACGCCCAGTAGTTCAGGTTCGCCGCCTCGGCCTGGTGGTCATCACCGAGGGTGCGGCCGATGAAGTGGGCCATGCGGTCCCGGTCGCCCTGCCGCGCTGCCACGGCCGCGACGGAACGGGAGTTGAGCCACCGCGTCAGCCAGTCGTCCGGCCGCTCGGTCCGCTGCTGGTGCGCCAGCCACTCGGAGGTGTCGGCGTCCCGGTCGAACCCGGCGAGGTGGAGGGCCTGCCGACGCAGCAGGAAGTCCCGGCCCCCTCGTGCCTGTTCGGCCGTCGCGCGCATGCGGCTGAAGAAGCGGCGTCGGTCGACCGTGGGCAGTTCCGGCGCCGTCGGCACCGGCCCGCGGCGCGGACGAGGGGGCGCCGGAAGGTCCCGCACAGGGCCGGGCGGAACACCGTTGAGCGGCCAGGTCAGCACCTCTACGAGGTCGCGCTGCATGACCCAGGCCCCGAGTGGATTGGGCCCGGCGGGCGCCTCGTCCTCCAATGCGCTGGCCAGCAGCATGTCAGCTGCCATCGCCCGTTCGAGGGCGGACAGTAGGGCGGGCACCGCGCCCATCTGCATGAGTAGGTGGCGGTGTACCAACATCTGCCCCACTGGCAGGGAAGTCAGCGGCCGACGCCCCGTCTCCCAGCCAGCGACCGTGTCCGCCGCCACCCCGAACAGCTCCGCGAGGCTGTCCTGCGTGTGCCCTGACTGCTCACGGATGACCCGGAAGACGTAGCCCGAGATGATGCCCGCGCGGCCTCGCCCGGGCGTTCCCTGACCACTGGTCGGGGTTCCGTGCGCCTGCTGCCCCATGGCGTCCCCCTTGCCCGCTCACGACGGGCTCTTACCCGTACTCACGGTCACTACAGGCGGCAATCACGCCTACCTACTGTCATGGGTGATTACCGGGCAACTCAGCGTAGTGGGAGTGATGTCGCCATGACCGCCTCCAGCGGAGAAGGAACCCGAGCGGGCGGGGATCCGCCAGACATCGCCACGATGCGCGCCACGGCGGCGCCCGTCCTCGGTCCGGACGATGGACCGGACGCGTTGCCGCCGAACGCTGCGGGCTTGAAGACGCTGGATAGCACCCTGCGCGGTCACCTTGAGGTGCTCATCCCCGAGGTGCAGAAGGCGGCCGGTCCGCGCCCCGAGAACGTACAGACGTATTGCGCACTCGCCTGCGTGGGCGAGGCGCGCGGGAAGCTGACCGTGGCTGCCGGCGACGCGCTGCCTTCCCGCGTCCGCCACGCCCGGCGCCTGGCCCGCGTCCTGCTCGCCCTGTGCGAGCACTACGAGCGGCTCACCGGCAGCGGGGAGACGGCTGAGCAGACCGCCCTGCGGCTCATGGGAGAGCACGCTACGACGTGCCCGACGTGCCGGACGCGGGACGACGAGGGGCACGCTGACGTCCCCTGCGCCGACGCCGACCGGCTGTACGACGCGTGGCGGCAGACGCGGCGCGGCGCCTTCGCGCATGTCGGCTGACGAGCTCCCGCACTCGGCAGCGCGCGGCGCGCCGGCAGCGGGATGACCGCGGCCGCCTCTGCCCCCTTCGGGGCCGCCGCCATGAGCTCCCGTCCGCCCTCTCAGTGCTCCACGCGTTACGAGAGGACGGGCGGGCCAGCGCCTCGCATCCGAGGCGTCCGTCCACATGAGGAGGAAGAGCGTGACCATCGCGTTGGAACGTCCCGTGGGCACCACCGACCCGATCACCCTGGTTGAACCCAAGGTGGCGAGCCGGCTTGTCTACCGCATCACCACCGACCACCCGGAGATCAGCGACGAGACCGCGCGCCGCATCGTCGGCCAGGCCGCCGCGTTCGTCGCCGCCTCCGGCCAGCGGCCGAGTCGGGGCCACGTACCGAGCGAGCTGGTCGACTACGGCTGGCACGCGTTCATCCTGCACACCGTCGACTACGCCGCGTTCTGCGAGCGCGTCGCCGGCCGGTTCGTCCACCACGTCCCCACAGGCGAAGACGAGCAGGTGCCCGGCGGAGCGGCGGCCGCGCGTGAGCGCACTATGGCCGCGATCGAGGCCGCCGGATACACCGTGGACGCCGAGCTGTGGAACTCAGCGGCCGACTGCAACCAGTGCCACGCCGGATGCCACGACAGCCCGAAGAGCGGCTGACAGCACAGTGCCAGCTGTAAGACACTCCAGCCGTCCGGCCTTGCGTCGGGCGGCTGGCCCTGTGAGCGGAGACCACGTGACAGACACGGCGATCGCCTGGGACACCTACGCACGCCAGCGGCCAGAGCGTCGGCCGGTGAACTCCCGCGGCGAGACAACCTGGTTCAACTGGACCCAGTACGAAGACCACGGCCCCGGCGCCGAACTGCTCGACCTGCCCGCGGGCGGGCGCGTCCTGGACCTGGGCTGCGGCAAGGGCGGCAACGCGGTCCACCTGGCCTCGCTCGGCATGCAGGCCGTCGGCGTGGACGTGTCGCACGTGCAGCTGCGCGCGGCCGGCCAGCGGTGGGGCGAGGTGCCGGGGCTGGAGCTGCACCACACTGAGGCGATCGCCTACCTGCAAGACCCCGGGGAGCCGTTCGACGCCGCTTACTCGGTGTACGGGGCCGTGTGGTTCACCGACCCGGACCTGCTGCTGCCCCTGGTACGTGAGCGGCTGCGCCCGGGCGGCCGCCTGGTGTTCTCCCAGCGTCCGCCGGTCGAGGGCTGCTACGGCTGCCAGGCCTCCTACATCCCGCGCGGAGACGACGAGGACCCACTCGTGGTGAAGCGCTGGGACTACGAGCCCGCGGTGTGGGTGCAGCTGCTCGCCGAGTACGGATTCGGGGAGGCACGGGCCACCGTGCTCGATGCGCCGCCCGGTCGGCGCAAGGTCGGAACGCTGATCGTGTCCGCCCGCGCCTGATCACTCGCTGCGGACACGACGATGGCCGGGTTCCCGCTGGCACACGAATCCGGCCCCGCGGACCGGCGCGGCGGCGGCCGCGGCCACGAAAGCCCCGGAGCGGTCGCAGCCCAGCACCCGGCGCGGGTCGTGCCGCTCCGCCACCAGCGCCGACAGCGCGCCCGTGCCGCAGAAGAGGCACCGCGAGCGACGATCGGTCGGCATGCGCGGCGATCGTGGACCGGGCGGGGCCGGGGGAGTCGTACCGGAGGACCTCGGGGCTGCGGTGACGAGGTGGCGGGCGGCGGCCACGGGAACGGGGGAGGGCCGCCGCCCGCCGGGGCGTCAGCCGCCGGTCTTGCCGAGCAGCTTGTTCATCTCCTGGATCTCGGCGGTCTGGGCGGTGACCACGGCGTCGGCGAGCTCGGTCGACGGGCCGTGGCGGCCCTCGCCCTTCTCGGTCTCGGCCATCTTCACGGCGCCTTCGTGATGTTCGACCATGAGGGTGAGGAAGAGGGTGTCGAAGGCCTTGCCGGACGCCTTCATGAGCTCGTCCATGTCCTTCGCGTCCATCATCCCGGCCATCCCCGAGCCGCCGGAGTGACCGGCGTGGCCCGTGCCGGGCGCGGCCGACGGCACGTCCTCACCCCAGGCCCTCAACCAGCCGGACATGGTCTTGATCTCCGGGTCCTGGGCCTTGCGGATCCGCTCGGCGAGGTCCTTGACCTCGGCGGACGAGGCGCGGTCGGCGGCCATCTCCGCCATCTGCAACGCCTGCTGGTGGTGCGGGATCATGCCCTGCGCGAAGGTGACGTCCTGCGCGTTGTGCGCGTCGGCGCTCGCGGTGGACGAGGAGGACGCGTCGGCCGCGGCGTCCGAGCCGCCGCCGTCCGTGCCGCACGCGGCGAGGACGAGGGCGGCGGTGACGGCCGTGGCGGCCAGGACGGTCCGGCGGACGAAGGTACGTGTGCTGGTCATGCTGAGAACTCCTGCGGTGTGCACGGGATGCCGCGCCCTCGCGGGGCGTGGCACGGACATGGCTGAGCGCCGTACGCCCCGGTGGTGACGGGGACGGCCCGGCCTTGTCCTAGGTCCGCAGGATCTGCAGTTCGGCCAGTGAGGGAGGCGCGCGGTCGCCGTCCGGCACCGCGGCCGGTGAGCGGCGGTCGAGGTCGCCCGTGACGCCGGTCCCGGCCGGGGAGGGCACCAGGGCCGGGAGCACGGGACCGGTGGCGACGGCGCCGGAGGCACAGGTCGGGTCGGCGTGCCGGTCGTGTCCGCCGCTCGTGCCGTCGCCGCTGCAGACGGCCTCGTCGGTCATGGCCGCCGGATGCCCGCTCATGGCGCGGGCGTGCCCGTGCCCCGGTGCGGAGTGCGACGCGTCCGTGCCGCCGGGCCCGAGTCCGTGCATGCCGAACAGCCCGGCGAGCAGCCCGAGCAGCAGAAGCATGCGCCACGGTCCCGGGATCGGGAGCCGCGGCGCACGGTGATGCTGTGCACGGGCTGTCACGCCCTCATCGTACGTACGCCGTGCGTGAGCGACTCAACAGACCTCCGGCAGACGGCCCTACGGTGACTTTGCCATCTCTTTACAACCCGTCCCCCCGCTGCCTCGTCTCTCCGCTCGACCCGTCACCCAGCCCGCCGGACACGGCAGTACCGGCGGACCGACGAAAGAGAGCGAGTCCATGCGCCGCACCACGTTCAGCGCCCTGGCACTGACCTGCACGGCCCTCCTGGCCGCCGCCACCCCCGCGTTCGCCGACTCGGCCACCCCGAGCCCCGTCCCCAGCCCGACCCGGGCCCCCTCGGCCACCGCCTCGCCGACCCCCACCACCGAGCCGACCCGGCACCCCTCCCCCGTCCCCTCGGCCCCGTCGGCCGAGCCGACCCGGGCGCCGGGCGGCGGTCAGGTCTCCGTCCGGCCGTCCGGGGCGCCCGACACCGGCGTGACGCCGGCCTCGGGCACCGGGAGCGACAGGGGCGGGCTGATCGGCGGTGGCGCGGCCGCGCTGCTGCTGGCCGGCGGCGCCACGACGTTCGTCGTACGGCGTCGGAGGGCGACCGGCGCATGACGGGGCTCTCCAGGCGGGCGTTCACCACGGCGGCGCTGGCGTCGCTGCTGGTGGGCTGCGCCGGACAGGCCACCGAGCAGGACGCGAGCGCGAGCGCCAGAAGGTCGAGAGGGCGGGACGGGACGGGCGACGGCTCGTCCTCCGACTCCTCGGCGTCGGCGAACTCGGCTCGCGCGCTGGGCCGTTCGGTGCCGGTCCGGCTGCGGATCCCGGCGATCGGCGTCGACACCCCCGTCATGGGGCTCGGCCTGGCGCGGGACGGCACCGTGGAGGTGCCGCCGATCACCGCCGACGACCGGGCGGGCTGGTACCGGCACTCGCCGACGCCGGGCCAGGTCGGCCCGTCGGTGATCCTCGGCCATGTCACGGTCGGCGCCTACGGCGACGGTGTCTTCCGCCGCCTGGGGGAACTGCGGCGGGGCGACCGGATCGTGGCGCGCAGGCAGGACGGCTCCTCGGCGGAGTTCACGGTCGGCGCCGTCCGGACGGTGGCCAAGGCCGACTTCCCGGCGGACCGGGTCTACGGGGACGTCGACCGCCCGGAGCTGCGTCTGATCACGTGCGGGGGCCCGCGCGAGGGCCAGGAGTACCGCGACAACGTGATCGTGTTCGCGTCGCTGAGCCCGGCGGCCCCTTGACCGAGGAAGAGGGATCCGGATCCGGGCCGGGCGGCCGGGGGAACGCGAGCCGACGGCCCGGCATCCTCCCTCATGGGCCCGCAGGAGCCGGCCCCGCGAACGTCGTTCCGCCGTCCCGATCATGGAGTGCGTTGAAACGGTCCCGAGACAGGGCAGCGTCCGAGCTGTTCGCTGCCCTGTACCCGCGCCTGGCCGGCTGGTGC
Organism: Streptomyces sp. bgisy027; assembly: GCF_057710365.1. NCBI lineage: Bacteria > Bacillati > Actinomycetota > Actinomycetes > Kitasatosporales > Streptomycetaceae > Streptomyces > Streptomyces sp. bgisy027. The sequence continues at coordinate 33,396 of NZ_JBYIVZ010000019.1, forward strand.
CGCCGTCTCGTCGACGACGACGAGACGGCGCACGAGATCGCCTCCGAGGCCTTCACCAGGCTGTGGGCCCGCTGGAACCGGGTGGAGGAACCGCGCGGCTTCCTCTACGTCACCGCCGCGAACCTCGTCCGGGACCACTGGCGCAAACTGGAGCGCGAGCGCAGGGCGATGCGGCGGGCCACGACGGAGGCGGCCGTCAACGCGCACACGGAACAGACGGACCCGTCGGTGCGTCTGCTGGTCCAGTCCCTCCCCGAACGGCTCCGCACCCCGATCCTCCTCCACTACTACGCTGACATGCCGATCCGGGAGGTGTCCGTGCTGACCGGACGCAAGGAAGGGACCGTCAAGGCCGATCTGCACGCGGCCCGCGAACTGCTCCGCGTCCACCTGAGGAGAAGCCTTGACCACACGCTTTGACGAGGACGACGTGGACGGCCCGGAGTTCGGCCCCGACGATCCCCTCGCGGTCATCCTCCGCCCGCCGGCTGACCACCTCGCCCCGCCCTCCGGCCACTACGAGACGCTGCGCCGCAAGGCGTCCCGCCGGCGCCTGCTGCGTACGGCGACCGGGGTGGGCGTGACCTGCGCCGTGGCGCTGCTGGTCGCGCTGCCGTTCACCACGGGCCGCTCCGACGGGCCGGCCGACCCCGCGCCCCCGCTCGCGCCCCCGTCCACGAGCGACCGCACGACACCGCCCTCCCCCTCGCCCACCACCCCGCGTCCCTCGGCGTCCGCGACCCGCACCCCGCCCCCGGGCCGGACGGCGTCCCCGACGCCGACCGCGCGGCCCGGGACACCGACCTCGGAGCCCACCCGCAATCCACAGGCTGTGGGTTCCCGGACGCCGGACGCGACGCCGACCCCCACGCCCCGGCCGTCTACGGAACCGACGCGCAGGACCGGCGACGAGGCGACACCGTCCGCCGGGTAGTCAGGTGGCGGCGGGTCAGTGCGCCGCGAACTGGACCCCGGTCGGCTGCGCCACGTCGGGACGTATCGCGAGCCCGTCGACCGTCAGCGTCTCGCCGTAGATGTCCGTGAGCCGGATCGCCGCCCCGCAGCCCGCGCCCTGCCCGGACAGGAAGTAGTTGTACTCGGTGCGCGTCAGCCGCTGCCAGCCGCCGGCCGTGCGCACCTCCAGGCGGGCCAGGGGGTTGCGGTGGCCCACCGCCTGGATCTCGCACCAGTAGCGGCTGGAGCCGGTCTTGTAGCGGACCGAGATCTTCTCGGAGACATCCGGGCTCAGCAGCCGCCAGGTGATCGGGATCTGTCCCGTGACGGGCGCGGCCAGCCTGGCGAAGGCCTGGGCGCTGAGGTCGAGTTGGCCGGGGGCGCAGGGCAGGGGGCACTCGTTGGTGATCCGGACCGTGACGGTGGCACCGCTCGCCGCCCGGACCCGGACGTACGCCCCACAGGCCTTGGAGGTCTCGTAGTCCGTGGTGTTCATCGCCGCGGTCATGACGTCGTCGGTCGGGCCGAACAGGCAGGCCCCGTCGCCGTCACCGGTGTCGTAGAAGGTGGCGGTTCCCTTGTGGTCGACGCCGGGGCGTATCCGCCCCGCCAACGGGGCGGAGGCCGAGGCGGGTCGAGGGGTGGCGGTGGGGGACGCCTTGGTGGGCTTCGGCGCCGGCTTCTTCGGTGTGGACGTCGGCTCGGGCGTGGGCTTCGGCTTCGGGGCGGGTGTCGAGGGCGGGGTGGCCGAGCGGGCGGTCGCGGCGGCCGGCTCGGCCGTCGACGCGACCACCTTGGTCTCACCGTCGGGGCGCAGGGCCACGACCAGGGCCACGGCCACGGCGACGGCCGCCACGACGGCGGCGGAGACGAGGGCCGTGCGCCGCTTGTCCGGGGACCGGCGATGGGGACGGGAACGGGGACTGGATGCCACGGGTGGGTCCTTACGCGATTCGGTGAGAGCTGGCCATGTGTCAGTGGTCGCCGAGGGCGGAAAGGTTGCCGCGCGTTCCGGGGTACGCGGAAATTCCCTCGCGCCGTCCGCGAGCCGGGAGTTACGCTCGCCGCGATGACGACTCATTCTGCTGACAGATCGGGGGTCCCGTCCGCGCAAGGTGAGTGCTGATGGGCACTCCGAACGCGAACGGGGAACCCCGGGTTTCCTTCTGGCCGCGCGTGCGCGAGTTCGCCGTGCCGGCCTCCATGATCGAGACCGCGACCGCCCGCCGGCTCGCCGGGGACTGGGCGGGGGCCTGTGCCGCCGCGGGTGTCGACGTCGATCTCAATCTGCGCTCCCTGGTCCGTGACCACGGGCGGGAGGCCGCCGCCCGGGTCCGCGAGGACCTGCGCGCCCTGGCCCCCGACCTGCTGCGCTGGCACATGCCCCGCATCGCCCCGGACGGACTGCTGCGCCCGGGGGTGACGCTCGCGCTCGCCCGTTACGGCGGCACGGGACGCGGGCGCCGGCAGCCGCTGCAACTCGTGGTGCGGACTCCGCCCGCGTGGGCGGACGCCGGCCAGCGGATCAGCCTGGCGCTGTGGGACGGGGGACACGGGCGCGGCGGAGCGGCCCCGCCGGACGGACCTGCCCCTCCCCACCCGCATCCCCGGCCCAGCCGGCGGTTCCGGCTCGATCTGCACCGGCATCTCTGGGACGCCGGCCGCGCCGGTGAGCTGCGGATCCGTGCCGGGGCCGGGGCGGGTTCCGACCTGCCGGGCGACGGCGTGCCGTACGGGTTCCTCTGTGCCGTCGACCGGTGGGCCGACGAGGCGTCGCTGCTGCTGCGTGCCGAGGGACGCTCCCGCGGTGCCGTGGTCGTGCGGCTGGGGGACCGGCACCGGGTCCTGCTGGAGGTGCCCGCCGGGGACGGGGACGGGGACGGACACGGGGACGGGGACGGAGCGGGCGGGCCGCGGATCGTGGAGTGCGCCGGGCGCCGGGCCTGCGCGTCGCCCTCGCTGCCCGTGCTGCCCGACGCCGCGACCTGGGTCCTGCCCGACCTGGAGCTGCTGCGGGCCGGTGCGATCGACGCCGGCCGGCTGCATCCGCTGGTCGCCTCCGCGCTCGTACCGGAGCGTTCCGGGGCGGGAGACGCCCGGTCCGCCGAGGGGCACGGATCGGCGCGGTACGTGACGTGCCGGGGCGACCGGCATCGGATCGGGCTGGTCGACGGGGTGCTCGCGCCCCTCGACCACGCGCCCGACGAGATCCGGCGCGAGGAACTCCTCGCCGCGCTCACCGGCACCCCGCTGCCCTGTCTCCAGGCCATCGACGACGCACACCGCCGTCCCGAGTGCCTGCCCGACGTCCGCGAACGCCTCTGGCACGGCGACATCGCCGGGGCGTTGGCCGTCGTCGAGGGGCTGTTGGGGCCGGACGCGGTGCTGCGGGCCGGGGCACTGCGGGACGAGCTGGAGGCGATCGCGCGGCGCCGGGTCGCCCACGGGCTCTTCCGGGCCGGGCTGGCCGGCCCCCGGCCGGGACCCGTCCGCTACGACGAACGCGTCCCCCGACGCTCCGGCGCCCACCGCGCCCGCCCGCGGCACGCGACCTTCTCCTGACCCGCGCGACCGATCCTCTGCCCACTCCGCACAGACCCACGGTGATGACACATGCCTGCTTCCACCCTGCCCTCCTCGCCCTCCACCTCCCAACTCGACGTGGCCGCCGACCTGTTGGCGCTCCTTCGGGACACCACGACCGAACCCCGTCCCGACCCCCGGCTCGAAGCCCTCACGCTGGCCGTGGCCGCCGATCTGCCCGTCCTGCTCTGGGGCGAGCCGGGTATCGGCAAGACGGCCGCGCTCACCCAGCTCGCCGCCGAACTCGACCTGCCGCTGACCACGGTGATCGCCAGCGTCCACGAACCGTCCGACTTCTCCGGGCTGCCCGTCGTCGGGGACGACCCCGCCGAGCAGGGCGTGCCGATGGCCCCGCCGGACTGGGCCGTACGGCTGGTGCGGGCCGGGCGGGGACTGCTGTTCCTGGACGAGCTGTCGACCGCGCCGCCCGCCGTGCAGGCCGCGCTGCTGCGGCTGGTGCTGGAGCGCAGGGTCGGCGCGCTGCGGCTGCCGCCCGGGGTGCGGATCGTGGCCGCCGCCAACCCGCGCTCCTCGGCCGCCGACGGCTGGGAGCTGAGCGCGCCGCTGGCCAACCGGTTCGTGCATCTGCAATGGGCCCACGACCACGAGGTCGTCGTACGCGGACTCGGCGGGACCTGGCCACGGGCGACCCTGCCGCGGCTCGACCCGGAAAAGCTGGCCGGGGCCGTGGACTTCGCGCGGCGCGCGGTGCGCGGGCTGCTGTCCGGGCGGCCGGCGCTCGTGCACCGGCTGCCGAGCGGGGAGGCGCGCCGGGGCGGTGCCTGGCCGTCGCCGCGCAGCTGGGAGATGACCCAGTCCCTGGTCGCCTTCGCCACCGCCGCCGGGTCCTCGCGGGAGGTGCTGTCGATGCTGGTGCGGGGCACCGTGGGCGACGGGCCGGGACTGGAACTGCTGGCGTGCGTGGACCGGATGGACCTGCCCGACCCGGAACTGCTGCTGGCCGACACCGCGGGTGCCGAGCTGCCCGAGCGCGGGGATCTGCGGCAGGCCGCGCTGGACGCGGTGGTGGAGGCGGTACGGTCCCGGCCCGACAGGTCCCGCTGGGACGCGGCCTGGGCCCTGCTGGTCCGCGCCCTGGAGACGGGTGCCCCGGACCTGGTCGTCGTCCCCGCGAGCACCCTCGCCTCCCTGCGCCAGGAGGACTGGGACGTCCCGACGACGATCGAACGCCTCTCCGGCGTGGTGACCCTGTCCCGCCGAGCGGACCGGGCGGCGGCCCGGACAACGGCGATCACGGAGAAGCAGAAGGCCCACCGATGACCCCCGACCACGAGCGGCCCTCCCCGCCCGCCCCCGGCACGTCGCCCGGTCCCGACCGTGGCAGCCCCTCGGCCCGTGCCGGTGACGGGCTTCCCGACCCCGCCCGCGACCGGTCCGGGCGCCCGGGACGCGAGCGGACCTTGTCCCCCGGCCCCGGCGGAGTCACGTCCCTCGATCGGGACAAGCTCTTCTCCGCCCGGTTGCATGCCGCGCGGGTGCGGCCCTATCTGGCGACCGCTCTCTTCGCGCTGCACGTCGTCGAGTCGAGGTCGGTGCCGACGATGGCGGTCGACCGGCAGTGGCGGTGCTACGTGTCGCCGGCGTTCGTGGCGCGGACGCCGGTCGAGGAGCTGGCCGGGGTGTGGGTGCACGAGGTGTCGCATCTGCTGCGCGACCATCACACGCGCAGCGACCGGGTGGCACGCGAGCGCGGGCTGACCGGGCCGGGGGAGCGGCTGCGGATGAACATCGCCGCGGACTGCGAGATCAACGACGACGTGTACGGCGACGGGCTGGCCCGCCCCGAGGGCGCCGTCGACCCGGCGAGCCTGATGCTGCGCGACGGCGAGCTGATGGAGGACTATCTGCGTCAGTTCCGGCTGGGCCCGCGGATGCAGGACCTGGCCTGGCTCGACTGCGGCAGCGGCGCCGACGGCCTGGAACGGGTGTGGGACCTCGGGCCGGACGGCGCGCACGGGCTGAGCTCCCAGGAACGGGACGCCGTCCGGTTCCGGGTGGCGCAGGGCATCACCGGCCGCCCGGGCAGCGTCCCCGACAGCTGGCAGCGGTGGGCGGAGGAGGCGTTCCATCCGCCGCAGCCCTGGCGCGAGTTGCTCGGCGCGGCCGTACGGTCGGCCGCCTCCGGGCCCGGCGCGGGCGAAGACTACACCTACGGCCGGCTCTCGCGCCGTTCCGCCTCCGTGCCCGGCGCCGTGCTGCCGAGCCTGCGGCGAAGGCCGCCGCACGTCTGCGTCGTCATCGACACCTCCGCCTCGGTCAGCGACGCCGAACTGGGCAGCGCGCTGCTGGAGGTCGCCGCGATCTCCCGTGCCGTGGGCGGGCGCCCCGACCTGGTCAGCGTGGTGTCGTGCGACGCGGCGGCCGGGGGCGTGCACCGGGTGTGCCGCGCCGAGGGGATTCCGCTGGTCGGGGGCGGCGGCACGGATCTGCGCGAGGGCTTCGCGACGGCGCTGCGGGCCCGGCCCCGGCCGGAGGTCGTCGTCGCTCTGACGGACGGTCAGACCCCGTGGCCGAGCACCCGGCCGCCGTGCCGGACGGTCGTGGGGCTCTTCCCCCGCTTCCCGCGCTCCCGCGGCCGCACGCGCGACGAGGACGCCCCCGAGTACGCGCCGGACACCCCGCCGGCCTGGGCGCGGGTGGTCGAGATCGGGGCGGGCGCCACGGGCAGGTGAGACCTGGGTCCCATCGGGCGCTCGTACTCCCGGCGGACCCGCACCCCGCCCGTACTGCATTCTCAGTACCGGCGATTGTCGGCAGCCGCACGACGACACGGCACCCCCCTCCCCGAGAGCCTGGGCACACGTTCGAGTCCCAGATGTGGAGACCCCTTGCCGTGGCTACTTTCCTGTATCGACTGGGCCGTCTGGCCTTCCGGCGGCGCTGGTACGTCGCCCTGGTCTGGGCGGCCGTCCTGGCCGCCGTCGGCCTGGGCGCGCTGAAGGCCCCGGCCGCCGCCGACGAGGGATTCTCCATGCCGGGGATCGAGTCCCAGAAGGCGTTCGACCTGATGGAGGAGCGCTTCCCGGGGGCGACGGCCGACAGCGCGACCGCGCGGGTCGTCTTCGTCGCGCCGGGCGGCGAGAAGGTCACCGCTGCCGACAACAAGAAGGCCGTCGAGGAGGCCGTGGCCGAACTGGGCGACGGCTCGCAAGTGGCGTCCGTCGTCGACCCGTTCCGGGCGAAGGCCGTGAGCCGGGACGGCACCACCGCGTACGCGACCGTCACCTACAAGGTCGCCTCCGCCGACCTCACCGACGCCGGCCGCACCCATCTGGAGAAGGCCCTCGACGACGCCCGCGACAGCGGACTGACCGTCGAGGCCGGCGGCAGCGCCATGGACGACGGCGGCGGCGCGGGCGGGGCCGCCGAGGCGATCGGCATGGCGATCGCCGCCGTGGTCCTGCTCGTCACGTTCGGTTCGCTGGCCGCCGCCGGGCTGCCGCTGCTGACCGCCGTCGTCGGCGTCGGCGTCAGCATGGCCACGATCCTCGTCCTGGCCGAGGCGCTCGGCCTGTCCACCACGACCGGCACCCTCGCGATGATGCTGGGCCTCGCCGTCGGCATCGACTACGCCCTGTTCGTCGTCTCGCGCTACCGCGAGGAGCGCGCCAAGGGCCGCGCTCCCCAGGAGGCCGCCGGACTCGCCGCCGGTACGGCCGGTTCCGCGGTCGTCTTCGCCGGACTCACCGTCGTCATCGCGCTCGCCGGACTGTCGGTCGTCGGCATCCCGATGCTCACCAAGATGGGGCTGGCCGCGGCGGGCGCCGTCGTCGTCGCCGTGTTCATCGCGCTCACGCTGGTCCCCGCGGTCCTCGGCTTCTGGCCCAACGCCGTGCTCCCGAGGCGGGCCCGCAGAAAGGGCCGTATCGAGGAGACCGCCGACAGCAACGGCGGCACCCGCTGGGCGCGGTTCGTGCTGCGCCGGCCCGTACCGGTGCTGCTGCTCGGCGTCGTGGGCCTCGGCGCGCTCGCCGTACCGATGACCCAGCTCCAGCTGGGCATGCCCGGCGACGAGGCCAAGGCGACGTCCACCACCGAGCGGCGGGCCTACGACGCGCTCGCCGACGCGTTCGGGCCGGGCTTCAACGGGCCGCTGACCGTCGTCGTGGACGCCAAGGGCGACAGCGACGCCAAGGGCGCCGTCACCACCGTCTCCGAGAAGATCGCCGGCACCGAGGGTGTCGTGTCCGTCTCTCCCGCCCGCTTCAACGAGGCCGGGGACACCGCCGTCTTCTCCGTGGTGCCGTCCACCGCGCCGACCGACGAGAGGACCAAGGACCTGGTGACCACCATCCGGGGTGAGCGCCCGGCGACGGAAGCCGAGACCGGGGCGACCTTCGAGGTCACCGGCACCACCGCGATGAACATCGACATCGCCGACAAGGTGCAGGCCGCGCTGGTGCCGTACCTGGTCGTCGTGGTCGGCCTCGCGGTCGTGCTGCTGCTGGTGGTCTTCCGGTCGCTGCTCGTCCCGCTGAAGGCGGCCGCCGGCTTCCTGCTGTCGGTGCTGGCCTCGCTCGGCGCGGTCGTCGTGGTCTTCCAGCAGGGACACGGCGCCGAGCTGCTGGGCGTGGAGCAGACCGGGCCGATCATGAGCCTGATGCCGATCTTCCTGGTGGGCATCGTCTTCGGGCTCGCCATGGACTACGAGGTCTTCCTCGTCTCGCGGATGCGGGAGGCGTACGTCCACGGCGAGTCCGCCACCGAGGCCGTCACGTCCGGCTTCCGGCACAGCGCCCGTGTGGTCGTGGCCGCCGCCCTGATCATGATCGCGGTGTTCGCCGGGTTCATCGGGGAGAGCGACTCGATGATCAAGATGATCGGGTTCGGGCTCGCCTCCGCCGTCCTGCTCGACGCGTTCGTGGTCCGGATGGCGATCGTGCCCGCCGTGCTCGCCCTGCTCGGCGACAAGGCGTGGTGGCTGCCGAAGTGGCTGGACCGGGTCCTGCCCCGCGTCGACGTGGAGGGCGAGGCGCTCGGCGGCCGCTCCGCGGCACCGGATCCCGCACCGGCCGACCTGGAAGTGGCGCGCACCTGATCCGCCCGTCCGCCCCCGGGGACCGTCCGTGACGAAGGACACGGGCGGTCCCGTCGGCCGTTCCCGGCAGGGGCGGACACCATGGACCCAGCCCACCGACCGGAGAGCACGATGACCACCACCCCGGAGCGGCGCTACGCGGACCGCCTCGACGAGTTCGCGGGCCGGCACCCCTTCGTCGTCGACCTGGCCCTGGTCGCGGCGCTCATGGGCTGCGCCACCCTCGGCGCGATGCTCACCCTGCCCGGCGCCGATCCGCCGGACCAGGACGGGACGGCCTCCTGCCTGATGGGCGTCGCCTGCCTCGCCCTGCTGAAGCACCGCAGCCACCCGCGTCTCGCGGTCGTCGTGTCCGCGGTCTGCGCCGCGATCGTGGTGGCCTTCGGGTACCTGCTCACCCCCTTGCTGCTCGCCCCCGTCATGGCGGCGCTCTACTGGCTGGCCGTCCTGACCGACCGCAGGACCACCCGCGCCTACGGCATCGCCACCTTGGTGGCGGTGATCGTCGCGGCGGCGATCTCCGACTCCATGGAGCATGTGTCGCTGCTGCTCAGGACGATCGGCCCGGTCTTCTGGCTGCTGCTGCCGCTGGCCGTCGGCAACATGACCGGGCTGCGCCGCGCCTACCTCAGGGCGGTGCAGGCCCGCGCCGAGCACGCCGAACGCACCCGCGAGGAGGAGGCCCGGCTGCGGGTCACCGAGGAGCGCATGCGCATCGCCCGTGAGCTGCACGACGTCGTCGCCCACCACATGGCCCTGGCCAACGCCCAGGCCGGCACGGCCGCGCACCTCGCGCTCACCGACCCGGAGCAGACGCAGAAGATCCTCACCGACCTCACCGGCACCACCTCCTCCGCGCTGCGCGAGCTGAAGGCCACGCTGGGGCTGCTGCGGCAGAACGGGGAGGCGGACTCCGCGCCCCTCGAACCGTCGCCCGGACTGGCCCGGCTGCCCGAGCTGGTGTCGGCCTGCGCGTCCGCGGGCGTCACCGTCACCGTCGCCACCGAGGGAGAGCCCCAGCCGCTGTCCCCCGGCGTGGACCTGACCGCGTTCCGCATCGTGCAGGAGGCCCTCACCAACGTCACCAAGCACGCCACCACGGAAGCCGCCTGCGTACGGCTCGCCTACTCCGGCTCCCGCCTGGAGATCACGGTCACCAACGACGGCCCCGCCACCACCCGCGTCCTGCTGACCGGGACGGCGGACAGGCACGGCTTCGGCGTCATGGGCATGCGCGAACGCGCCCAGTCCATCGGCGGTGAACTCAGCGCGGGCCCCCGTCCCGAGGGGGGCTTCGAGGTCACCACCGCCCTGCCGTTGCAGCCGCACGGCGCCGGGCAGCGGGAGGCGACCGCCTGAGCGGCGCGGACCCCGCGTGCGAGAATCCGCGTACCCCCGTCCGCATCCGATCCATCGAGGTTCCCGTGACCAAGCCCGTCGCCCGCGAGCCGTTGCGGCGCAATGCGCGGGCCAACCGGGAGCGCATCCTGGCCACGGCCCGCCAGGAGCTCGGCCGCAACCCGGACGCCACGCTGGAGGAGCTGGCGCGGGCCGCGGGTGTCGTACGGCGCACCCTGTTCGGTCACTTCCCGGGGCGCGAGGCGCTGCTCGAAGCCCTCGCGGACGAGGCGTCCGAGGCGTTGCGCAGCGCGCTGACGGAGGGGACCGCGTTCGCGGAGACCGAACCGGCCGAGCGGGCGTTCGCCGGGTTCGTGTTCTCGCTGTGGCCGGTCGGCGACCGCTACCGGCTGCTGCTGGCGCTGGCCAGGCGCGACCTGGGCGTGCAGCGGGTGGCCGAGGTGCTGGCCCCGGCGCGTGCGACGGCCACGGCGATCCTGGAGCGCGGGCAGCGCGAGGGCGTCTTCCACACACATCTGCCGGCCGAGGCGATGAGCGGCGGCCTGGAGGCGATGACGGTCGCGCTGCTGGAGTCGGTCAACGACGGACTGCTTCAGGACGACGGGACACGGGTCGCCGTCGCCCTGCTGATCGCGACCGGTGTGCCGGAGGAGCGGGCGAGGTCGGTGGTCGAGGCGGTCGCGCCGGCCTCCGAGGCGCAGCGGGGCGGGGCCGACGACTGAGCGGGGCGCTGCCGACGACTGAGCGGGGCGGGAGGGCGAGTGGGCCGGGGCAGCTGGGGCTCGGCGCTGGGCGCGTCCCTTCCCGGCCGGCGCGTTCCGAGGCGGCCGGATGTGCGGGGCCGCAGGGCGAGCGGGGCCGGACGGGAAGAAGGACGGGAAGAAGGACGGAAAGAAGGACGGGAAGTAGGACGGGAAGTAGGACGGTGCCGGGCGTCCCCTCCCGGCACCGTCCGGGGGCCGTGCGCCGCTCTAGGCACGGCCCGTTCCGGGGTGGCTGTCGCTCAGGCGGTGCCCGAGCGGGCCTCCTGCGGCTCGGTCGGCTCCGTCGACTTCTGTGCCACCTCCGATGCTTCTGACTCCCGCGACCGCCCGGACTCATCGGTCGTGCCGGCCGCGGCCCGCTCCGGCCGCGCCGCCCGGCGGCCCGGCAGGACCGCGAGGACGATCAGCGTGCCGGCGGCCATGATGATCCCGCCGATCAGGCTGGTCTGCGCGACGCTGTGCGCGAAGGCCTCGTGGACGGCGTCGACCAGGGCCTGGGCCTGCTGGGCCCCGCCCGCCGGGTTCTGCGCGACCTCCTGGGCCACCGCGAGCCCGCCGCCCACCGAGTCCCTGGCCGCCTCCAGCGCGGTGTGCGGGAGCTGTCCACCGATCAGGTCCGTGAGCTTGTCGCGGTAGGCGGTGCCCAGCAGCGAGCCGAGGATCGCGATGCCGAGGGCGCCGCCCAGCTCCAGCGAGGTGTCGTTGGCGCCACCGCCGACGCCCAGCTCGGACTCGGGGAAGGAACCCATGATCGTGTCGGTGGCCGGGGACACGCTCAGACCGATCGCGAAGCCCAGCATGAGCAGCGACGCCAGGAAGTCGGTGTACGTCGAGCCCGACTCGATCCGGGCGAGCAGCAGGACGCCCGCCGTGCCGATCAGCATGCCGGTGGCGACCATGGCCTTCACACCGAGCTTCGGCGTCAGCCGCCCGGTCACCGCGGCGCCGACGAACACGGCACCGGCCAGCGGCAGCAGCCGTACGCCGGTCTCCAGCGCGTCGTAGTCGAGCACGAACTGGAGGTACTGGGTGGCGTAGTAGAGCGCGCCGAAGGTGCCGAAGAAGAAGAACAGCACCGCGAGCATCGAACCGCCGAACGGCCGCTGGGCGAACTTGCGCACGTCCAGCATGGGGTGCGGGTGGCGCAGCTCCCAGGCGACGAAGGCCGGCAGGCCGACACCGGCTGCCACGGCCGCGGCGATCGGGCCGGGGCCCCAGCCGAAGTGCGGGCCCTCGATGGCCGCGTAGACCAGCGAGCCGACGGAGACGATGGACAGCAGACCGCCGACGTAGTCGATCCGGCCCATGCCCGGTGCCTTCGACGGCGGCACCAGCGCCAGCGCGCCGACGGCGGCGACGACCGCGATGGGGACGTTGATCAGGAACGTCGAGCCCCAGGCGTGGTCCTCGAGGAGCCAGCCGGCGACCAGCGGGCCCACGGCGATGGCGAGGCCCGAGGTGGCGGTCCAGCCCGTGATGGCCCTGGCGCGCTCCTCCCGCGGGAAGATCGCGACCAGCAGCGACAGGGTGGCCGGCATGACGACGGCGGCGCCGACGCCCATGACCGCGCGGGCGGTGATGACCAGGGCGGTCTCGTCGACGAGGCTGCCCATCACCGAACCGCTCGCGAAGATCAGCAGGCCGGTGACCAGCGCGCCGCGACGGCTGTACTTGTCGCCGATCGCGCCCAGCACGAGCATCAGCGCGGCGTACGGGACGGTGTAGCCGTCGATGACCCACTGGAGGTCGCTGCTGCTCAGGTGCAGATCTTGGGTCATGTCCGGCGCGGCCACGATCAGTGACGTGTTCGCCATGACGACGATCAGCAGGCTCAGGCAGAGCACGAGCAGGGCCCACCAGCGCCGGGTGTACGGCCCGGTCATCTTCTCGACGGGTGTGTTGGCAAGGAAGGGCACGGGGACTCCCAGGGAGCTGCGAGTTAATTGCACATCGATGAGCAGACTAGTTTCTTGCTCGTCGATGTGCAAATATCTCGGTCAGCCCCCTTGAACCCCTCCCCTCGCACCGAGGTGCCGCCGTGAGCAGCCCGACCGACCGGCCACCCGCACGACAGCGCCGCAGGACGCGTGCCACGCGCGCCCGCATCCTGGACGCGGCCCTGCGGGAACTGGGCCGCAACCCCGACAGCAGCCTCGGTGACATCGCCGAGGCCGCCGGGGTGGCGCGGCGCACCCTGTACACCCACTTCGCGGGGCGCGCGGCACTGGTGAGGGGCCTGACCGAGGACGCGGTGCGGGCGATCGGGCATGCGATGGCCGACTTGAGCGCACTCGATGCCGGGGCGGGTTCCGGTCCCGGGGTGGGCTCCGGTCCGTGCTCGGATCCCGACCTTGGCGCGGGCTCCGGCCCGGTCCTGGGTCCCACCTCCGGCTCGGGGTCCACCCCCTGCTCGGGTCCCACCTCCGGCTCGGGGTCCACCCCCTGCTCGGGTTTCGGCACCGGCTCGGGGTCCACCTTGGGCTCGGGTTTCGGCACCGGCTCGGCTCCCACCTCCGGTTTGGGTTTCGGTGCCGACTCGGGTCCCACCTCCGCCTCGGATGCCACCCCCAGCTCGGGTTCCACCCCCGGCCCGGACCACGACCCCGCGAGTGCCCTGGCCCGCTTCGTCCTCACCCTCTGGCCGGTCGGTGACGCCTATCGCACGCTGATCGGCCTCGCCCCCCAGGACCTGGGCCCGGACCGACTGAGGGAACTCCTCGCCCCGGCCCGCGAGACGGTCGCCGGCATCCTCGCCGAGGGCCAGAGCCGGGGCGTCTTCCACGCGGTCGTCCCGCCCGGCCCGCTCAGCGTCGCCATCGAGGCCCACCTGCTCGCCCTCCTCGGCACCGTCAACGCCGGGATCTGGGCCGACGACGGTTCCGGCGCCGCGACCTCCGCGCTGATCGCCGCCGGCGTCGACAGTGCGACCGCCACCGCCACGGTGCGCCGCCTGCGCGCCCCGGGCCGCTTCCCGATGGCCCGACACCACTGACCACCCCGAGGAGGGCAACTCCCACGCATCGGACGCGGCACGGACACGACGACCACGCCTACGACCACGACTTCGACCACGAGTACGAGCCCTCGCGGGAAGAGGCGGGCGTTGCGCGTCAGCCCGACTGCGACGGGGTCTGCTTCATCCCGTCGACGACGGCCCGCTGCATGATCGCGTTGGTGAACAGCACCGTGCCGGGGGTGATCAGGGCGTCCGTGCCGGTGCCCTTGCGGACCTGGACGGAGCGCTCACCGAGGAAGACATGGGTCTTGCGGTCGAAGATCCACTCCTCGCGTTCTCCGCTGGTCTCGTCGAGCCGGGCCACCGCGATGCCGTGCCGTCCGGCGGCGTCCACCGCGTCGTCGACCACGACCACACCGGGGATCTTCGCGGCGGCCTTGAACAGCGCCGGGTACAGCTCCGCCGGCGGGTAGCTCTCGATGAGCAGGTCACCGATGGTGGTGAACGCCTGCTGGTCGGGAGTGTTGCCCATCCCCTCGGTCTCCTTGTAGATCTTGGCGAGCAGCTCGTCCGGGTCGGTGGTCAGCGCGGCCAAGTAGTCGTACGAGGGGGCGTTCAGCGTCGCCTCGGGGGTGTTGCCCTGCTCGTCGGGCAGGCTCAGGGTCTCGCCCTCCGGGCTGTCGTTGACCGTGGGGTCGATGAGCCAGCCCTCGGTGCCGTCGGCGGACTCCCACACCTGACGGGTGTGCAGCGGGTGACCGGCCAGGCTGGACTTGTCGCCGACGGTCTTGATGAAACTGTCGGCGGACTTGGACTCGATGTAGATGAACTGCCCCGGCTTGACCTCCGGGTGGGAGGTGTCGGCCGCCGCCAGCGAGATCCGGTCGATCAGCTGGGGCATGCCCTTGGTGGTCGCCGTGCCGATCTTCGTCGTGAGTGCGGGTCCGGTGGCGACGCCGCTGTCCCTGACGCCGCCACTGCCGGACTGCCACACCCCGGCGACGACCGCCGCGGCCACGGCGACCGCCGTCAGGGGCAGCGTGATCGCCGGGCGGGGGAGGCGCGGGCGGCGCTTCGGCGCGGGTGCCGGCGTCACGGTGCGCTCGGCGCGCTGCATGTCGTGGATCTGGGCCATCAGACGCTCCTTGTGGAACTCGTGGCGGCCCGACGGCAGGTCACGCGCCGTTCCCGAGAGCAGTTCGGAGGTGCTCCGGTCGGTCTCGGCCGGGTGCGGCCGGGGCGTGTTCGCGTTCATCGGTGTCCCTCCTGTGCGGGCCGGATCACGTTCGTGTGATCACCTCTTGTCTGTCGGGCGGGCCGGCCGCCTTCCCGATTTCCGTGAACTTTTCCGTACGGCGTCCCGGCCACGGGGCGGGTCGCCGTGTCTTCTGCGTCCTCTGCGTCCTCTGCGTGCGCGCGCAGCTTCTTGCGGGCCCGGGACAGCCGGGAGGCCACCGTGCCGACGGGGATGCCCAACGCCAGCGCGGCGGCCTCGTAGTCCAGGCCCTCGCCCAGACAGAGCGTGACGACCTCGCGTTCGGGTCTGCGCAGCCTGGCCAGCGCGGACAGGGCCAGCGTCAGCCGGTGCCGGTCGTCGAGCCGGTCGGCGACCTCGTCGGCGTGGTCGGGCACCGACAGCTCGGCCGCCGCGGCGGCGGTGGCGGCGGCCCGGTAACGCCGGTTGCTGCGGTACTGGTTGCGGGCCGTGTTGGTGGCGATGCCCAGCAGCCAGGGCCGCAGCGACCCGCCCTCGGCGTCCACCCGGTCCCGCAGCCGCCATGCCTCCAGGAAGGTCGCGGCCATCACGTCCTCGGCCACGGACCAGTCGGCGGTCAGCCGGAAGGCATGGTTGTACACCGCACGGGCGTAGCTGTCGAAGAGCTCCGCGAACGCGCTCGATTCCCCGGCCCGTACCCGGGTTCGCATATGAGTGCTCACTTCAATGAGCTGTCCGGAACCATGGACCGACTTCCCGTGATCTGGGTCACAGGGTGATAGCCGCCCCGGGCGTTCGATCTGGAGCTCCGGAACCGGGTCTCAGGCCCGGCGCGCAGCGCCGTTGCCGGAAAGGCGGTGTTCACGTATCGCATTTGGCCCCAGCCCGCCAAGACGGCCGCGTCACCCCGCCCGCGCATCGCGGACGTCGGCTGACACGGCCGTTGGCCCCACTACCGTGGGCCGGAGACCTGACTGTCGCTCAGAGACCGAACTCCTGCGCGGAAAGCCCGAGTACCGAGCACGCCTCGCGCAGGACCTGTTCCTCGGCCGGGGCGATGTAGCCGTCCGCGCCCGCCACGACGAAACCGGTCTGTACGACCGCGCGGGCCTCCGCCGGCTTCTTCGCGGCCTTCGCGATCTCCTGCAGGGCCTCGGCCTTGCCCTGCTGGAAGTTGAACGACATCTGGTCGACGTGCTTGTTGAACCGCTGGCGCAGCTGCTCGGACGGGAAGTTCTGCAGGACGTCGTTGTTGAGGATCAGCGACTCCACGTGCTGCCGCTCGGCCGGGTCCACGTTCCCGTCGGCGGCGGCGACCAGGGCGCACATCGCCATGCTGGCGTCACGGTAGGCGCCGCTCTTGAGCTCCGTCTTGAGCGAGGTGAGCTGCGACTTCAGCGCGCTGACCAGCTGCGCCTTGGATCCCCCGCCGGACCGTCCGGGTCCGCCGGACCCCGTCCCGGGCCGCCCGTGTCCACCGGTTCCCCGTGCGCCCTGGGCCTGCTGCTGCAACCCCTTGGCCTGGTCCTTGATCCGATCCCACATCGCCATCCGTGCCACCTCGGCTTCAGCCCGGTCGTTCCGGTAGTCCTCGTGCGCTTCGCGTGTCATCCGGCCAACGTCCGCCCTGCCCCAGGAGTTCCACGGAGCCCCGAGGCCGTTCAGGCGCAGGAGGCGGCCGGCTAGGACCCCGGCGCGCGGAACGCGACCTGGCGGCGGGACGCCTCGTCGATCTCGTCGACGGTGAGGAGGGGAGTGGCCCGGGTGTGGAGGGCGCCGCTGGCCTTGACGGTGAGGCTGACGGCGGCCATGGACACCGGGTCGGGGAAGTCGACGATCATGACGATGTCGTCCTGGCCGAAGGCGAAGTACATGGCCTCGACCTTGCCGCCGAGGCCGCTGACGACCTGGTCCACGGCGGCGCGGCGGCCGCTGGCACCCTCCTTGAGCAGCCCCTTGGTGCCCTCGGACGTGTAGGTCGCCTGGATGAGGAACTTCGGCATCGGGACGCTCCCTGCCCGTCGCTGGTCCGGTATGCGCAAGGGCCTTCCCGCTGCCGGCCCGGCCGCCACCGCCGGCCCGGCAGGTTCACCCGTTGGCAGCCGCACCTCTTTCCAGGACGCCCGTCACCAGGTCACGGGCGTAACCGGTTCCCCGTGGCCGTCGCGGCGATCCTGGTCGTGCCGCCGGTCGTCGACGAGAGCCGGGCCGAGCGTCGCGTGCCCGGCGGCATACCGTCCCGGTGGGCTCGTGTGCCGTCGTGGTGTTCCAGGTCGGCCCACCAGTCGGCGCCGTCCTCCAGATAGCGCAGAAGGATGCCCTCGCGCAGTGCCCACGGGCAGATCACCAGGGACTTCACGGCGCTCAGCTTCATCGCGGCATGGCCGATGATCGCGCCGGCCAGGCTCTGCCGGGACCGCGGGCCGGAGATGCCGGGCAGCGCGGCCCGCTCGTCGGCGGTCAGCCCGGACAGCTGCTCGATCGCCCGGCGCAGATCCTGCCGGCGCAGGGCGCGTTCGACGAACGGACCGTGCCGGCCGGGAGCGGCGCCGCACAGCCGCGCCAGTTGCTGGAACGTCCGTGAGGTCGCGACGGCGGTGTGCGGATGCTCCCAGCGGATCCGGGCGGAGACGTCCCGCAACTGGTGGCGCACCTTGCGGCGCATGGCGACCATGGCGGCCGGCGAGGGCGGGTCCGCGGAGCCGAAGAACTCGTTGGTGAGGCGGTTGGCGCCGAGCGGCAGCGAGGCCGCGAAGTCGGGCGTCCGGCCCCGGCCGAAGGCGACTTCGAGGGTGCCGCCGCCGATGTCGAACAGGGCGAGCGGGCCGGAGCGCCAGCCCATCCAGCGCCGGGCGCCCAGGAACGTCAGCCGGGCCTCCGCCTCACCCGGCAGGACGCGCAGGCGCAGGCCGGTACGGCTGTGGACGGCTCCCAGGACGTCCGCCCGGTCGGGTGCGTCGCGCACCACGGCGGTCGCGAACGCCAGCGGCTCGGGGGCGTCCCACTGCCGGGACATCTCGCAGGCCGCGAGGAGCGCCTTGACCAGATGGTCCGTGGCCTCTTCGCCGAGGGAGCCGTCGGCGCCGACCTGTTCGGACAGGCGGAGCTTCCACTTCGCGGTGTGCACCGGAAGCGGCACCCCGTCCCCGACGTCGCACACGGCCAGTCTGACCGTGTTGGAACCGATGTCCAGCACACTTATTCTCATGGGTGCGGCGTACCCCGGACGGCATGCCTGATGCACCGTCAACAACACGCCGGGCCCGAGCGGTGTCCCTCGATGCCCTCAGTCCTCACCCCGGACGATGTTCCACTCGGTGCCGGAAGGGGCCGAGCGCGGGGAACTGCGGTCCTCGACGGGCGCGAGGCAGGTGCGTATCGCCTTGCCGCGCCGATGACGGGCCGCCTTCGTCCAGCCCGTCTCGGGCACGTGCAGGACATCTCTTTTCGCGGTGCGCGCGGTCACGGCGCTTCAACTTCTCTCTCCGTGCGAATGGGGGCCGGACCCGGCTCCCGATGGACGCGAGGCCGGGTTCCCCGCGACCACGGCCGTGAAACATCAGAGGCCGGGTCGCCCGCCGGCGCCGAGCCGGCCCCGAGCCCGCCCGGCGCCCGTCACGGCCGTCGGCTGTCCGGCAGATGTCAACCCGTGCAGGACCGTTGACACCCGGCTGCCCCCACCCGAGACTCATGGTCCGCCGCCTATGAAGGAATTTTCACCTAGCGAGCAAAGGTGCGTCGGCGATCTGGTTCCTCCTGACCGCCGCCGGCGCCCTGCTGCTCAAGGCCCACCTGCCGCTCGGCGTGACCTACGTCGTCGTCGCCGTCACCGGAGTCTGGCTGTTCAGCGCGCAGGTGATGGTCTACGCCGCCACCAACACCGTCTACCGCGACAGCGAGCGGGCCGCGGGCCTCGGCTGGGTCACCGGAGTCGGCCGTACCGGAGCCGTCGTCGGACCCTGGCTGATCGGCGAGCTCGCCGCGAGCGGCAACGAGAGCTGGGGCTTCACCACCTTCGCCCTGGCCGGACTCGGCGGCGCGCTCGCGATCTGCCTGGTCCCGGCGGCGCGCAGGTCCGGCCGCGGCGGCAGCCCGGCCCCCGCACCCGTGGCGGCCAACGCCGGCTCGTGACACGGGTGGTGGGCGGAGGGGGAGCGGAGGGGGCGCGCCCTGTCCGGGACACACTCCCTCCGCCGCCGTCCCGTTCCCGGAGCGCTCTCTCACCGCCGCTGCCCTTCCCGGGTCACCGTCCCTCCGCCGCTGCCGCTCTTGGGTGACTCGCCCTCCGCCGGATGCCCTCCCGGGTCACTCTCCTTGCGCCGGATGTCCTTCCCGAGTCACTCGCCCTCCGCCGCTGCCGCTCTTGGGTGACTCGGCTTGCGCCGGATGCCCTCCCGGGTCACTCTCCTTGCGCCGGATGCCCTTCCGGGTCACTCCCCCTTCGCCGCCCCGTCCCGTGCGTCCTCCGCCGAGCCGTCCTTCGTCGCCGCCTCCCAGATGCCCGTCGCCACCCGCTCCGCGAACTCCGTCGGTGGTGGGTCGTTCGGCAGCCGGGCCGGGACCGTCGTGCCCTTGCGGGGGCCGGCCCGGTCGGCGAACAGGCTGACGGTCAGGGCGAGCCGGGGGTCGTGGCCGGTGGTCCACACGGTGCGCCGGGTGGAGCCGCCGCCCGCGCCGCCGGTGGTGAAGACCGCCGGCTCCGCCGGAACCAAGCCGGCGCCCGGTTTCGCGCCGACGGCGACCGGCGTGGCCCCGTCCCCCGTCCGCAGGCCGGCCAGGAACGCCTCCTTCTCGTCCAGCACCCGCGACACCTCGGGGCGGGCCCGGTAGACGGTGCGGCCCTCCCGCGTGACGCGCGAGACGGTGTACGGGGCGGCGTACCGGCCGTCCGCCGCGACCGTCGCGTACGCCGAGGCCAGGTTGAGCGGTGTCGGCGCCGCCGTGCGCAGCAGCCGGCCGAGCGGGTCGCCCACCTTCACCCTGCCGAACGGCTCCAGCGCCGTGCCGCCCTCCACCGCCCCGCTCACCGCGTCGTTGAACGGCTGGCGGGCGTAGTCCGAGCCCCCGTACAGCAGCCGTACCGCGCCGTCGCCGGGCACCATCCCCACCACGGCGGTGTGCACCCGCACACCCTTCTCGCGGCCGGGACCATCCTGCGCCAGTTGTGTGGCGCGGTCCTGGAGGGCCAGGTCGAAGGTGGTCGTCACGCTGTAGCCACCGCTCGCGAGCTGGTCCTCGGTGATACCGAGCCGGTCGGCGGCCTCCTTGGCGGCGACGTCGATCAGATACTGCCGCTGACCCTCCGTCTCGCCCGGCGGATAGAACCGGAACGCCGGGAAGCGCGCCTCGGCCCGCTGCTTCGCGGTGATGGCGCCGCTCGACGCCATCGCGTCGAGCACCCACTCCCAGCGGTCCGCCAGCTTGGTGGTGACCTTCGCGTCGGAGCCCGCCTTCTCGTAGTACGAGGGGATGTTGACTATGGACGCCAGCGCCGCGCCCTGCGCCACGGTCAGTTCCTTCGCGTCCACGCCGAAGTAGTTGCGCGCGGCGGACTGGATCCCGGCCGCGCCCCGCCCGAAGTACACGGTGTTGAGATAGCCCTCGAGGATCTCGTCCTTGCCGCGGGTGCGGTCCAGCTTGATCGCGATGAGTGCCTCGCGGGCCTTGCGGGTCAGCGAACGCTCCGGGCTGAGCAGGGCGTTCTTCACGTACTGCTGGGTGATGGTGGAGCCGCCCTGCTGGTCGCCGCCCGTCAGCGTGGCGAGCGCGGCCCGGGCGATGGCCCGCGGCGAGATCCCCCGGTCGGTCCGGAAGGACCGGTTCTCCGCGGCGATCACCGCCTCCTGCACATGCCGGGGCACCGAGGACAGCGGCACGTCCTGCCGGTCGACCGGCCCGCGCCGGCCCAGATAGTCACCGCCGGAGTCGAGGAACACGGTGCTCTGGGTGACGGTCTCGGGGTGCGGCCTGGGAATGGTCGTCAGCTGGTACGCCACGACGGCCGCCGCGCACAGCAGTGCGACCAGGGTGAGGAAGGCGTACAGCAGCCGGCGCAGCCGCCGGCCCCGGGTGCGCCGGAACCTGATCCGCAGCGGGGTGCGCTCACGGTGCCGCCCACCGGACGGGGACCGCGGTGCCGTCGTCGTCCCGTTCATATCCGCCACCACTCAAGGGCCGAGCGTGCGGCGACCTGGCCGGAGGCGTCGTACACCGTGACGATCCGCTCGTCCTTTCCGCCCTTGCCGAGGGAAAGGACCGATTTCATGTCGTCGTCGGACACGGGCGCGCTCGCGTACCACAGGCCCCACCCCGGACTGCCCGCCAGCACCAGGACTTTCGCGGTGCTCCTCCGCTCGCCGGTTCTCACCTCGATGCGGTCCGGTTCGCCGTCCAGCCCGTGGAAGACGCCCGACAGCAGGAACCCGCCGCTGACGCCGTCCATCCGCAGCGAGACGCCGGGTTCGTCGCGCGGTACGCCGGTGTCGTCCTGTCCGCCGGGGCCGACGGTGGGGACGGGCACCGCCCAGTGCGCGCCGTCGGCCGTCAGCCACACCCGCACGCCGGGACCGGCGGTCACCCGCTCGCCCGGCGCCACCACCCGGACCGGACTGGCCGCCCCGCCCTCGTCCCGCACTCCGTACGCCCCGTCCTGCTCCATGCCGGCGCCGATCCGGTCGGCGGCGAACAGGGCGGCGGGCACGAACACCGCCGCGCACGCGAGGGCGGCCACGGTGACGCGGCGGCGCCGCAGCTCCCCGCCCCGCGCCCGGACCTCCGACAGCGGCACCTCGGACACGACGACGTCCGCGGCGGCGCGGGCGTACGCCTCGCGCAGCTGTCCCGCGTCGGCGCCGGACGCCCGCAGCCCGTGCCGGACGTGAGCCCGCACCGCGCCCACCGAGCAGCCCAGCAGCTGCGCGGTCTCCGCGTCCGTCAGCCCCTCCCAGAACCGCAGCACCAGCACGGCCCGCCGGCGCGCGGCCCGCCGTCCGCGCAGCCGGCGCAGATGGCCCCGCACCAGGCAGCGCCGGACGTGGAAGTCCACGTCGTCCCGCGGTACTCGGCGCCACGACGCGCTCATCCGCGCCAGCGTTCTCCGCACCAGTTCCCGAGCCGCGGCGGGGTCGTCGGTGAGCAGCCGCGCGGTCACCACCAGCCGGGGCCAGTGGGTGCGGGCGTAGGCGGCGAAGTCATGGCCCGCGGGGAGCACGTCGTGGGTCGGGGGCACGTGGGGGTCCTTCGGTCCGGGAACACGGTCGGGGCCGCACGCACCGGCGTCCGGCCTGGTCGGCACGGGCAACCTCCCGCTCGTGCCGGTAGGTTGAACAGCCGTCGGGCCGTACCGCCGCGGATGTGGCCAACACCGCCTGCGGAAGAGGGAGCCGGGAACCCGTGTGCGCCGTCTTCCTGGTGGGGTTGCGTCGCGCGTGGTGCGACCTGAGTGGATGGAGCGACCTACGGGACCTGTACGCACGGCAGAGGTGGCCGGGTTGCACGAGAAGGCCGGCGAATCCGGTGGGGGCATGACCGACGACGAGTTCGACGCGTTCTACGCCGCCGCGTTCCCCCGGCTGACCGGCCAGCTCTACGCCTTCACCGGGGACCACGGCGAGGCGCAGGACGTCGTGCAGGAGGCGTTCGTACGGGCCTGGGACCGGCGCCGGCAGTTCCTGGCGGACAGCGCCCCCGAGGCATGGATCCGTACGGTGGCCATGCGCCTCGCGGTGAGCCGCTGGCGGCGGGCGAGGCGCTGGCTGGAGCTGGTGCGGCGCACGCCGCCGCCGGATCCCGCGCCGGGGCCGGGGCCGGAGTACACCGCTCTGGTCGCCGCGCTGCGCGAACTGCCCGAGGCACAGCGGATGGCGATCGTCCTGCACCATTTGTGCGACCTGAGTGTCGAACAGGTAGCCTCCGAGACCGGTGCCCCCGTGGGGACGGTCAAGGCGCGGCTGTCGCGGGGGCGGGCGGAACTGGCGAAGCGTCTTGCGGGGGACGAGGCCGACGGGCCGGTCCGGAAGGAGCGCGGCCGTGTCCGATGAACTCTCCGCCGCACTGCGCGAGCTGGCGGCCGAGCAGGCGACCGCGCCGGTTCTCGACGGCCCCGGGATCCGGGCCCGCGCGCTGCGCCGCAGACGCCGTCGCCGTACGGCCGTCGGCCTCGGCGCGGGGACCGCGGCCCTGGCGGTCGTGGGCTTCGCCGTGCACGTGAACCTCGGCGGGCAGCCGGACGGTCCGCCCGCGAGCCGGATCCCGCCCGCGGCCTCGCACTCCGGCTCGGTCCCGCCGTCCACGGCGACCCCGATGCCCGCCGCCGGCACGCTCGACCTGCTCCGGTTCACCCTCACCGTCGACGGCCGGGACCTGCCGGTGGTGTCGAAGTACGCCGACAGGAACGGGTTCTCCGGCCCGCTGACGGTCGTCGCCAGGCACGCCTCGCGCGACCTGCCCTTCGAGGTGCGCTCCAAGGGCCCCGTCAAGGTGAACGTGCCCTACGTGGTCGAGCTCCGTGACACCGAGGACCGGCCTTTCTACATCGGTGCCTTCACCAAGCCGCTGGCCCTGGGCGACTTCGAGACCCGCAGCGACTGGATCGGCCTGGACACCGGGGACGCCGCGTGGTTCTACGCCCGCACCCGGATCGGCGACGCCCTCGCGGTGACGACCTTCGACTCGCCGGCCGGCACGCCCTCGGCCGGTGCCGCGGAGTCCGCGGCGGGAGCGGGCCGGTCCCCGGGTGGCTAGTGCCCCGGCAGGCAACGTTCGCCCCGTCGCGACGCCCGGCACGCACTCTCGCCGCACCGGGTACAAGCCCAAGTACGTCCAGTACGAGGGCTTGCACCCGGCACGCCGAGAGCACGCACCGGACGCCGCTCCTTGACGGGCAAACGTTGCCTGCCGCGGCACTAGAGGAAGGCGGCCAGACCGTCGAGGAAGCGGTCCACGTCGTCCTCGGTGTTGTAGGGGGCGAGGCCCACGCGCAGTGCGGGATTCTCCAGCTTCAGCGCGGTGAACGGCTCGTACGCGTAGAACGACCCCGCCGGCGCCACCACCCCGCGCCCGGCGAGATGCGCCTGAGCCTCGCGCGCGTCGCGGCCCTCCAGGGTCATCAGCAGGGTCGGGGTGCGGTCGGGCGCCTTCGAGTGCAGGGTGACCGCGTCGCCCAGGGCCGCCAGGCCCTCCTGGAGCCGCGCCCGCAGCACCCGCTCGTGCTCGTGCAGGGCACCCAGCGAGTGCGTCAGCCGCTCCCTGCGCCCGGTCCCGGTACCCGGGTCCATCGCGGCGAGGAAGTCGACGGCCGCGGTCGTGCCCGCGAGGATCTCGTACGGCAGGGTGCCGAACTCGAACCGCTCCGGCACGGTGTCCGGCGAGGGCAGCAGCTTGTCCGGGCGCACACCGGCGAGGAGTTCGGGCGCCGCCGCGAGCACCCCGCAGTGCGGTCCGAGGAACTTGTACGGCGAGCAGACGAACAGGTCGGCGCCGAGCGCGGGCACGTCGACCAGGTGGTGTGCGGCGTAGTGGACGCCGTCCACATACACAAGGGCGCCGGCCTCGTGGGCGCGGTCGGCGATCCGGCGTACGGGCGGCTTGGTGCCCAGCACGTTGGAGGCCGCCGTGACCGCGACCAGCCGGGTCCGAGGCGTCAGCGCCCGCTCGCAGGAGCCGAGGTCCAGCTCTGTCGTCTCCGGGTCGATCTCGATCCAGCGGACCGTCACCCCGGTGCGTTCGGCGGCCTGCACCCAGGGGCGGACGTTGGCGTCGTGGTCGAGCCGGCTCAGCACGATCTCGTCGCCCGCGTTCCAGTCCTTGGCCAGGTGGCGGGCGAAGTCGTACGTCAGCTGGGTGGCGCTGCGCCCGTGGACGACGCCGTCCGCCGGCACGTTCAGCAGGTCGGCGCAGGCGGCGCGGAACCCGGCGACGGCGTGCTCGGCGTTGAGCTCGGACGGGCTGACGGTGCCCCGGTTGGACAGGGGGCCGGTGAGCGTCGCGGCGATGGCGTCGGCGACGGGCCGGGGGGTCTGCGTGCCGCCCGGCCCGTCGAAGAAGGCGAGTCCGCTGTCCAGGGAGGGGAAGTGGGCCCGCAGGGCGGTGACGTCGATGGCCATGGTCTCGGCTTTCTGTCGGGCGGTGTTCCGGGCGTCGGGCTGCCCTTACTCTGGCGGCGACCTCGCGACACGTAAAGCGATGGATTCCGAAGAGAGAGTTCATGTCCCGTGAAGTCCTTGCCATGAAGTCCCAGCCGGATCTGAAGCTCCTCGCGACCTTCCTGGCCGTGGTGCGCCGGGGCTCGATGGCGGAGGCCGCGGCGGAACTCGGCTATGTGCCCTCGGCGGTGTCCCAGCACATCGCCGCGCTCGAACGCGACATGGGCGTCGAGCTGATCGTCCGTCGTCCGGGCAGCCGGCTGATCCTCACCGCGGCCGGCCGCTCCCTGGCGCGGGCGGCCGGGACGCTCTTCGACGCGACCGCCCGGTTCCAGGACGCCGCCCACGGCATCGCGAGCCGGGAGATCGCCGAACTGCGCGTCGGGATCTACCCGAGCGCGATGACGTATCTGCTCCCGCCGATCCTGGCCACGCTCAGGGACCGACGACCGGGGCCCCGGATCCGGCTCGTGGTCGTGGAGACGGACGAGGGCGTGCCGAGGGTCAGGTCGGGGGACATCGACCTGCTCGTCGCCTACCGCTATCTGCCCGAGGACCCGCCGGCCCCGTCCACCGCGCTGACCGTCACCGCACTGGGACGCGAACCGCTGCTCCTGGTCGCCGGTGCCGAGCCCGGCCGGCGGCGCCCGGTGGAGCTGGCCGAGTGCCTGGAGGGGGAGTGGGTCTCGGGCCATGTCCACAACCCCGACCGGCGGTTGCTGCTGCGCTGGGCCGGAGAGCTCGGGATCGCGCCCCGGGTGACGCTGGAGACCGACGACCTGCACAGCATGCTCGCGATGATCCGGGCCGGTCTCGCGGTGGGCCTGATCCCCGCCACGCTGCTCGGCCGGGGACCGGACACCGGGGTCGAGCGGGTGGTCCTGCCGCCCGGCGTCGCACCGCTGCACCGGGAGATCCTCGCCGTCGGCAGGCCGGGTGAGCGTCCCCCGGTCGTCGACGAGCTGGTCGCACTTCTGCGGGCGGCCGTGCGGGGCCTGCGGCCGCGGCACTGACGGCGCCGCCACTCGCTAGTGCAAAGTTCATCCGGTGGGGCGCACTCCACATTTCGGGATCGATGGTCACGTCCCCCGGGAAAAACCACGCTCGTCCGGGGCCCATGGGATCCGGCCGGTACTGCTGCACCCGCGAACGCACGTGTTGACTCAAGCGACGCCTATCACATGACGTTGCTCGCGTCGCCCCTCGAAGAAAACATTCTCGATCGTTCTGTCATGCAGCACCGCAGGTGACAGCACGCAGACCCTGGAGTAGCCTTCACGGCAGTCCGGCGGCATTCTTGTTGCTCTGCTTCACGGCAAAAGAGAAGTGGCACGGCGAGTGAGATCCGTATTCCAAGGAACAGCGCAGGTGGGAGCGTTGGCGATTTCTCGGGAGAGGATTCTGCAGTGGATTACGCGGGGGAGGCTCTTGTTGATGAAAAGGGTCAAGCGGATGGCGATGAGATTCCTGGCCGGCAGACCGGGACGCGGAACGGCTTATCGGTTGAATTGAGTCCGGTCGAATCCGTCCCGACGAAATCGATCCGGCCCGGTGATTCTCCCCGACTGGAAGGGGAGGATCATTCGCATGCCCAGACTCTTGCGGATGTCGAACACTCGCTGCCGCCGATCATCGTGCACCGCCCCTCGATGCGCGTGATCGATGGATCGCATCGCCTCCTGGCGGCGTTGATGAAGGGCCAGGAGACCATTGAGGTCCGGTTCTTCGAGGGCCCCGAGGAGTTGATGTTCCTCATCGCGGTGCAGGAGAACGTCACGCACGGCCTGCCGCTTTCCCGGGCCGACCGCGAGGCGGCGGCACGCCGGGTGCTCGCCGCGCAGCCCCACTGGTCCGACCGGGCCGTCGCGGCGGTGACCGGGCTCGCCGCCAGAACCGTGGCCGCGCTGCGCAGGACGATCATGGAGCGTTCAACTGCGAACCAGACGCAGTTGAACGTGCGACTGGGGCGGGACGGCCGGTACCGGCCGGTCAACTACAGCCAGGGCCGGCTGCGCGCCAGCGAGGTGGTCGCGGCCTACCCGGAGATGCCGCTGCGTGAAGTGGCACGTCAGGCCGGGGTTTCGGTGGCCACTGCACGCGATGTCCGCCAGCGGATCCAGCGGGGGGCTGATCCGCTCCCGCCGAAACTGCGGCCGGCCGGGCAGGATGCCGTGTCCGACGGCGAGGGCACACTCGAGCCACCCGCCGACCGAACGGTCGGTGAGCAGCCGCCCGCCGTCCGCCAGCGGCCGCCCGTCTTCGCGCCCGCCGACTGGTCGCTGCTGCGCGCCAAGCTCCTCCAGGACCCCCTGCTGCGGTACTCGGAATCGGGCCGGACCCTGTTCCGCTGGTACGACACGCACACCATCGGCACCCGGGACGTGGTGGCGGGCGTCGAGGGAGTGCCCCCGCACTGGGTCAACGAGATCGCGGCCGTGGCGCGTTCCTGCGGGGAAATCTGGCTGAATATAGCGAGAGAGCTGGAAGGTCAACGGAGAGAGACGTGATGTGCGCCCCGGGAATGCCGGTGGCCGGGACCCGAATAGGTTCCCGGCCACCGGCATTCTTATGCTCTCCTTGACGCTCGAACCGGGTCGTACGACGATTCTTTCGCCTCTCGCGAAAGGAAGGTCGTATGCCAAGTCTGACCCGCGAGGAAGCACGGGAACGCGGTTCCCTGCTTCTGGTCCGCGCTTATTGTGTCGACCTCGATCTGACTTCCGGATCGGACACTTTCCGCTCGACGACGAAAATCCGCTTCGACGCCCGGGAGTCCGGGGCGGAAACTTTCTTGGACATCGAGCCGAAGACGCTTCGGTCCATCACGCTCAACGGCCGGGAACTGGATGCCGAAAAATTGTCGGACGGCAGGTTTCCGCTGACCGGACTCGACTCCGAGAACGAACTCGTCGTGGTGGCCGACATGAGCTACTCGAATGAGTGCGAAGGGCTCCACCGCTATGTCGACCCGGCCGACGGCGAGACGTATGTGTATTCCTTCGTCTACGTCGACAACGCGCCCCGCGTCTTCGCCTGTTTCGACCAGCCCGACCTGAAGGCCCCGTACGAGTTCGACCTGACGGTCCCCGAGACCTGGCAGGTGCTCGGCAACAGCGAGGCGGTCCGGACCGGCCCGGGCCGCTGGAAGCTCACCGAGTCGCCGGCGCTGGCCACCTATCTGACCGCCCTCGTCGCCGGGCCGTACGCCTCCTTCCGGACCGAGCACAACGGCATACCGCTCGGGCTGCACTGCCGGGCCTCGCTCGCCGACTCGCTGAAGACCGACGTCGACGAGGTCTTCGAGATCACCGCCCAGTGTCTGGACGCGTACACCGAACTCTTCGGCGTGGGACACCCCTTCGCCAAGCTCGACCAGGTCTTCGTGCCCGAGTTCAGCGTCCTGTCGCTGGACCACCCCGGCTGCGTACTGCTGCGCGAGCAGTACCTGTTCAGCTCGGCCGCCGCCGACAGCGAGCGCGAGACCAGGGCCGTCGTCCTCGCCCACGGCATCTCCCTGCTGTGGCTCGCCGGACTGGTGACCAACGCCTGGTGGAACGACCTGTGGCTGGGCCAGTCCCTCGCCGACTACATGGCGCACCGCGTCACCAGCGAGGTCACCCGCTTCCCCGGGCCGCCCACGACGTTCGCCGCGCGCCGCAAGGGCCAGGCCTACCTGCCCGACCAGCGTCCCTCCACCCACCCGGTCAGCATCGAGGGCCCCGACGTGCGCACGGTGCAGCTGGAGCTGGACCGGATCTCGTACTTCAAGGGCCACTCGGCGCTGCGCCAGCTCGCCGCGCACATCGGCGACGACGCCCTGACCGCCGGACTGCGGACCTACTTCGACCGGCACGCCTACTCCACCGCGACCTTCGCGGACTTCCTCGCCGCGATGGGCGAGGCGGCCGGCACCGACCTGACCGACTGGGCCGAGAAGTGGCTGCACACGCCCAACGTGAACACCCTCACCCCCGAACTCACCGTCGCCGACGGCCGCATCACCGCCGCCGCCGTCCTCCAGGGCGCCCCCGACAGCCACCCGGTCCTGCGCCCGCACACCCTGGACGTGGGCCTCTACTACGCCGACGACAGCACCACCGTCCGGGTCCGGATCGACGGCGCGCGCACCGAACTGCCGGAACTCGTCGGCCGCCCCGCGCCGGACTTCCTCCTGCTCAACGACGGCGACCTGACCTACGCCAAGATCGGCTTCGACCCCGTCTCGCGGGCAGCCCTGGCGGACACGCTGCCCGGGCTGTCCCCGCTGAACCGGGCGATGGTGTGGTGCGCCCTGCTGCTGGGCGTCCAGGACGGCACGTACCCGGCCTCCGCCCATCTGGCCCTGGTGAGCGGGATGGTCCGCCAGGAGACCGAACTGTCGATCCTGGCCGAGGTCCTGGAACAGGCCCGGCACGACGTCGCCGACCGGTTCCTCGCCCCGCACCAGCGGCCCGCGGCGACGGCCCGGATCGCCGCCGCCCTGCGCGAACGGCTCGCCCGCACCGACGCCGACGACGAGCGGCTGATCACCCTCTTCCGGGGGCTGGTCGACTTCACCGCGGACACCATGGAGCTGTCCGGCTGGCTGGCCGGCGACGGACTGCCGCCGGGGCTGGGGCTCGACACGGACATGAGCTGGCGCATCCGCTACCGGCTCGCCGTGCTGGGCGGGATGGACACGGCCGACATCGCCGCGGCCCTGGAGGCCGGACCGGGCGCCGTCGCCGAGCAGTTCGCGGCCAAGTGCCGGGCGGCGCTGCCCGAGGCGTCCGCCAAGGAGGCGGCGTGGCACGCGATCACGCGCGGCACGGACCTGTCCAACTACGAACTGTGGTCCCTGGCCGAGGGGTTCTGGCAGCCCGAGCAGACCGCGCTCACCGAGCCGTACGTCGAACGGTTCTTCAGGGACATGCCGGCCGCCGCCCGGCGGCGCGGTGATCTGGTGCTGGACCTGCTGCTGCGCTTCCTCTACCCGCGCTACGCCGCCACCCCCCGCACGCTCGAAGCGGCGCAGGGGATGCTCGCGCTCGACGGGCTCCCGGTGACGCTGCGCCGCCGGGCCGCGGACCACACCCACGATCTGCGGCGGGTGATCGCGGCACGGGCGGCACGGGCGGATGAAGGGTGACGCCGTGAGGGTCGCGATCGTCGGCGGCGGGGTCGCGGGCACCCTGCTCGCCTGGCGGACGGTGCGGGCGCCGGGCGGCGCGGAGGTGGACCTGTTCACCGACGGCACCGGGGGGCGGGCGGACGCGTCGAGGGTCTCCGGCGGGCTGGTCCGGGGGTTCGAGCCCACGGTGGCGGCGACCGGGCCGGCCGCCGAGAGCCTCGCCGAGATCAGGGGCAGCGACGTCCTGCGCGAGTGGTCCGGGTACCGGGAGACCGGCGCGCTGTACGTCCTGCCGGCGGGTGCCGACGCGCGGGAGCCGGCCGAGGTCGTGGACGCCTATCTGCCGGGCTCGGCCGAAGTCGTCGGCCGGGACGGGGTGGTCGGCGCGTTCCCCTTCCGGACCCTGCCCGCCGGCGCGGTCGCCGTGGTGGAGCGGTACGCCGGGCACATCTCCCCGCACCGGCTGCGCACGGCGGCACTGCGGGCGGCGGCGCAGGCGGGCGTCACCGTCCACGAGGCGCCGGTCGGCGAGGTGACCCAGGACCCGGCGGTGCGCACGGCGGACGGCCGTACCCTCCGCTACGACCGGGTGGTCGTCGCCGCGGGCGCCTGGACGCCGAAGCTGCTGGCCCGCAGCCGGCTGCCGGTGGCGGGGCTGCGCACCAAGCACATCCAGTACAGCCTGTGCCAGGCGCCGCTGGAGGGGCTCGGGCCGTTCGTCGAGGAGAACTCCGGTCTGTACGGCCGGCCCCACGAGGACGGCGGCTTCCTGCTCGGGCTGCCCTCCGACCGGTGGGGAGTCGACCCGGACGTGATGGCACCGGACGAGGCGCTGGCGAGGCGGGTCGCCCAGAGCGCGCGGCGGGTGTTCGGTGTGCCGGTCGCCGTGGGGCGCACCGTCGCCTCCTGCGACTGCTATCACGACCCGGCGGGGCTGGAACTGCGTTCTCTCGGGCCGGGTCTGCACACTTTCACCGGGGGCAGCGGAGGCGCGGCGAAGACGGTCGTCGCCGCGAGCAGGAAGGCCGCCGCGGCGCTGCTGGCCTGACTTCCGTACGCGATTTCGAGGCAGTCCGCAATGAGTGCGGGCCGGGAACAATCCCGGCCCGCACTCTTTTTTTGTGCGTGTTCAACTTCCCTGATCTACGCGCGTTCAACTTCGCTTTTCCGTTCAACTCCGGCTGCCCGACCGCTGTTGATTCGGCCATCCGGACCCGCGAAGATTTCACGCGGCCGCAGGAATCGCAGCGAGAGAGAGATATCAATGGCGCAGCTTCCGCATGGCTTCGGAATTACTGGTTTCGGTTACTCGTTCGGAGCGGACCAGAATGTCGAAGAAGTAGCGGGAACTTATGTCCCCGACCCGGAACGCATTGTGCGGTGGGGTTACCACACCTTTCACCGGGCACCTGACGACATCACCACGACCGACCTCGCGGCCCGGGCCGCGCGCGACGCCCTGTCCCGCACCTCGATGACCGTCGACGACGTCGACCTGCTGGTGCTGGCCACCTCCGAGCACCCCGAGTACCCGCACTGGGACGGGTCGGCGGCGCTGGGCCGGGCCCTGGGGATGGAGAGCCGGCAGACCCTGCTGCTGAACGAGGGCTGTGCCTCGGGCGTCACCGGACTGGGCATCGTCGCCGGGGTCCTCGCCGTGCAGCCGGAGATCAGCACCGTGCTGTTCGTCGCGGTGAACAGGGTCAGCGAGTTCCACCGCAACCGCATGACGGTCAACAACGCGGTGCACAGCGACGGCGCCGTCGCCGCGGTCCTGCGCCGCGGCCACGAGCGCAACGCCTGGCTCGCCACCGAGCAGTTCACGATCCCGGACCTGTGCGACTGGTTCCGCACCGACTACGGCGGCGCGGTGGCCCCCGTGCCACCGGAGGGCTGGTCGAGCAGGACGGCGCCGGCCGGTCACGTGCGCGTGCAGGAGCACTTCCGCAAGGACCCCGCGCGGCTGCGCGAGTTCGGGCAGGCCGCGATCACCCGCACCCTCGACGTCATCGACGGGGCGTGCAAGCGGGCCGGGGTCGGCCGCGACGAGGTCACGCACGTCATCTACATCAACGACCCGGACGGCATCGCCGACATCGCCGAGCCGCTCGGCCTGCCGCTGGAGCGCACCAACGCCGCAACGGCCAAGGTCCACGGCCACATGGGCTCCGCCGACCAGCTCACCGCGCTCGGCGAGCTGATCGAGCAGGGCGTCGTCGCACCCGGCGACCTGGTCGCGCTGACCGGGATCTCCATCGGGATGCGCTGGTACTGCTCCCTCGTCCGGGCCTGACCCGCGTCCCACAGGAAGGCATCGCACCGTGAGCGAGAGCGACAACCCGGCGGCGGCGCTGCGTGCGGCCGTACGGGAACGACGCATGCCCGACCACCGCACCAGCAGGGCAGTGCTGGAGAGCGACGACCCGGCCCTGGCCCGCCAGGCCGGCCGGATCCTGAAGGACCTGGCCGTGGACGGGGACCGGCCCCGCGAGGTGTCCGTGGCCGTCCTGGCCACCTGCACCGTCGGCCCGTTCGAGCCCCTGCTGCGCGCCCAGTTGGTGGGCGCCGGGCTGCTGCCCGCCCTGCGCAGCGCGGACTACGGCACCTTCGGCATGTCACTGGCGACCGGGTCGTTCACCCGCGACGGGGACCCCGGCCTGGTCGCCGTGCTGCTGGACGCCGGGTACTTTCTGCCGGGCGACTTCGGCGCCGCCGAGCCGGACGTACTGGAGAAGTACGTCGACGCCCGGCTGGAGGAACTGCGCACCCTGCTGGCCGGCGCCCTGAAGCACACGGCCGCCACCGTCGTCGTGCACACCGTCCCGCTGCCCGCCCAGGTCCGCAACGGGATCATCAGCGTGCGGGCCCGCGCCCAGGTGGCCCGCTCCTGGTACCGGCTGAACGCGGCCCTCCTCGCCCTCGCCGAGGAACACGACCAGCTGGTCGCCGTGGACCTCGTCGGCGAACTGGCCGAGACACCGGTCCAGGCGTGCGACGTACGGCTGCACCGGTACGGCGATCTGCCCTACAGCGACGACGCGTTGCTGCTGCTGGCGCGGCTCGTGCGCCGGGTCGCCCAGGCCCGCGCGGGGCTGTCCCGCAAGGTCCTCGCCCTGGACCTGGACAACACCCTGTGGGGCGGCGTCCTCGGCGAGGCCGGGCCGCAGGGCGTCCAGGTGGGCGGGCTGTACCCCGGCAACTGCTACACCGAACTCCAGCGCACGGTGGCCGCTCTGCGCGAGCAGGGCGTCGTGCTGGTCCTGGCCAGCAAGAACGACCGGGACCAGGTCGAGAAGGTCCTCACCGAGCACCCGGACGTGCTGCTGCGGCCCGAGGCGTTCTCCGTGCGGATGGTCGACTGGGCGGCGAAGGCGGGCAATCTGCGCCGGGCCGCCGAGGCGCTGTCCCTGTCGACCGGGTCGTTCGTCTTCATGGACGACTCCGACTTCGAGCGTGCCCAGGTCGGCGACGAACTGCCCGAGGTCGCCGTGGTCTCCGCCGCCGGTGACCCCGCCCACCTGGTGGACTCGCTGCTGCGGCACGGCTGGTTCGACGTCATGGCGCTCACCGACACCGACCGCAAGCGCCCCGAGCTGTACCGCAACCGTGCGCTGCGCGGCGACTTCTCGTCCGGGTTCGACTCCTCGGAGGACTTCCTGCGGGCGCTGGACCTGAAGGTCGAGGTGGCGCCGGCGACCGAGTACACGATCGGCCGGATCGCCCAGCTCGCCGCCCGCACCAACCAGTTCAACCTCACCGGGATCCGCTACGACGAGGCGGCCACCCGGCGGATGAGCGAGGACGCCGGGCATCTGGTGCTGTCGGTGTCGGTCGCCGACCGCTTCGGCGACGAGGGCATCGTCGGCGCCCTGTGGGTCGAGCGCACCGACGAGGTGTGGCGGGTCCTCAACCTCGTCCTGAGCTGCCGGGTGCTCAGCCGCGGCGTGGAGCGGGCGGCCGTCGGCCGGCTCGCCGACCTGGCCGCGCGGGCCGGCGCCCGGACCGTCGAGGGGCACTACCGGCCCTCGGACCGCAACGGCGTCGCCGCGGACTTCTGGACCGGCGCCGGATTCACCCCGGCCGCCTCCCCGCAGGAGACGGAGACACGGGTCTTCACGCTCGACGCGGCCACCGCGAGAGAAATCGCACCGGAATGGATCGCACTGAACGAAAGGAATGGATCCCCGCATGAGTGAAACGGGCTCGATCGAGGAGTCGGTGAGGGAGATCATCGCGGACGTGCTGGGCGCCGACCCCGCGGACATCCCCGCTGACCAGGCACTGGCCGCGCTCGGCTGGGACAGCATGAATTCGATGGAGGCCCTGGTGCGCCTGGAGAAGCAGTTCTCCGTCGATCTGGACCTGCGGTCCTTTCACGCCGCCTACACCGTGACCGACATGGTCGCGCTGGTCGAGAAGTTCTAAGAATTCAGGGAGGGACCAATTGCGGCACCAGGAAGTCGAAGTCCTCGCCATCGGCGCCGGCCCGGCCAACCTCGCGCTCGGCATAGCGCTGGAGGAGCTGGCCCCCAAGGAGCTCGCGGCGGGCACGCTGATCATCGAGCAGCACGACGACACCGTGTGGCAGCGGGGCATGCTGCTGCCCTGGACCCAGAGCCAGGTCTCGTTCCTCAAGGACCTGGTGACGCTGCGCAATCCGCGCAGTGAGTTCTCCTTCGTCAACTACCTCCACTCCATCGGCAGGCTCGACGAGTTCATCAACCTCGGCACGTTCACGCCGTACCGCTCGGAGATCTCCGGCTACCTCCAGTGGGTGGCCTCCTCGCTGCGCGAGGTGCAGGTCGAGTACGGGCGGCGCTGTGTGTCGATCGAGCCCGGTCCGTCCCGGGGCGGCGAGGTCTCCCACTGGCTGGCGCGCACCGCCGACGGCACCGTGATCTCCAGCCGCAACCTGGTGATCGGCGCGGGCCGGGACGCGTTCGTACCCGCCGAGCTCACCGCGCTCCCCGAGCGCCGCGTCATCCACAGCACCCGGTACTCGCACCGGATCGAGGCGCTCGACCCGGACGAGGTGCGCCGGATCGTGGTGATCGGGGGCGCGCAGAGCGCCGCCGAGCTGCTGTGGGCCGCCTACCAGCGGTTCCCCGAGGCGCAGTGCACGATGCTGATGCGCTCGATCGGACTGAACGCCTACCAGACCAGCAAGTTCACCAACGAGCTGTTCTACCCGTCCTTCATCGACGACTTCTACGCCACCCGCGCCGAGACCCGCCGCCAGGTGCTGCGCGAGATGCACGTCACCAACTACGCCGGGCTCGCCCCCGGCATGCTGGAGACGCTCTACCGCGAGATGTACCAGGAGCGCCTCCAGGGCACCGAGCGGCTGCGGATGCTCACCCTGACCGATGTCGCGGGCGCCCGCATGGACGGCGACGAGGTCGTCCTCGACACCGTCGACCGCAAGTCCGGCGAGCGCGGCGAGCTGCGCTGCGACCTCGTGCTGCTCGGCACCGGCTTCGTACGGGACATGCCCGCCATGGTGCGCGAGCTGGCCGCCACGACCGGTGCCGGCGAGGCCGCCGTCGACCGCAACTACCGGATGCGGCTGCCCGAGTCGTACACCGCCAACTGCTACCTCCAGGGCGTCAACGAGGCCACCCACGGCATCGCCGACTCCCTGCTCAGCGTGCTCGCCAGTCGCTCCCAGGACATCGTGACCGACCTGCTGGCCCGCCGCGGCGCCCCGTCCGACGAGGCCCTGCTCGCCCAGGCCCTGTGAGCGGGGCCCCGCCGAACCCGTCAGCGCACCCAGCGGCAGAGGAGACACACGTGGAAATCCGAGAGCTCGACCGGGACAACCTCGCACCGGACAACGGACTGCGCGCCCAGCGCCTGTTCCCCTGGCCGGCCCTGAACGCGCCCTTCGAGGGCTCCTGGTGCGTCGTGCCCCCGGGCGCGGCCTCCGGTCCGCACAGCCACCACGAGTACGAGGTCTGGATCGCGATGACCGGTGAGGCGGCGATCCTCAGCGAGGGCAGGAAGGTGCCGTTCACCGCCGGTGACGTCGTCCACTTCCGCCCCGGCACCCGCCACCAGGTCGTCAACGACTCCGACGCCGACTTCCAGATGTACGCGGTCTGGTGGGACGCCGAGCTGGCGGAGAAGTTCTCCGTCCGGCACCGGGAGGAGACGGCATGAGCGGGCGCAGCCGGCGCCGCGCCGTCGTCGTCGCGGCGACCCCCACCCCCAACGGGGACCTGCACATCGGCCACATGGCGGGCCCGTATCTCGCGGGCGACGTCTACAGCCGCTATCTGGCGGCCGACGGCCGGGACGTGATCTACACGACCTGCACCGACGACAGCCAGACCTACGTCACCACCACGGCCCGCCGACTCGGCGTCCCCGCCGAGCAGTTGTGCGCCGAGTCCACCGCGAAGATCGAACGGACCATCTCCGCGATGGGCCTGTCGATGGAAGGGCTGCCGCCCATCGACGACCGCTACCGCGCCACGGTCCTCGAGTTCTTCACCCGGCTGCACGAGACGGACCGGCTGCGCGAGCGGACCGTACGGCTGCCGTACGCGCAGGAGTCCGGCCGGTATCTGTACGACGGCCTGATGACCGGCAGCTGCCCGGTCTGCCTGACCGGCAGCGCCGGAGGCGTCTGCGAGGGCTGCGGGCATCCCAACAACGCCGACGAACTGCTCGGCGCGCGCTCGGTGCTGGAGCCCGACTCGCCGGTGACCACCCGCGAGGTCACCATCCTGGTGCTGCCCATGGAGGAGTACCGCGAGCGGCTGACCTCGTACTTCGCCGAGCGCCTCGGACGCTGGCGGCCGCACGCCGCCCAGCTCATGAGGGAGTTGCTGGCCCGTCCGCTGCCGGAGATACCGGTGACGGTGCCCGGCGAGTGGGGCATCGCGGCGCCCTTCCCCGAGACGCCGGGGCAGATCCTCTACCCGTGGGTGGAGGCCATGCCGGCCGTCATGTACAGCACCTGGTGGTCCGCGGACCGGCGCGGTGAGCGCACCGAGGCCGTCGACGAACTCTGGCGGGCCGGGAGCGGGACGGAGCTCGTGTACTTCCACGGCTTCGACAACGTCTACCACTGGGGTCTGCTCGACCTCGTCCTGCTGATGGCGCACGGCGACCGCTATGTGCTGCCCGAGGCCAACATCAGCAACGAGTTCTACGACCTGGAGGGCGAGAAGTTCTCCACCAGCCGCAACCACCTGATCTGGTCGGCGGACCTGCTGGCGGAGGTGCCGAGGGACCTCGTCCGCTTCTATCTGGCCCTGACCGCACCGGAGTTCCAGCGCACCAACTTCAGCACCGCCGCCCTCACCGAGGTGACCGGGCGACGGCTGACCGGGCCGTGGAACCGGCTGGCTCAGGCGCTGTCCGCGCTCGCCCCGGCCGGTGCGGCGAGCCCGCTGCCGACCACCGCGACGGGCCGGGAGCGGGCCGCCGCGATCATCGAGCGGTTCCGTCTCACCTACGAGCTGGACGGCTTCAATCTGGGCCGCACCGCCGAGAACGTCGTCGCGGGCCTCGACCGGCTGACGGCGGCGGCCGAGGAGCCGCGCGAGCGGGACGACGCGCTCGGCGCCGGGGACCTGCTGCTCCAGGTGCGGGCGCTGCTGGCCTGCGCCGCCCCGCTGCTCATCGACGCCGCCGCCGAGGCGACGGCCGCGGGCGTGGACCTGGCGCTGGACGCCGAACAGCCCGAGAAGATCACCCCGTTCGCCCTGCCCAGGCTGCCGGAGGCGGCCCGGCCCGGCGTCGATCGCACGGAGGTGGCGGCATGAAGCTGCTCACGCTGGAGACGGTGCAGTACCTGAACTACTACCA
Organism: Streptomyces sp. bgisy027; assembly: GCF_057710365.1. Lineage (NCBI taxonomy): Bacteria > Bacillati > Actinomycetota > Actinomycetes > Kitasatosporales > Streptomycetaceae > Streptomyces > Streptomyces sp. bgisy027. The sequence goes on from NZ_JBYIVZ010000019.1 coordinate 71,354, forward strand.
CGGCCGCTACCGGCAGGTGGAGGACCTCGGCGTCGACCTCTACGTCCTCAACGGCGAGGGCACGGACGACTTCTGGCGGGCCGACCGCTATCGCACGGCGGGCTCCCGGAAGATCGGCGACATCGTCGACCGGGCCCGCGCATGGCACGCGGAGGAACGTTTCGACGGGGTGATCACCTTCTCCGAGTCCTCCGTCATCACCGTCGCCGCGGTCGCCGACGCACTCGGCCTGCCGGGCATCGGGGTGCCGGCCGCCGTGTGCAGCAGGAACAAGTACCTGATGCGCCGGGCCTATGAGCGGGCGGGCGCCCCGATCCCCTCGTACCGGCTGGTGGAGAGCCTGGACGACGCGCTCCGGGCGGCGGCCGACTTCGGCTACCCGGTCATCCTGAAGCCGACCCTGGGCGCCGGAAGTCACTTCGTCTTCCGGGTCGACAGCCCCGAGGAGATGGCGTTGCGGCACGCCCAGGCCGCCGAGGGCATCCGTGACCTGTTCTGGGTCAACTCCGAGGCAGAGGGCGTGGACCTCGGGCCGAACGGACTGCTCGTCGAGTCCTTCCTCGACGGCCGCGAGTTCCTGATGGAGGCCGTCGTCTGGGACGACGAGGTCTACCTCGGCTCGATCGTGGACCGCATCACCGCCGAGGGCGGCACCTTCGACGACGACGTCCACCACGCGCCGACCTCGCTCGGCCCCGAGGACATCGAGAAGGTGCACCGCGCGGTGCGGGCCGGGGCGCACGCCCAGGGACTGCGGCGCAGCGTCATGCACGCCGAGGTCAGGTTCCACGACGGCGAGCCGCACCTGCTGGAGATCGCCGCCCGGGTCGGCGGCGGGGGCCTGGACCTCATCGCCCGCAAGACCGCCGACCACGATCCGATCAGGGCCGTCGTCGACATCGGGCTCGGAGTGCGCCCCGACGTACGGCACTTCGCGCCGACCGGCGTCCACATCACCGCGATGTGCCTCATCAGCGAGGCGGGTGTGGTCGAGAAGGTCGACGTGCCGGCGGAGGTCGCCGAGTCGGACAAGGTCTTCCTGCTCAAGATCACGGCCCGGCCGGGCGACGTCATCCGCCGGCCCCCGGACGGCAACACGATCCTCGGCTTCCTCGGCACGACCGGAACCTCCCAGGAGGAGGCGTTCCGCACGATGAACGACTTCGCCTCCCGGATCAAGGTGACCTTCCGGCGGCAGACGCCGCAGCTCCAGGACGCCGCCACCGCCTCCTGAGCCCGCACCGCCCGACGCCTCCCGCCCACTTCCGCGCAAGGAGAATCGACAGTGCAGCAAGACACCTCGTCCGCACGCCGGAACACCGCGGCCCAGGGCGGCCGCCCGGTTCGGACGGTGCGGCCCCGGCGCTATCTGATGTGCTCGCCGGTCCACTTCGACGTCGTCTACTCCATCAACCCCTGGATGGAGCCGGAGAAGCCCACCGACGCCGCGCTGGCCGTCGCCCAGTGGGAGCGGCTGCGCAGCCTCTACCTGGGCCTCGGCCACGAGGTCGAGCTGATCGAACCGGTCGCCGGCCTGCCCGACATGGTCTTCGCGGCCAACGGCGCCACCGTCGTCGACGGCCGGGTGCTGGCCGCCCGGTTCCGCCACGAACAGCGCGCGGACGAGGGCCCGGCATACGCCGCCTGGTTCCGTGAGCGCGGCTACGACGTGCACGACTCCTCCCACATCAACGAGGGCGAGGGCGACTACCTCGTCACCGGCGACCGCATCCTCGCCGGCACGGGCTTTCGCACCGACCGGCGCTCGCACGCCGAGGCGGAGCAGTATCTCGGCCTGCCGGTGGTGACGCTGGACCTGGTCGACCCGCGCTTCTACCACCTCGACACCGCGCTGGCCGTCCTCGACCACGAGGAGATCATGTACTACCCGGCGGCCTTCACCCCCGAGAGCCGCCGGACCCTGCGCGAGCTGTACCCGGACGCGATCGAGGCGACCGAGGACGACGCGGCGGTGTTCGGCCTGAACGCCGTCTCGGACGGCCGGCACGTGCTGCTGCCCGAGCAGGCCACCCATCTCATCGACGAGCTGTGGGCGCGCGGCTTCGTGCCGATCGGTGTGGACCTGTCCGAGCTGCTCAAGTCCGGCGGCAGCTCCAAGTGCTGCACGCTCGAGATCCGCGACGCGGAGCCGGAGGCCGGCGCATGACGATCAATTACGACGGACGCAGGTTCCGCCCCGCGGAGGCGGACGCCCAGGGGCGCACCGCGCTCTACCGGCAGGAGGGCGACCTGCTGTGGGGCACCTTCTCCGGCGGCAGGGCCCGGCGCGGCTCGCTGACCGGGGTGTGCGCCCCCGACGGCTCGCTGGACTTCGCGTACTCCATGGTCCTGGACGACGGCGAGGTCGTGTCCGGCCACTGCCGCAGCACCCCGGAGCTCCGCGAGGACGGCGGCATCGATCTGCGCGAGGAGTGGGAGCGCTTCGGCACCCACGCCGCGAAGGGCGTCTCGTACCTGAAGGAGGTCAAGTGATGTCGCCGTCGACGACCCCGTCCGCCACGCCCAGGAAGGGCGGCACGGTGACCTGGGCGTGCGCCCCCGGGTTCCCGCCCGCGGTGATCTTCCCCTTCACGCCGGCCGAGCGGATGGGGACGCGGAACATCTACGAGTTCCAGATGCTGATGTACCGGCCGCTGTACTACTTCGGCAGCCAGGGCACCCCGGACGTGGACTACGACCAGAGCATCGGCGAGCCCCCGCGGTGGAGCGAGGACGGACTGACCGTCACCGTGAAGGTCAAGCCGTGGAAGTGGTCCAACGGCGAGACGCTGTGCGCGGACAACGTCCTGTTCTGGGTCAACCTGATGAAGGTCAAGGGCGACCGGTACGGCGAGTACGTCCCCGGCTACTTCCCGGACAACCTGACCTCCTACGGCAAACTCGCCGAGGACACCGTCTACTTCACCTTCGACAAGGCCTACTCGAAGAAGTGGGTGCTGATGAACCAGCTCAGCACCATCACCCCGCTGCCCAAGGCGTGGGACCGCACCACCGAGGGGCCCGCGAACGCGTCGGGCGGCGTGGCCGACGTTCCGGCCGTCTACGACTACCTGATGGCGGAGCAGGGCGACATCATCGACGAGGGCAACGCACACCGCACCCGGTGGGCCGACAGCCCCGTGTGGAGCGTGGTCAGCGGACCCTGGCGGCTGAAGAGCTACACGCTTCAGGGCATGGTCACCTTCGTGCCCAACGAGCACTACTCCGGCCCCAACAAGCCCTACCTGGACGAGTTCCGGCAGGTCCCGACGTTCTCGGACGACGAAGAGTACGCGATGCTCAAGGCCGGCCCGCACGCCGAGGGCGGCATCCAGGTCGGCTACCTGCCGCTGAGCTTCGCCTCGGAACCGGCCACCGACCCCACCGTGGGCGGACCCAACCCGCTCGCGGACACCTACACGCTGGTGCCGCAGGTCGCCTTCTGCATCCGCTACTTCTGCCTCAACTACAACAACCCCACGGTGGCCGCGAAGGTCTTCCGGCAGACCTACTTCCGGCAGGCGCTGCAGAGCACGCTCGACCAGGACTCCGCCGTACGCGACATCTACCAGGGCTACGCCTACCGGCAGAACGGCCCCGTGCCGATGGTCCCGGCGACCGACCTCGTCTCCCCGCGCCAGCGCGAGGGGGCCTGGCCGCTGCCCTTCGACGTCGACCGGGCCCGTGAGCTGCTCGCGGCCAACGGCTGGGACACCAGCACCACTCCGGCCGTGTGCGTGAACCCCGGCACCGGACCCGGCCAGGCCGGCGAGGGCATCCCCGCGGGCACCAAGCTGAGCTTCTCCCTGCGCTACGTCGAGGGGCGCCCGGCGCTGACCCGGCTGATGGAGAAGTACCGCAAGGACGCCGCGGCCGCCGGGATCGAGCTGCGGATGGAGGAGGTGTACGGCTCGGTGCTCGTCGCCGAGGACGCGCCCTGCGCCGCCGGACCGGACTGCCTGTGGGAGATGACCTGCTGGAACGGCGGCTGGGCCTATCACTACCCGAGCGGCGAGATCCTGTTCCAGACCGGTGCCGGCGGCAACTTCGGCCACTACAGCGACCCGCGGGCCGACCAGCTCATCGAGGCGTCCGTCACCTCCGACGACCTGGAGGCGCTCTACACCTACCAGGACTTCATCGCCGAGCAGGTGCCGGTCATCTTCACGCCGAACTTCCCCATCCGGCTCTTCGAGGTGGCCAACAACCTCGGCGGGTTCGGGCCCGTGAACCCGTTCGGAATGATCAACCCCGAGAACTGGTACTACCGCGAGGACGCGTGAGGTGACTCTGTCCGCGACTCCCGTGGCGCCCCTGGGATCCCACGCGCTGCTGATGTTCCTGCTCCAGGTGGGGGTCCTGCTCGGCACGGCCGTGCTCCTGGGCCGGCTCGCACAGCGGCTCGGCATGCCCTCCATCGTCGGCGAGCTCTGCGCGGGCGTGGTGCTGGGGCCGTCCCTGCTCACGCCGCTGGCCCCCGCCTTCGCCGCCTGGCTGCTGCCCCAGCAGCCGCAGTCCATGCACCTGCTGGACGCGGCGGGCCAGCTCGGGGTGCTGCTGCTGGTGGGCATCACCGGCATGAACATCGACCTCGGGCTGATCCGCAGGAAGGGCAGGGCCGCCGTCCTGGTCAGCACCGGCGGCCTCGTGGTGCCCTTCGCCGGCGGGGTCGCGGTCGCGCTGGCGATCCCGGCCGCCCTGCTCGTCGACGGCGTGGACCGCACCGTCTTCGCCCTGTTCGCCGGTGTCGCGCTCTGCGTCAGCGCGCTGCCGGTCATCGCCAAGACCCTGCTCGACATGGGGCTGCTGCACCGCGACATCGGGCAGCTCATCGTCGGCGCGTCCGTGGTGGACGACATCGCGGGCTGGCTGCTGCTGTCCGTCGTCTCGGCGATGGCCACCACCGGCGTGCACGGCCCGGACGTCGCCTGGTCCGTGGTGAACCTGATCGCGATGCTCGCCTGCGCCTGGTTCGTGGGCCGCCCGCTGGTCCGCCGCCTGCTGCGGTGGGCCGGCCGGGCCGGCAACGGCGGCTCGGTGCCCGCCGTGTGCACCGTGCTGATCGTCCTGGGAGCCGTGGCCAGTCACGCACTCCACATGGAGGCGATCATCGGTGCCTTCATCGTCGGTGTCCTGATCGGCTCGGCCGGGGAACCGGACCGCGAGCGGCTCACCCCGCTGCGGATCATGGCCGTCACCGTCCTCGCCCCGCTGTTCTTCGCGACCGCGGGGCTGCGGATCGACCTGACCGCCCTGGCCCGCCCCGAGGTCGCGCTGTGCGCCCTGCTGGTGCTGACCGTCGCCGTCGTCGGCAAGTTCGCCGGGGCGTACGCGGGGGCCAGGGCCGCCCGGCTCGGCCACTGGGAGGCGCTCGCGCTCGGCGCCGGGATGAACTCCCGCGGGGTGATCGAGGTGATCATCGCGATGGTCGGGCTGCGGCTCGGGATCCTGACCACCGGGATGTACACGATCATCGTGCTCGTCGCGATCGTGACGTCCGTGATGGCCGCGCCCCTGCTGCGCATGTCCGTACGGCGCATGCCCGTCACCCGCGAGGAACGGGTCCGCGAGCGCGTCATGGCCGGCGGCCCGGCGCCGGAGTCGAATTCCTGACGCACAGGCACTGAATTTCCGACGCGCCGGATTTCCGCCGGTGAACCGGCACTAACGTGAGGCCGACCCGTCCACCTGTGCGTGCTCGGCCCCCCAACTCCCCGAAAGGAAAGGTGACATGAGAGAAGTGCAGAAGGCGACGGGAGAGCGGCCGCTGCTGCTCGTGGTGGCGACGGGCATGCGGACGTACCGCGAGTATCTGCTGCGCTCCATTCGCGAGGAGTTCGACATCCATCTCTTCCACGTGGACGAACCCACCTGGGAGAAGGAGTACATCCGCGGCTGGACGGTCCTGCCCAGCACCCTGGACGGCCCGGCGATGGCCCGCGCGGCCCGCGAGCTGCACGCCGCGACGCCCGTGGCCGGTGTCCTGTGCTGGGACGAGGGACGCATCCACGCCGCCTCCTACGTGGCCGAGGCCCTCGGCCTGCGCAACGGCGAGCCGGACGTCATCTGGCGGTTGCGCGACAAGGGCCAGACCCGGGCCGCCCTGGACGAGGCCGGCGTCGCCCAGCCCCGCTCCGTCGCGGTCAAGACGCTCGACGAGGCCCTGGCCGCCGCCGACCGCGTCGGCTACCCGGCGATCCTCAAGCCACGCGGCCTCGGCGCCAGCCTCGGCGTCGTACGCGTCGAGGACGCCGGCGAGCTCGCGGAGAGGTTCCCCTTCACCGCCGGGATGAAGGGCCCCGACCCCGAGCCGCTGCTCTACAGCACCGATCAGCCGGTCCTCGTCGAGGAGTTGGTGACCGGCGAGGAGATCAGCGTCGACGCGGTCGTCCAGGACGGCAAGGCGGTACCGCTGTTCATCGGCCGCAAGGTGGTGGGCTATCCGCCGTACGCGGAGGAGATCGGCCACTTCGTCGACGCGGACGACCCGCTGCTCACCGACCCGCAGCTGCTGGACGCCCTCCAGGACACCCACACCGCGCTCGGCTTCCGCGACGGCTGGACGCACAGCGAGTTCATGCTGACCGCCGCCGGACCGCGGCTGATCGAGGTCAACGGCAGGCTCGGCGGGGACATGATCCCCTACCTGGGCATGCTGGCCACGGGCATCGACCCGGGCCTCGCCGCGGCGCGTGTCGCCTGCGGCATCACCCCCGAAACGACCCCGGCCCACCGGAGGGTCGCGGGCATCCGCTTCTTCTACGTCGAGCACGACGACACCCGCATCGAGTCCGTCTCGTTCCACGAGGCGGGGCTGCCCGCCGCGCTCGAACAACTGGTGCCCGTGGCCAGGGCCGGTGCCGTCGTGTCCCCGCCGCCCAAGGGCACGGTCTGGGGGCGGATCGCCTTCGCCATCGCCACCGGCGGCGCCGTCGAGGAGTGCGGCGCGGCACTGGACGCCGCCGAGGCGGCACTGCACGTGCGCAGCGGTCAGGACGCCACCCATGCGAGAGAAGAGTGAACGTGCATGGCAACTGAGGAGAAGAAGGACGACAACGTGGCGATCTGGGCCACGTTCCGGGATTCGTCGGCGGCGGTGAAGACCATCCTCGCGGGCGTGCTGCTGAGCAAGCTCGGCGGATTCCTCAACGTCTTCATCGTGCTGTACCTGACCTACCGCGGTTACTCCGAGAGCGAGGCGTCCTACGCGCTGGGCGCCTACGGAGCGGGCGGGGTCGCGGGTGTGCTGCTCGGCGGCACCCTCGCGGACCGGCTCGGGGCGCGCAACGCGACGATCCTGGGCATGGCCGGCACCGCGGTGCTCACCGCGGCGCTGCTCTACCTGCCGAACTATCCGACGCTCGTCGTGGCGGTCGTCCTGGCCAGCCTCATGGCCCAGCTCTACCGGCCGGCCGCCGCCGCGCTGCTCTCCGAACTCACCTCGGGCAGCAGCCAGGTCGTCGTCTTCGGCATGTACCGCTGGTGCCTGAACGTGGGCGCGATGGCGGCGCCCATGGTCGGCCTCGGGCTGTACCACCTCGACGGCGAGAGCTACACACTGCTGTTCTGGGGCGAGGCGGTGATCGCGCTGGCGTACGCCGTCGTCGCGGCCGCCGTCCTGCCCCGCCGGGCCGCGCGGGGCACCGCCGAGGCGGCCCCGGCCGAGGAGGAGAGCGGCACGGCGGGCGGCTACCGGGCGATGCTCCGCGACCGCCGGTACGTGCTCTATCTGACGGCCACCCTGTTCAACGCGATCATCTACGTGCAGTACCTGTCGACGCTGCCGCTGGACGTCGAGGCCCATGACCTCGACCTGTTCTGGTACACGGCCGCGGTCTCCCTCAACGGCTTCATGGTGATCGCCTTCGAACTGCCGCTCACCAAGGTGACCGGGCAGTGGCGCACCAGGATCGTCGTGGGCCTGTCCTTCGGACTGGTCGGTCTGGGTGTGGCCCTGTACGGCATGCCGATGGGCGCGGCCGTGATCATCGGCGCCACCCTGGTGTGGACGCTCGGTGAGATCATCGGCGGTCCCGCGGTGTTCGCCCACCCGGCGACGGCGGGCCCGGCGCATCTGCGCAGCCGCTACATCGGCGCGTTCCAGTTCATGCACGCGCTCGGTACGGCCATCGGCCCGGTCCTGGGCGGCCTGCTGTTCGTGCGGCTCGGCCACGACGTGTGGCCGCTGCTCGGTGTGATCGGGCTGGCCGCGGCGGGGCTGGGTGTCGCCGCGATCCGTACTCCGGCCCCGGAGCGGAGCGAGCCGACGGACGAGCCGGCCGCGCAGCCGGCCGACGCCTGAGCGCTCCGCCGGAAGGCTGCGCGAGGGGCCGTCGGTCGACTGCGGCTCCGTCGTGGCCGGTCGCGCAGTTCCCCGCGCCCTTTTGGGGCGCTGCCGAACCGCAGCGGACTCGCCCGGCCTGCTCAGCCGGATTCCCCACACACACCAAACGGCCGCCGTCCCCGCGAGGGGCGGCGGCCGTCGTGCTGCCGTCGGCGCCGGTCAGCCGAGGGCGAGGCTGCGGGCGAACTCCTGCAGCGCCGGGCCCGGTACGGGGACCACGGAGGTCTGGTAGCCGGCCATCATCGGCGGTATCACGTCCTCGTACTTCCGCAGCCAGACGTCGGTGGCGTAGACGGACTGCGACAGCCGCACGCGCTCTTCCTCGGAGCGGAAGGCGCGCAGCAGGTGGTAGCCGTCCTCGTCGTTCAGGGAGGGCCCGTTGGCGAGCACGGTGATTCCGCACTCGCGCATGAGCGGCACCGTGCCCTCCTCGCTGATCCTGTGGAACTCCGGCCGAAGGCCCGGCTTCACGGTGAACAGCCGGATCTCCAGCAGCCATGGTGCGCCGGCGCTGCTCATGTCGTCTCCTTCGCTTCTCACTTGACCCGGACTCCGGCCTTCCAGACCCCGGTGATGTGCTCGGGCTGTGCGATGACCTCGATGTCCACGAGCGGGTCCTCGTCGAGGACCAGGACGTCGGAGTCGTAGCCCTCGCGCAGCTGACCGGAGAGCGGGGCCTGCGGTCCGAGGGTGGCGGGGCCGATCGCGGTGCCGGACTCGATGGCGTCCAGCGGCGTCATGCCGGTCTTCACCAGCAGGGGCAGCTCCCGGCCGTTGCGGCCCCAGGAGTCGGGCATCTCGGTGCCGGTGAGCGCGACGTCGGTGCCGGCGGCGATCGTCACGCCCTGCTCGCGGGCGATGGCGACGGCCTCCGCGTGCCGCCCCGCCGTGGCCTGGAGCTTCTTCAGCGCGTACGCCGGCAGCAGGTGACCGTTGTCGAGGAGTTCCTGGAAGATCGTGCGGGTGGTGACGAGGATGGCGCCGCACTCGCGCATGGCCACGGCGGCCTCTTCGTCGATGTAGGTGCCGTGCTCGATGGTTTTCACCCCGGCCTCCAGCGAGGCCATGATGCCGGGCTTGCCGTGGCAGTGCGCGGCGACGATCCGGTCGGCCATCCCGGCGACCTCGACGATCGCGCGCAGCTCCGCGTTCGTGAACTGCTGGTGGATGGGGTGGTCGACCTCGGACAGCACACCGCCGGAGGCGCAGACCTTGATGAGCTTGGCGTTGCGGCGCAGCTGTTCGCGCGCGGCGCGGGCGCACTCCGCGGGCCCGTCGGCCAGCCTCAGTTCACCGCCGAGGTGCCCGAAGTCCTCCACCCACGACGTCGGATAGCTGTGCAGGTCGGCGTGGCCGCCGGTGGTGGACAGGGTGGTGCCGGCCGGATAGATCGACGGGCCCTGCACCGTGCCCTCCTCGATGGCGCGGACCAGGTGGATGCCGAGTCCGCCGGTCTCGCGCACGGAGGTGACTCCGGCGTTCAGCGCGTTGCGCAGATCGGTGGTGATCCGGGCCGCCCGCAGGGCGATCGGTTCCTGGGGCAGCAGGGAGAGGTCGGCCGACCGCAGCCCCATGAAGTGGCCGTGGCAGTCCCACAGTCCGGGCATCACGGTACGGGCGCGGACGGTCTCCGCTTCCGGTGTGTCGGGGGCCTCGGCGAGAGGGCCGGCGTAACGGATGGCCTCCTCGTCGAATATGACGCAGCCGTTCTGAATCGGCTGGCCACGGCCGGGAATTAACTGTTCCGCTTCGATTCGCTGCAACATGCAGGGAGCAAATCAAAGTGGTGTTCCGACGACAACAGGTGTTCGGGCTGGGCAAGTTGTCGCTTGGGGCCGGGCCGTTTTCACGGTGTCAATACGGTCTGCGCGGCCTGGGAATGGCCGGCCTGTTGTGCGGCCCGGTGCCGGAACACATGGCGATATGTCTGCGGGGACACGGTGGTGACCCGGCCGAAGTGATACCGGAGATTGGCGGCCGTACCGAACCCGGTGCTGCGCGCGATCTGTTCCACCGGCTCGTCCGTGGTCTCCAGCAGCTCCTGCGCGAGGCGGACCCGCTGCTGCAGCAGCCACTGCAGCGGAGTGATGCCGAGCCGGTCCCGGAACCGCCGGGCGAAGGTGCGCTCGCCCAGGTGGGCGGCGCGCGCGAGCTGCGGCACGGTCAGCGGCTCGTGCAGCCGCTCCTGCGCCCACTGCAGGACCGGCGCGAGATCGTCGCTCGTCTCCGCCCGCACCACCGGCTTGGTGTACTGCGACTGGCCGCCCTCGCGGTGCGGCGGTACGACCATCCGGCGGGCCACCTCGTTGGCGACGGCGGCGCCGTGGTCCTGACGCACCAGGTGCAGACACAGGTCGATGGCCGAGCCGGTGCCGGCCGAGGTGAGGATGTCGCCCTCGTCGGTGTAGAGCGCGGAGGGGACGAAGTCGACCTCGGGGAAGCGGTGGGCGAAGTCCCCGGCGTTCATCCAGTGCGTGGTCGCCGTACGGCCCGTCAGCAGCCCCGCCGCGGCCAGGACGTAGGCGCCGGTGCAGATCGAGACGATCCGCTTGCCCCTGCCGTGCGCCTCGCGCAGCACCTCGACGAGCCGGGCGGGCGGGTCGAGCTGGACGGGCCGGGCACACGCCGTGACGAGGATGGTGTCGGCGTCGAGCAGGTCGTCGAAGCCGTAGGGGGTGTGCACGGCCAGGCCGGTCGCCGTGCGCAGCGGAGTGGAGGAGTCCCCGCACATCCGCAACTCGTACCAGGGGTCGATGAGATCGGAGCGGTCGGTCCCGAACACCTCGCAGGGAACGGCCAGTTCGAACGTCGGGGTGGCATCCGTAATGGCGAGCGCGATCACGTGGGGACGCATGTCGGTAATTTAGCGCACGATGTCAAAACTGCCGATGGTGCCGGCGAGAGCCCGCGGGCGATGCTGGCCGGCATGAGCGAAGCCAAGACAGAACCCTCCGGGGGAACCCTCAGCGCGGTCCAGGGCACCGCGATGTATGTGGGCGCCGTGCTCGGCACCGGTGTCATCGCCCTGCCCGCGCTCGCCGCCGAGGCGGCCGGCCCCGCCTCACTGCTCGCCTGGCTGGCCCTGGTCGTCCTGTCGGCCCCCCTGGCCGCTGCCTTCGCCGCTCTGGGAGCCCGCTACCCGGACGCCGGCGGCGTCTCCACCTACGCCATGAAGGCGTTCGGCGAGCGTGCCTCCGCCGTGGTCGGCTGGTGCTTCTACCTCGCCGTGCCGCCCGGCGCGGCCGCGGCGGCGCTCTTCGGCGGCGCCTATGTCTCCTCCGCGGTGGGCGGCGGCACCACCACCACGACCGTGACCGCCGTCGGCCTGATGGTGGTCGTCACCGCCGCCAACGCGCTGGGCCTGCGGGTGACCGGGCGGTTCCAGTTCATGCTGGCCGGCCTGCTCGTGACGCTGCTGCTGATCGCGGTCGCGCTGTCGCTGCCGAAGGCGGACACGGCCAACCTCGAACCGTTCGCCCCGCACGGCTGGTCCGCGATCCTGCCGGCGGCCGCGCTGCTGGTGTGGAGCTTCGCGGGCTGGGAGGCGATCACGCACCTGGCGGGCGAGTTCAAGCGCCCGGCGCGGGACCTGCCCCGGGCCACCTACTCGGCCGTCGTGATCGTGGGCGGGTTGTACCTGCTGGTGGCCTTCTCGGTCATCGTCGTCCTCGGCGCCAAGGCCTCGGAGTCCGACGCGCCGCTCGGCGACCTGATGGCCGCGGGCCTGGGCGGCGACGCCCGCTACCTCGCCGCGGGCGCGGCGCTGCTGCTCACCACGGGCGCCATGAACGCCTACTACGCCGGTGCCGCCAACCTCGGTGCCGCCCTCGCCCGGGACGGCGCGCTGCCCGCGTGGATGTCCCGGGGCAGCGTCGCCGGCGAGGTGCCGCGGCGCAGCCTCGCGGTGGTGTCCGGCCTGTCCTTCCTGGCCCTGTTCGCCGTGGTGGCCTCCGGCCTCGGCACCGAACCGCTCGTCCTGCTCACCACCGGCTCGTTCGTCGCCGTCTACGCGATCGGTGTCGCCGCCGCCGTGAAGCTGCTCCCGAAGGGCACCAAGGGCCGGGCCTCCGCGCTGGGCGCGTGCGTCGCCGTCGCCGCCCTGCTGATCATGGCCGGCCTCTATCTGCTGTGGCCGCTGGCCGTCGCCGGCGCCGCCCTGCTCTACCTGCGGGTGAACCGGCGCCGCCGGGCCGGCGAGCAGGCGCAGGCCGCCGTGCCCGGGACGCCGCCGCTGGAGACCGCCTCCGACGCCCGGGAATCCGCCTCGTGACGCCTCAGTCTCCGTCCGCGGTCACGGACATGGTGTCGGTGACCGCGGACGACGTACGGTCCGCACCGACCGCGCGGAGTCTCGGGGCCGCGGTGGCCACGTTCCTCGGACTGGACGCCGGCACCTCGGCCCCGCCCGCACCGGCCTCGTACGCACCGCTCGCGCACGACGACCCCGCCGCCGCCCTGAAGTGGCTGAACTCCTGGGGATGCAGGATCCGTTACCCCCGCCCCGGGGAGCCGGACCTCTTCGCCCCCGCCCTGCACGAGTGGACCGCCCGCTGGTACGAGCTCCTCCCGGGACCGGGCACCCGGCTCGGCGAACTCACCGACGACGACATCGCACCCCTCGGCGAGTGCTACGCCGACCTGTGCGCACTCGCCGCCGGAACCCCTGACCGCCCCCGGACCCTGGGCGCGACCGCCGCCTCGAAACTGCTCCACGGGCTGCGCCCCTACTCCCTGGTCCCCTGGGACGAGGCCATCGCCCGCAAGCTGCACGGCACCAGGGACGCGGCGGCCTACCTCGCCCACCAGCGCCTGAACCGGGACTGGGCCCGGCACGTTCTCGCCGACAGCGGCCTGGACGAGGAGGCGCTCGCCAACTTGTACGGGTGTCCCGGCAGACCGCTTTCCAAGATGCTGGACGACTACGCGTACCTCACATTGACCCGATCGGACACACGGTGATCCTTCGCATAGACCACATCGGGCTGGCCACCGCGGACCCCGAGGGCGTGGCCGCCTTCATGACCACGCTGGGCATGCGCAAATACGACGAAGGGCATGCCGACGACTACGGAGTGGCCTGCGAGTTCTGGCAGTTCGGGGGCGGCCTCGGCAACCCGGCCGTGGAGATCGTCTCCCCGACCCAGGAGCGCTCCGCCATCGAGGGCCGCCTGGAGCGCCAGGGCCCGGGGCTGTACCACCTCGCCTTCGAGGTGGACGACCTGGAGAGCGAGACGGCCCGGCTGCGCGGCCAGGGCTTCACGGCGATCGACGCGGAGCCCTGCAAGGGCGCGCGCGAGGGCATGACCGTGGCGTTCCTGTACGCCCCGGCGCCGGCCAACCTGCTGATCGAGCTGGTCCACTACGCACCGGACCTGGGGAGGGACGTGTGATCACCCTCGACGACGTCCGGGCGGCTGCGCTGCACCTGCCCCGTACCGAGGAACACCTGATCCGGGAGTACGTGAAGTTCAAGGTCGGCCGCATCGTGTACGCCTCGGTCTCCCCGGACGAGACGACCATGGGCTTCGCCTTCCCCAAGGAGGAACGCGAGTCGCTGATCGCCGCGGAGCCCGAGAAGTTCCAGCTGCCGCGCACCTCGGACATGCGCTACAACTGGGTCCACCTGCGGATGCCGGTCCTCACCCCGCGGGAACTGGTCCCGCTGGTCCTGGACGCGTGGCTGATGGCGGTGCCCCGGTCGGTGGGCGACGCCTACCTGGAGTCGCTGCCCGCTCAGCCCTGACGGGCGGCGTCCTGCCGGCGCACCATCTCGTTGATCCGGTCGGGAGCGTACGGGGACGTGCAGCCCGGGGAGGTCGGGCAGTCCTTGAGCACCTCCAGGCGCTCACCGACGGCCAGGGCCCGGGCCCGGTGCTCGGGGTGCTCGATCCCGATCTGCGCCAGGCAGTGGTTCATCGCCCACTGGAGCCGGTCCGGGGCGTCCTTCATCCGCGCCTCGATCACGTCGAGCAGTCCCACGAGATCGAGGCCCGCGGGCCTCTTCGCCACGCGCTCGGTCGTCAGCGCCCAGCCGGCAGCGGCGACCACCGGGTCCGGGTCGGCGGACCAGGCCAGGCGCAGCACCTCGGCGTGCGGGTTCTTCTTCACGACGTGGTTCACGGCCCGCACCTTGGGATCCTCCAGCCCGGCGAGCTCCTCCATCACCTCGGCCACGGTCGCCTCGGTCACCGTCGTGTCGGCCACGTCGGCCTCCTGTCGCTCGCCTGTGCTGCGGATGTGCCCTCCACGGCCCGAGCGTAATGTGGGCCGGGTACATCCGGACCGCGCCCGCCGGGCGTGAACTCTCGTAGGTCCCGGGTGGTTCCCCCGCACACTTTTCCGTGGCCGGGGTGCGCCCGGACGAGCGGAGGATCAGCGATGGGTACAGTCACCACCGACGACGGCACCACGATCTTCTACAAGGACTGGGGTCCCCGCGACGGCGAGCCGATCGTCTTCCACCACGGATGGCCACTGAGCGCCGACGACTGGGACAACCAGATGTTGTTCTTCTCGGCGCAGGGCTACCGGGTCATCGCCCACGACCGCCGCGGCCACGGCCGCTCCACGCAGACCGCCGGCGGCCACGACATGGACACCTACGCCGCGGACGTGACCGCCCTCACCGACGCCCTCGATCTGCGCGGCGCCGTCCACATCGGCCACTCCACCGGCGGCGGCGAGGTCACCCGCTACGTCGCCCGCGCCAAGCCCGGCCGCGTCTCCAAGGCGGTCCTGGTGGGGGCCGTACCGCCGCTGATGCTGAAGACGGAGGCCAACCCGGGCGGCCTGCCGATCGAGGTCTTCGACGGCTTCCGCGACGCTCTCGCCGCCAACCGGTCACAGTCCTTCATCGACATCCCCACCGGGCCCTTCTACGGCTTCAACCGCCCCGGCGCGCAGGTGTCGCAGGGGCTGATCGACAACTGGTGGCGGCAGGGCATGACGGGCGCGGCCAACGCCCACTACGAATGCATCAAGGCGTTCTCCGAGACCGACTTCACCGAGGACCTCAGGCAGATCGAGGTGCCCGTGCTCGTCGCGCACGGCACCGACGACCAGGTCGTGCCGTACGAGGACTCGGCGCCCCTGACGGTCGAGCTCCTCAAGAACGGCACGCTGAAGACGTACGAGGGCTATCCGCACGGGATGCTGTCCACCCACCCGGAAGTCCTCAACCCGGACATCCTCGCGTTCATCCGTTCCTGAACCCGGCGGGTTCGGACGTGTCGTCCGGCTCCGTCGTGCCGGGCCGTGAGCGGAACGTCCGGCGGTAGGCGTCCGGAGGCACGCCCACGGTCCGGTTGAAGTGCCGGCGCAGCGTCGTGGCGGTGCCCATGCCGGTGGCCGTCGCGACGGCGTCGACCCCGTCGTCGGTGTTCTCCAGCAACTCCTGGGCGCGCCGGATGCGTTGGGTCAGCAGCCATTGCAGCGGGGTCGTGCCGGTCACCGCCCTGAAGTGCCGGCCCAGATGGCGTGAGCTCATCCCGGCCCGGCGCGCCAGGTCCTCCACGGTGAGCGGCCGGTCGAGCCGCTCGATCGCCCAGGGCAGCAGCGCGGCCAGCGGATGGTCGTCCCGGCTGGGCACCGGGGCGGCCACGAACTGGGCCTGGCCGCCCGCCCGGTGCGGCGGCACGACCAGGCGCCGCGCGACGGCGTTGGCGACGGACGAGCCGTGGTCGAGCCGGACCAGGTGCAGGCAGAGATCCATGGCGGCTGCCTTGCCCGCCGAGGTGAGCACGCTGCCGTTGTCCACGTAGAGCAAGTCCGGGTCGACCGCCACCCGCGGAAAGCGCTCGGCGAGCACGTCGGTGTGCGCCCAGTGCGTGGTGGCCCGCCTGCCGTCCAGCAGCCCGGCGGCGGCCAGCACGAACGCCCCGGTGCACAGCGAGGCCACCCGCGCTCCCGCCTCATGGGCCGCGCGCACCGCGTCCACGAGATCGGCGGGCGGCTCCACATCGACGTCCACCCAGCCGGGGACGATCACGGTGTCGGCGTGCCGGAGCCGGTCCAGCCCGTGGTCGGCCTCCAGCCGGAACCGTCCGACCCGCACGGCGCCCGTCCCGCAGACCTCGACGTCGTACCAGGGGACGCCCACCCCGTCCGGAGCGGAGCCGAACACCTCGTAGGCCAGGGACAGTTCGAAGTGCAGCATGCCCTCGGTGACGGCCAGTGCCATCGCGTTACCCATGTCCGAAAGTGTACGGGTCTCGTCGTTCCGGACACTCACGAGGAGCGGCCCGCCCCCGCCAGGATGTCTGCACAGGACGAACTCGGCGGATCATTTCGAGCACGGGGAGAACCCATGACATCGGCATCGGCGGCATCCGGATCGGCATCGGCATCGGCGACGGGACGGACCGTCGCGGTGTACGGCGCGTACGGCCACACCGGACGCTTCGTCGTGGCGGAGCTCATGGAGCGCGGATACGTCCCGCTCCTCTCCGGCCGCGACGCCGACAAGCTGCGCGCACTGGCGGCCACCGTGCCGGGCGCGGAGATCCGCCCGGCCTCCGTCGAGGACCCGTCCGCGCTCGACCGTGCCCTCGCGGGAGCGGACGCCGTGATCAACTGTGCCGGCCCCTTCGCCCTGACGGCGGCCCCCGTGATCGAGGCGGCCCTGCGCGCGGGCATCCCGTACGTCGACGTGGCGGCCGAGATCGAGGCCAACGCCGACACCTTCGCGCACTTCACGGACCGGGCCCGCGAGGCCGCAGCGGTGATCGTCCCCGCGATGGCCTTCTACGGCGGTCTCGGCGACCTCCTGGCCACCGCCGCGATGGGCGACTGGACGACGGCCGACGAGGCGACGATCGCGTACGGCCTGAGCGGCTGGCACCCCACCGAGGGGACCCGCGCCGCGGGCACGGTCTCCCGGGACCGCCGGGCCGGCCGCCGAGTCCGTTACACGGACGGCAGGTTGGAGTACCACGACGGCGAGTCGTCGGTGCTGAAGTGGCCCTTCCCGGACCCGATGGGGACCCGGGAGGTCGTCGGGGAGTTCACGATGGCCGACGTGGTCACGATCCCCAGCCATCTCGCCGTTCCCGAGGTGCGCACCCACATGGCGACCGAGGCGGCCAGGGACCTCGCGGCCCCGGACACTCCGGCGCCGGCCGCCGCCGACGAGGCGGGCCGGTCCGACCAGACCTTCCTGGTCGACGCCGTCGTCCGCTCCGGCTCCGCCGAGCGGCGCGCCACGGCGAGCGGCCGGGACATCTACGCCGTCACGGCACCCCTCGCGGTGGAGGCGGCCGACCGCATCCTCACCGGCCGTACCCGCGCCACCGGCGTGGCCTCCGCGGGCGAGATCTTCGACGCACCGGACTTCCTGCGTGCCCTGGCCCCGCACATCTGCGTCGAACTGCCCCGGTTCTGAGGCCTGGAGCCAGGGCCGGGAACCGCCCGGTCCCTCAACCGGTCCCGTCGCGAAGGCCCTTGTCGATCTCGCCCAGTGCGCCGATCAGCCGCGTGTAGTCGTCGGCCGGCAGCGGCCTGACGAAGTGCTCCTCCACCACGTGGGCGTGCACGGCCGCCGCGCGCAGGAACACGGCACGCCCCTCGGCGGTCGCCTCCACCAGGGTCACCCGCCGGTCCCCGGGGGACGGCACGCGGCGGACCAGGCCGGCGTCCTCCATGCGGTCGATGAGGCGGGTCGTACCGCTGCTGGTGAGCGTGAGGTCGTCGGCGAGCTGCCGCTGGGAGACCTCCTCGCCGGGCCGGCGGCAGAGCCGCATCAGCACCTCCAGCATGGTGTGGCTGATCCCGCACTCGCGCCGCAGCGCGCTGTCGATCCGCTGTTCCAGACGGGTGGCGGACTTGATCAGCAGACCGAAGTCCCGCACGAGCTCGCTGCCGGCGGCGCGGGCGGCGGCACTGACGGCGGCTTCGTCGCCGGGCTGGGGCGTGGCGTCCATGACGGTCGAGTTTACTGCCCGGTCACTTACTGCGCTCTCAACCACTCCTCCCGCAATTGCTGAGCAATCAATTGCTGACCAGTCACTGAAATTGTACGGTGGGCCCTCCGCGAGCGAGAGGGAGTTCAGTGGATCTGCAGCACTGGCTCGGCCGAGCCACCCACGCGATACAGGACTGGGCCGACACCTTCGGCCCCTACCGGCCCCACCCGTCCCTCCACGTGGACGACGACAGCTTCGGGGCGGTCTTCGAGGAGTTCACGGCCCGGCTGGCGGACAACTACCCCTTCTTCCACCCGCACTACGCGGGTCAGATGCTGAAACCGCCGCACCCGGCGGCCGTGGTCGGCCATCTGACCGCGATGCTGATCAACCCCAACAACCACGCCCTGGACGGCGGCCCGGCCACCGCGGCCATGGAACGCGAGGCGGTCGCCCGGCTGGCCGCGATGTTCGGCTACGGCACACACCTCGGCCACCTCACCACCAGCGGCACGATCGCCAACCTCGAAGCCCTCTTCGTCGCCCGCGAACTGCACCCCGGCCGGGGTATCGCGCACAGCGCGGACGCCCACTACACCCACGGCCGCATGTGCCACGTCCTGGGCCTGCCGAGCCACCCGGTCCGCACCGACGACCGGGGCCGGATGGATCTCGACGCGCTTCAGGACGTACTGCGCACGGGCGAGGTCGGCACCGTGGTCCTCACCACCGGCACCACCGGAGCGGGCGCGGTGGACCCCGTGCACGAGGTGCTGCCCCTGGCCGAGCGCCATGGCGTCCGTGTCCATGTGGACGCCGCGTACGGCGGCTTCTTCACCCTCCTCGCCGGCGCCGACGGCCCCGAGGGTCTGCCCCCGGAGCCCTGGCGGGCGATCGCCCGGGCGGACTCGATCGTCGTGGACCCCCACAAGCACGGCCTCCAGCCCTACGGCTGCGGCGCGGTGCTGTTCCGCGACCCGGAGGTGGGCCGCTTCTACCTCCACGACTCGCCCTACACCTACTTCACCTCCACCGAACTCCACCTCGGCGAGATCAGCCTGGAGTGCTCCCGCGCCGGCGCCTCCGCGGCCGCCCTGTGGCTCACCTTCCAGCTCCTGCCGCCCACCCCCGACGGCCTGGGCCGGGTCCTCGCGGCGGGCCGGCGGGCGGCGCTGCGCTGGGCCGACCTGATCGAGGCGTCCGACGCCCTGGAGCTCTACCGGCGGCCCGAGTTGGACATCGTCACCTACTTCCCCGCGGTCGCCCCCGCGACCCTCACCGGCATCGACGCGGCCTCGGCCCGCATCCTGGCCGACGGCATGACCGGCCCCGACCCGGTCTTCCTCAGCACCCTCAGGGCCGACCGCGAGTCCTTCACGGCCCGCCACCCCGAAGTCGTCGCGGACGCGGACGGCGCCCGGATCCTGCGCAGCGTCCTCATGAAGCCGGAGTCCGAGGACCACGTGGAGCATCTGCACCACCGCCTCGAACAGCTGGCGGGTTCCGCCTGAACGAGCGCGTGGCGCCACCCGTCCGTGGCGGGAACGGGCAGCGCCACGCGGTGAAACCGGCGACTGCTGGAGCGCGTTTCAGTGGTGGTGGCCCTGCCGGCCGAGGCTCTCCACCGGGCCCGCGCCGGGGCGCGTCCACTGCGGTACGGGGCGGCTGGTCGGACCCCAGGTGGGGTTCCCGTCCGCGTCCGAGCGCCAGCTCCAGCACGCGTCACGCCCCTCGGGCCACCCGTCGGGGTTGTCCTCCCACGCCTCGCCGCGGCCGTGAGGCGTCATGTCGAGCAGACCGAGGGCCGGGTTGACCCGCTCGTTGCCGCGGCCAGTGCGTCGCCCTGGCGGGTGTGGGCCTTCTCGCGGACCAGCAGCTCGTCACGGGCGGCCTGCCAGGTGGCCAGGTCGACGACGGGCGGCCGCCCGCGCGGCGCGGTGCTCGGATCGCTCGGCGTGTTCGTCATGACTTCCTCCGTGGTGTCCGTGTGCAGGTCAGTGGAGGGTCGGCCGGTAGGTGAGCTCCTGGGTGCGGCCGTCGAGCGTGTGGTGCTCGACCAGCTCCAGGTCGAAGTCGGCCGCACCCCGGAAGATCGGGTCGATGCCGGTCCGACCGGTGATGACGGGGAAGAGCGTCACCTGCACGAAGTCGACCAGGCCGGCGGCCATCAGCGCCCGGTTCATCGACAGGCTGCCGTGCGAGCGCAACGGCACCTCGGACTCCTCCTTGAGCCGGGCGACGACGTCGACGGCGTCACCGCTCACGAGCGTCGCGTCCGGCCAGTCGAGGGGGCCTTCGAGCGTCTTCGACACCACCGTCGCCGGCATGTTCCGCATCCGGGTGACCCAGGGGTCACGCACGGACGCCTCGGTGTTCGACGCCAGGATCCGCACGAAGGCCCGGTAGGTGTGGGCGCCGAAGACCATCCGCTGCTCCGTGTCGTACCGCGCGAGGCGATGTTCGAGCAGCTCGGGGCCCTGCTTGCCCCAGTAGCCCGACCAGTCGGCGCTTGCCGCGCCGTAGCCGTCGAGGCTGGAGAGGACGTCGAAGGTGTACGTGGCCGTCATGGCGTTCTCCTCGGTGCGGTGGCTCGATGCGGTTGCGGACCGGCGGTCCTTCGGGGTGGGTCTCGATGACCGTCACACCCATGGACCCGGTCCGCCGCCGAAACTCATCGTTGTGCCCACCGCACCCGAGGAGCGGAGCGGCTCGCCCCGAGCGACCGGATCGGCCGGGGCCGGGTCTCAGCGCACCGGGAAGCCGAAGGAGTAGCCCTGCTCCTTCAGCCAGGGCAGGACCCGGCGCAGGGCCTCGACGGTCTGGGAACGGTCGCCGCCCGCGTCGTGGAAGAGGAGCGTCGGCCCGTTCGGCAGCTCTTGCCGGACGGTGGCGACGATCGCGTCCGCGCCCGGCTGCTCGAAGTCCTTGGTGTCCACGTTCCAGCCCAGCGGACGCATGCCCCGCTCGGCGGCGAGCTTGCGGCTGTAGGGCGTGAAGGCACCGCCCGGAGCCCGGTAGTACATCGGCCGTACGCCCCCGGACGCCTTGGTGATCATGCGCTCGGCGTCGAGGATCTGCTGCGACTGGTAGGCCTGGGAGTTCTTGTCCATCGTGGTGTCGTGCGACACCGAGTGGTCGCACAGCCGGTGCCCCTGCGCGACCACCTTCTTGACGAGGTCGGGGTGGGCCTGCGCCTGCGTCCCCACCATGCAGAACGTCGCCTTCACCCCGTACTCCCGCAGCACGTCCAGCACTTGGGGGGTCCAGTTCGGGTCGGGGCCGTCGTCGATGGTGATGTTGACGCCGCGTGCCCCCTTGTCCGAGGCGTGCACGATGCTCACGTCGACCGGCCTGACCGCGGGCGCGGCCGGCACGGACGCCTTCGGCGAGGAGTCGCCCACGGCACCGGCCTGCGCGGTCCACACCGAGGCACCGGTGGCGAGCACGGTCACCCCGAGCGCCGCGCCGATCAGCTTGCCGTACCAGCCCCGCCCACCACCGTGCCGCGCCATGTCCGCCCCACCTTCGCGTAGTTCCTCGCCGACCCCCCGGCCGCACTGCGACCACCTGGCAGGACGAGGGAAATCGGCCCCGGGCTCCGCCCGTTACCGATCAAGGACAATTCCGGGGAGGTTCGCGGACAACCCGCCGGCCGGAGCCCGGAACCCACCGTGTTCGGAACCAGCCGTGTTCGGAACCAGCCGTGTTCGGGTCAGCCGAAGGGGACGGCGTCGGTGGGGGCGGTGTGCCAGTTGGTGACGACGGGCTTGTCGACGGTGATGGTGCCGACGGGCAGGGAGACGGGGTCGGGGTCGTTCTCGCCGACGGCGACGATGATGCTGTCGAGCTCCTTGCCGCCGTCCGTGCCGGTGGACTTGGGGTTGACGCCGGCGTAGGCGGCGGTGCTGCCGCTGAGCTTGATCTGCTCGCCCACGGACTGCTCCGCGGGACCCGCCTGGGTGCCGTCGGAGCCGAAGGCCACGGTCGGGAGTCCGGCGGGCAGGTAGCAGGTGATGCCCGGCTTGGCCTTGGCGATGACGAGGATGTATCCGCCGGCCTGGGTCTCGGACCGGGTGCTCCAGGAGATGTCGTTGGCGCCGCAGCTCTGCTCGACCTGCTCGCGCCCGCCGTTGCCGGTGTCGGCGCCGGACCCGGCCCCGTCATCGGTCCCCTTGCCCGAGCCGCCGCTGCCCTTCCCGGTGTCCTTGCCGCCGCCCGCGCTCGACGAGCCGGACGAGGAGCCCGAGCCACCCGCCTGGCTCGGGGAGGAGGAAGGCCCCTTGGAAGCACCCGTGTCCTTGGTCGCGTCCGAGTCCTGGCATGCCGTCATCAGCATCGCGCCGCCCACGAGGGCCGCGGAGACGAGGAGGGCCTTGCGACGGTTGCCGAACATGAAATCCCCTTGGTGATCGGTTGGCCGAGGCCGAAGCGGTTTCGGCGGCTCGGTGCTGCTCGATCAGCAGGAGGGGGCCGTGAGCCGGGAGGATCCCGGTGCCTTCGTTCCAGGACATCGCTGTCACAGAGCGGTGACATGATCACGAGGGCGGGAGCCCGGGTCACTTCACCGGCGTACCGGTCAGGTCGCCCAGCTCGGCGGCGAAGAGCTGCGCCGGGTCGAGCCCCATGCCGGAGAACTGGCCCGCGAGCTCCAGGGACAGGACGCCGTGCAGCCGGGTCCAGAAGGTCAGGGCGCGGTGGAGGGCCGCGGGCGGAGCGGGATGGTCGCCCGCCCAGTCCCGGTGTCCCGCGAGGTGCGCCTCGAACTCAGTCGCCGGGCCGTCCGCCGGCAGCGCGGCGCAGGCGTCCAGGAGGGTCGCCATGATCTCCGACGAGATCGCTGTGGTGTCGTCGGGCGCGTGGTAGCCCGGGACGGGCGTGCCGTAGATGAGGAAGTAGCGCTGGGGGTCCTTCAGGGCCCACGCCCGCAGGGCGTGCGCCAGCCCGGACAGGCCGGCACCGGCCTCCGCGGCGGCGCGGAAGGTGTCGGCGAGGCTTCGGTACGCGTCTCTCACGAGCTCGGTGATCAGCTCGTCGCGGCCTCCGAAGTACCGGTACAGCGCGGGTCCGCTCATGCCCATCTGCTTGGCGATCGCGTTCAGGGAGAGCGCGGAGGCGCCGGCCGTGGCGATCTGCTCCCACGCCCGTTCCTTGATCTCCGTACGCACCTGGGCGCGGTAGCGCTCACGCGGGGTCTTCGCTTCCGAGTTCACCATAGTTAGAGGTTATCACTGAAGTTATTGACACTCTCGAACCCATCGAGTTATAACTTCTAACGAACGCGAAGCCGAGTAACTCAATGGCCCTGTGGAGGTCGTCGCCATGAACACCGAAGGACTCGTCGAGGTCGTGCTGCCGGGCAAGGTCGAGCCCGAGGGGCTGCAGATCCGGCACGGGGCGGTGCCCGCCGCGGGCCCCGGCCAGGTCGTGATCCGGATGGAGGCGACCGGCGTCTCCTTCGCCGAGCAGCAGATGCGGCGCGGCCGCTACTACGACCAGCCGCCCTTCCCGTTCGTGCCCGGCTACGACCTCGTCGGTACGGTGCTGGCGACCGGCGAGGGCGTGGCGCCGGGCCTGGCCGGCACCCGGGTAGCCGCGCTGCTCAAGGTCGGCGGCTGGGCCAGCCATGTGCTCGTGGACGCGGCGGACGTGGTGCCGGTGCCCGCCGGGATCGGCGCGGCCGAGGCGGAGACCCTCGTCGTCAACGGCATCACCGCCTGGCAGATGCTGCACCGCAAGGCGCGGGTCCGTGCCGGGGACACCGTCGTGGTGCACGGCGCGAACGGCGGCGTCGGCTCGGTCCTGGTCCAGCTCGCCCGGGCCGCGGGTGCGCGGGTGATCGGTACGGTGTCCGAACGCCACCACGACGCCCTGCGGGAACAGGGAGTCGCCCCCGTCGACTACCGCGCCGGCGACGTCGCCGCCCGCATCCGCGAACTCGCCCCCCGCGGGGTGGCCGCCGTCTTCGACCACGTCGGAGGCCGCGGCATCGTCGACTCCTGGCGGCTCCTCGCCCCCGGCGGCACGCTCGTCTCGTACGGCAGCGCCTCCACCCGGGACGACGAGGGCTCCAAGCAGTGGCCCGTCCTCAAGCTCCTCTTCCGGGTCTGGCTGTGGAACACCCTCCCCAACCGCCGCCGCGCCTGCTTCTTCAACGTCTGGGCCGGCCGGGCCCTGGCCAGGAACCGCTTCCGCGCCCGCCTGCGCACCGACCTCACCCAGGTCTTCGCCGCCCTGCAGCGCGGCGAGGTCAGCGCCCGGATCGCCGCGCAACTGCCGCTCACCCGCGCCGCCGACGCCATGCGGCTGGCCGAGTCCGGCACCGTCGCCGGGAAGGTCGTCCTGAACCCGTAGCGAGCCCGCCGCCGCCCCACCTGTTCGTACCCACGTCGAGAGGATCACCATGCTTGCCAACAGCTCTGCCGCCTCCCCCTCCTCGCGGCCGCGCCGGTCACGGACCCGCACGGCCGCGGTCACGGTCGCGCTCGCCGTCACCGGCGTCCTCGCCGGCACCGTCCCGGCCGCCCAGGCGACTGCGCACGGCACCACGTCCCGGTGCGGCGGCCGCGGCGTCGACGAGGACGCCGTCATCCGCTACCGGTCCGACGTCGTCATCAAGGCGCCCCTGAGCAGGATCTGGAGACTCCAGACCGACGTCGAACGCTGGCCGTCCTGGCAGCCCCCGGTCAGCACCGCCGAACGCCTCGACCACGGCCGCCTCAAGCCGGGCTCCCGGTTCCACTGGACGACCCCCGCACCGGCCACCCCGTCGACCCCCGCCACCACCCTCTCCATCACCTCGACCGTCCAGGAACTCCGCCGCGACAACTGCATCCTGTGGAGCGGCCCCGCGATCGGCGAGGGCCTGCGCATCGACGAGGGCGTCCACCTGTGGACCTTCCGCAAGGTCAAGGGCGGCGTACACGTCCACACCGAGGAGACCTGGACCGGCGACCAGGTCGAGTCGGACGTCCCCACCGCGACAGCGGCCCTCGGCGCAGGCCTCGAAGCCTGGCTCCACGACCTCAGGGCAACCGCCGAGCACCCCACCACCCCGACCGTCTGAACCGTCCCCCTCCTGACCGGCAAAAGGCCCAAGTTCTCCGGGACTTGGGCCTTCGGCGCTCTTGCCCGGCGTATCGCGGTCTCGTAGGTCCGGTCGGCCGACACCGCGGTGACCGAACCAGCGGCGTGCGTGTGATCTGCCCGGTCTCCGGGGCCACCCGGGGCAGCGCGTTGCACGGCCGTTCGTACCCGGATGCGCAGACGTCCTTCGCGGTCCGCGGGGCGAGGAACAGGGGCTGTCCGTCGACCGCACCGAGCGCTTGCGCCTTCTTCGGCAGTGTGGCGACCTCGGTCGGGCTGCCCGACCTCGGTCGGGCCGGCGCGGCCGAGCTTCATCAATTGTCCGTGTCCCTCTGCCTTCGCCGGGAAGCGCGTTCGGGTCACGCCGACGCCGGTGGCGCCTTTCTGACGTGCAGCACATGGCCGTCGAGCGGCAGTGGCGCCCGGTCCACCAGGGCCAGGCCGGCGTCGGCGAACAGCCTGCCGTAGTGGTCGGCCCGCCGTTCGCGCCCGCCGACGTTGCACATCATGTGGAGGTCCCAGGCGGTGGCCAGCGAGACCGAACCGTCCGGGGGAAGCACCCGCTCGACGACGAGCAGATCGGCGTGGTCGGGCATCGCGCGGGCGCAGTGGCGCAGGATCTCGCGGCAGCGCTCGTCGTCCCAGTCGTGCAGGACGCGCGACAGGACGTAGACGTCACCGCCCGCGGGCACGTCCGCGAAGTCACCGGCAAGGAAGGCGCATCGCGTGCCGTGGCCGGCCTCCTCCAGCCGGTGGCGGGCGGCCTCGACCGCGTGCGGGCGCTCCAGCAGGATCCCGTTCAGGCGCGGGTGGGCGGCGAGGACACGGCCGAGGAGTTCCCCGTTGCCGCCCGCGACGTCGACCACGGTGGCCCCGCCGGGTGCCTCGGCCGCCGCGGTGAGCACCGGATGCGTGGGGACCGGGTCGAACATGGCGGACCCGGCGGCCATGGACTGGTCGAAGAGCTCCGCGAGTCGGGGGTCGCGGGCGAAGTGGTCGAAGTGGTTCTCGCCGAAGAGGTGCTCGAAGGCGACCTGCCCCGTGCGCACCGTGTGCCCGAGCCCCGCGAAGGACTGGTAGAACGGGCCGCCGTACATCAGCGCCAGCGCCCGCATCGACCCCGGGGCGTCCGTGCGCAGCAGTGCGCCCGGCGCGGTCAGCCGGAAGCCGTCGCGGCCCTCCGCCACCGCGCCCAGCATCACGAGATAACGCAGCAGGGTCGCCAGATTCCGCGGTCGCGCGCCGACCTCCCGCGCCAGGTCCTCGACACCGGTCCCTCGCTCGGCGTCCATGGCGTCGGGCACCCGGAGCTGCGCGAACGCGGCCAGCGCCTGTGTCGTCCACGCCCCGGTCAGCAGGCGAAGGAGCGTTTCGGCGGGTTGCCGTGCGCGATGCTCGTCCAGGTGGGCGGCGAGTACGTCGCGGTGGTCGCCGGGGACGTACAACTCCACGCGCCGGTAGGCGACCTTGGCCTCTTCGGGCGCGGCGAAGTAGAACACCGTGCCGTTCTCGTGCGGGTTGTAGCCGCCGCCGTCCGGGCGGGCTCCGTAGCGCGCGAAGGTCGCGCACAGGCCACGCAGCACCAGCGGGCCGGGCACCGGGACCTCGAAGGCGACGTGCGCCTCGTGCTGATGCTCCCGCTCGTGCGCGGCGATCGCATCCAGGTCCGAGCCCGGCGGCACGGTCAGCGCGAACACCTCGACCATGCGGTGCGCCCCGTCCGCCCCGGCCACGGCGGGGCGCAGGATACGGACGTCCAGCTCGGCGGCCCGCCGCCGATGACGCACGGCCAGCCGCCCCCGTACGACGACACTCGGCTGCGGCGGCAGGGCCGCGACGAGCCCGCAGTCCGCGAGCATGGCGTCCAACTCCGCCTCGCCGGAGGGGAGGACGAGCAGCGCGGCGTGGGAGAAGCGGCAGTGCTCGACGAGCGCGCGCAGCTCCGGACCGTCGAGTCCGGGCAGCAGCAGCGGGAGCAGCGTGGCGGTGTCCTGCTCCTTGACGAAGTCGACCGTCGCGAGCAGGCGGGACGTGTCGCCCGACAACGTCGTGATCATTGCGGGGATCCTCATTCAGGTGTGCGGATGACGCAGGAGTGGAGAGAGAAGGGAGACGGGCGGGAGGCGGGGCCGGACCTCAGACGCCGACGTAGTGCTCGGCGAACCAGTCCTGCCGGCTGCGCGAAGTACGCAGCGAAGAGATGCGGGCGCGCCGCAGGGAGTTGTGGAACAACGACGTGCCGTCGGAGCCGGACGGCCCGTGCAGCAGCCCGGTCATCCAGTGCGAGAACTCCTGCGCACGCCAGATGTACGACAGGCACCGCGCCGAGTAGGCGTCGAGGCCCTCGCAGTCGTCGTGGACGAGGTCGTCGATCAGGGCGCGGGCGAGGATCGACGCCTCCAGGACCGCGAGGTTGGCGCCCTTCGCCGCGGACGGGCTGATGAGGCCGGCGGCGTCGCCCACCAGGAACAGCGAGCCGTGCCGCAGCGGTTCGAGCACGTCGGACTCCAGGTCGACGAGGGCTCGCTGCACGACGCGGCCGCGGTGCAGCGGGCCGTACTCCGCCGCCCGCATCCGCAGCTCCAGCTCGTCCCAGATCCGTTCCTCGGACCAGGCGTCGGCCCGGGTGCCGCGCTCGCACTGGAGGTAGTAACGGGTGACCTCGCTGGTCCGCGCCATGTGTCCGGCGAAACCGCGTTCGTGCACCGCGTACCCGACGGCGTCCAGGCTGGGCGGCGCCTCGGCGAGCAGCCCGAGCCAGGTCACGCCGTGGTCGCAGTGCTGCCGGCGCACCGAGCCGGCCGGCAGCGAACGCCGGGCGACGCCGTGCCGCCCGTCGCACCCGGCCACGTACCGCGCCCGCCACTCGCCGGGCCGCCCGTCCGCCCCGCGTACGCTCACCGAGGGCCGATCGGTGTCGGCGTCACGGACGGCCACGGCCTCGGCGGCGAACTCGACCCGCCCGCCGGCGGCCAGGAACCGCGTCAACAGGTCGGTGACCAGGAGCTGTTGGGGATAGACGGTGTGCCGCTCACCGCGCCCGAGCGTGCCGTAGTCCAGCCGGAACCTGCCGTCCTCGGTACGGAACTCGCAGGTGCTGTGCGCCTGTCCGTGCCGTTGCAGCCCCTCGGCGAGCCCGTGCCCCTCCAGGATCCGTACGGTGCCGGCGGCCAGGAACCCCGCGCGCGCCCGCGTCTGGATGTGCGTGCGCTCGGCCCGCTCCAGGATGACGCAGTCGATCCCGCTGTCCTGAAGAAGGTTCCCCAGCACGAGCCCGGCCGGTCCGGCGCCGAGGACGACCACGTCGGATGTGCTCCGGGTCTGCCTGTCTGTCACGAAAAGGGATAGTAGGTTGCGTCAAGTGGCCTACCATACCGAAATCACCTGATCGGGAAGGGTCGTGGCAGTGCGGTGGGGCGTGAGGGCGGCGGAGCGCGCGGGTGGCGCCGCAGACGTGAACGGATGGGCGTCCGCCTCCGACACCCCCACCGGCGCGGTGACCACGGCGATCCCGCAGACCGGCGGCGAACCCGGAACATCCGGTCGACCAGGTCGTATGCCTCCCCCTCAGCCCCGGCTCAGGCTCAGGCTCAGGCTCAGTATCCGCGAGAGGTGTGCCGGCCGCCGGCCGGGGCGGCCATCGGCGGCCCGGGTCAGTGCCGGCAGCCGCATCCCGAGGCGGCCTTGGCCTGCGCCACCGTGCTGGAGGGGTCGGCGGTCCGCTCGTCCGACGTGCAGCAGTCGGTGACACCGCAGCACGCGTGCGCCCGCGTGGCCGAGTCGTCCGACTCCTCGGAGCCGGACGGCTTGACCGCGCGGACGACGGCGGAATGCATGCCGTCGGCGACGGGGTGGGTCGGCGTGATCTCGACACCGGTGAACCCGGCGCCCTCGAGCCCCGCCCGGTACTCGGCGAAGGACAGCGCGCCGGCGATGCAGCCGGCGTAGTCGCCGCGCTCGGCCCGCTGTTCGCAGGTGAGGGAGTCGTCGGCGACGACGTCGGAAACGCCGATACGGCCGCCGGGCCTGAGGACGCGGAAGGTCTCGGCGAAGACGGCGGCCTTGTCCGGGGACAGGTTGATGACGCAGTTGGAGATGACGACGTCGATGGTGCTGGCAGGGAGCGGGACTGCCTCGATGGTGCCCTTGAGGAACTCGACGTTGGTGGCTCCCGCCCGCTCGGCGTTGGCCAGGGCGAGGGCGAGCATCTCGTCGGTCATGTCGAGCCCGTACGCCTTGCCGCTGGGGCCGACGCGGCGCGCGGAGAGCAGGACGTCGATGCCGCCGCCGGAGCCCAGGTCGAGGACGCGCTCGCCCTCGCGGAGTTCGGCGACGGCGGTGGGGTTGCCGCAGCCGAGGGACGCGGCGACGGCCTCGGCGGGCAGCGCGTCGCGCTCGTCGGCGGCGTACAGGGTGGAGCCGAAGTTCTCGTCGACCTCGACGGGCTGCGGCCCGCAACAGGCGGTACCGCCCTCGGTGACCTTCACGGCTGCGGCGGCATAGCGCTGCCGGACGGTTTCGCGCAGGTCGGTGGACTGCTCGCGCATGGCGTCGCTCCTCGGAGAGACGGGGCACGGTGGTGCCCCGAACGGCCTGTATTGACGTTCGTTGATACAACCTTGCGCCTTGGATCGAAAAACGTCAACATAGAGAAATGTCGAAACAAGGGCCGGAGGTGCTCGACCGGAACGCCGACTGCTGCTCCGCAGTGTCCGCGGCACCCCTCCACGAGGAACGGCGGCGGAACCGGCCTCTTCGCAGAGGCGGCACTCCGGGTCTTCGGCAGCGGCCCGGTGTCGTGGATGGTCTGCGATGCCCGGTCGCCGACGGCGTCGATGACGTACGACTTCCAGTTGCTGCCCGACCGCCGACCGCCGACCGCCGACCGCCGACCGCCGACCGCCGACCGGCCGTGCCCGTGCCCGGGGCCGACTGGGAGGAGTTCGGGTGGCGGCCCGACGGGTGTGGTCGAGCCGACTGCCGCATGCGAAGTACGGCACGTCCGAGGAGGCGGTGTTCGTCCCGGTCTCGTGGTTCCTCCGTCCAGGTCGGGGCGGCGGCAGCGTCTGATGAAGATGCACGAGGAGGGAGGTGCGTTCCTGGTCAGGGCGGTGATCATCCGCATAGGCAAAGAGTTTGTAAGACTTCGGCGCAGCCTGTCAGGGTTCGTGACTGATCACCTCCGTGACCGGGAGGTGCAGCACCAACTACTGGGGAATCAATGCGCACTACCGTCATGCGTCGCATATCTTTGGCCGGCATCGCGGCCGTCACCAGCACGGCCCTGCTCGCCACCGCGGCTTCCACCGCCGTGGCCGCCGACAGCACCCGCACCGAGGCCGTCGCCCTGGCCGCCGCGAGCGAATCGACGGCTCCGGCCCTGACCGCGGAGCAGCGGAAGTTCATCGAGGACGGGATGGGGACGGACGCCCTCGCCGAGATCTCGAAGGCCATGAGCGAGCAGTCCGCCGCCGCGACCGGGCGTCAGACGCGGGCGTTCCCCATCGCGGCCGTCGCCATCGGCGCCGCGGCATGGTGCGCGAGGGGCGCCCTGGCCAGCATCCCGACGTCCGTGCTCAGCGACATCGCGGCCGGCAAGGCTTCCAGCAAGAAGACGTACGTACGGAACGCCATCATCGGCTGCCTCGGCGGCGAGATCGGCGGCTGGGCCTGGAAGGTCCTGCCGGGCTGGGTGAAGAACAAGGCCATCAACATGGTCATCGCCTTCATCATCAAGTACGTCCGCTAGGGTCGCACCGCACGACGAGACCCAGAGGCACCCATGGCGTACATGTTCATCTTCGGCTGTTTCTGCGTGCTGAGCGTGGCCAGTCTGCTGGCGGCACGCGTCGGATACCGAGGTGAGGTCTGCAACAAGTCCGTCGGGTACGACGTCCCGGCGGAAGTGAAGGCCGATCCTGTGCTCAGAAAGCGGGCCGATCAGCTCGTGGCTTTCTGGTGCACCGGCGCCGCGGTACTCAGCTTGGCGCCGCTCGTGCCGATCGGCAGCGTCATCATGAGCGGCGGCGGCAAGTCGGTCTCCACCTGGGGGCTGCTGGTCTTCGCGCTCTACGGGATGGCCGTGGTGATCGTGGGGGCCTACCCGTTCGAGAAGATCAAGCATCTCGGCAGCGACTGAACCTTGGCGCCAACGCCGAGACCGGCCCTCGGGGAGGACACAATCCGTCCCCGAGGGCTTCGTCGTGCCTGTCCTCCCTCACGCCCGTCACCGGGTTTCGGCCGAGTCGTATGCAGCGGCACCTCCGGCATCGACACCAGCCGCGGTGGACATGCGGCGCATCGTGAAACACCGGCTCGCCCTCCCGGCTTCGCCGTCCGTATGACTTCGCCGGAGCCGGTCCTCCGGTGGGTCCTTCCCGATGCCGGCCGGGAGGCTCTGGGGCTGTCGGATCAGAACGGACCGTGGAGACTGCCCAGCCTGTCGGTCAGGCGCAGGTTCTCGGAGTAGTCGACGGGGCAGGCGATGACGGAGACCGAGTTGTCGTCGAGGGCGCGGCGCAGTGCGGGCAGCAGTTGGTCGGCGGTTTCGATCACGTAGCCGCGTGCGCCGAAGCTTTCGGCGTAGGCGACCAGGTCAGGGTTGGTGAACCGGGTGTGGCTGTGGCGGCCGAGTTCGAGTTCCATCTTCCAGGTGATCAGGCCGTATTCCTCGTCCACCAGGACCAGGACGACCAGCGGGACGCGTTCACGGACGGCCGTCTCCAGTTCCTGAGAGTTCATCAGGAACGAGCCGTCCCCCATCATCGCCAGGACGCGCCGGTCCGGCCGGGCCAGCTTGGCGGCGATGGCCCCCGGCAGTGCGAACCCCATCGTGGACAGGCCGTTGGAGACCAGGCAGGTGTCCGGTTCGTAGGTGGGGTAGAGACGGGACATCCACATCTTTCCGGCGCCGGTGTCGGCGAGCACGATGTCGTGGCGGTCCAGCGCGGTGCGCACATCGGTCACGACACGCTGCGGCACCAGGGGAAACGCGTCGTTGTCACGTCCGTACTGCAGCTCTTCGTCGAGCAGGGTGCGGATTTTCTCGCTGCTTCCCGAATCGAAGGTGAGTCCCTCGGGCAGTGCTGCCGCGAGCGCGTCCAGCGCCTGTGAGGGGTCACTTTCGACACCCACGGTGACCGGGTAGTGGGTGTCCACCTCGGCGGGGAAGCGGTGGACGTGAACGATCCGCTTGTCGCCGTTCGGGTTGATCTTGGCCGGGTCGAACTCCTGGATCTCGTAGCCCACGCAGAGCACCACATCGGCCGCGTCGAAGCCGAAGTTTCCGTAGTCGTGGCGCATGAAGCCGACCGCGCCGAGGGCGTTCGGATGGTCGTCGGGAAAGACGCCCTTGCCGTGGAAGGTGGTCGCGACCGGGATGTTCAGCCGTTCGGCGAACCGCACCAGGGCGGCCGAGGCCCCGGCTCGGGCGGCGCCATGGCCTGCCAGCACGACCGGGTGCCGGGCGGCCGAAAGCACTTCGGCCGCCCGTGCGATCTGGGAGGGTGACGGCGCGTCGGCCCGCACCGTATCGATCTGCAGCGGCGCAAGCGGTCCGGCGGGACGCTCCGCTTCGACGTCCTCGGGGACCGCGAGGAACACGGCGCCGGGCCGTTCGCTCTGCGCCGTCTTGAACGCCCTGCGTGTCATCTCCGGCACCGCGTCCGGACACTCGATACGGGCCGACCACTGGGTGACGGGAGCGAACATCGATACCAGGTCGATGACCTGGTGCGACTCCTTGTGGATGCGGCGCAGGGAGCCCTGGGCGGCCAGGGCCACCAGCGGCGCACTGTTCGTCATGGCGTCCGCTGTGCCGAGCAGCAGATTGATCGCACCGGGCCCCAGCGTGGCCGAACACACACCGGCCCGGCCGGTCAGCCGCCCGTAGATCTCCGCCATGAACGAGGCGGCCTGTTCGTGGCGCACCAGGACGTACCGGATCCCGGAGCCGTTCAGCGCGTCGACGAAACGGATGTTCTCCTCACCGGGGATCCCGAAGACGTACTCCACGCCCTCGGCTCGCAGACACCGCACCAACAGGTGCGCGACGTCCTCCACTGCTGCAGTGTCCCGCGACCCGGTCGCGCTTTCGGTGCCCATGGGGCGACCGTAGGCACGCCCCGCCCGCCCCGGCCACCTGTCGGCCGCCGTCCGGGGACCGGTGACGGGTAGCGACCCGTGCCGGAGCTCAAGTACCGCCGATGCCATGCGGAGGCGCTGTGGTGGCGCCTTCCGCGGTCGGCCCGGACACCGGATCCGGATATGGACCCGCCGCCGGACACCGAGCGGCGGCAGGCTCAGGGAGCACCGCGTGACCGCTTCGTCGCCCGGCACCGACGCACCGCCGGCGCGGTACGACGACCTGCGGGCCCTGGTGATCGACTGCACCCTCAAACGGCCGCCGGGCACGAGCAACACGCAGGGAGCTGATTGACCGCAGCACCGCCATCATGGACGCGCAGAGGGTACGAGTCGACGTCCTACGGGCAGTGCCCCACGACATCGCCACCGGTGTGCGGCCCGACGTGACGGAGCGGCTGGGATACGGACGCCTGGCCGGACCTGTACCAGCAGGTCCTGGCGGCCGACATCCTGGTACGGGCGGGCCCCACCTGGCTGGGTGACAACAGTTCCGTGATGAAGCAGGTGATCGAACGCCGCTACGCCTGCTCCAGCCTGCTCAACGACGTCGGCCAGTACGCCTATTACGGCCGCGTCGGCGGCTGCCTGATCACCGGCAACGAGGACGGCGTCGAGCACCCATCGAGCCCCATGAGGGTCTCGCCCGGAATCGGAGCGTCTTCCTGGCACGGATCGCCGCGGCCTTCGGGATCTCGGTCGGCACGGCCCACGCCTACACCTCGGCCGCCGCCGGCCTGCTCGCCGAGCAGGCACCGGGCCTGCCCTCATGGGCTCGCTTCTGCCAGCAGTCCCCGGGCTCTGGCAAGACCGTACGCGGCCAGGGTGTACGCGTCGGAGATCCGGCCGCTGAGGAGCATGTCCTCGAACTCTTTCACGGACAGAGCCCGGCACCCCTCGATGCCCTCCTCCCGCGCGCCTGGGTTGGCGCCATCTTGGAAAGTGGCCGCATCGACATGCGCGAGGTACAGCTGGTCGCGTCCGGCGCGTAGACCGGTGTCGGGTGACATGGGCCCCAGATGCGTCAGGTCGCTCGCCTCGCACCCCACCTCTTCCTGTAGCTCCCGGCGCGCGGTCGACGCGCTGTCCTCCCCGGGGGAGCCGAAGCCGCGCGGAATCTCCCAGTGCCACCCGCGCTCCGCGTGGCGAAAGTGACGCAGCAGGATGAGCCGTCCGTCGCTGAGCACGGGCAGCACCGCGGCGCCTGCCGCCTCGGCCGCGGACACCAGGCGGATGTAGGTGCCAGTACGGCCGGAAGGAAACCGCACGGCATCGCGCAGCACACAGACGTAAGGGTCGCGGTAGACGACGCCGATGTCCCCCGACTCCTCCGGGAGCCCGGAAGTGACGGCGAGTTCCGTGACCTCTTTCGCCACCCTCTCCTGGTCCGCCCGGTTGAGAAGGATCTCGATCGCCCCTCCCGGCGGGTTCACGAACATGTCAGGATGCCGCTCGCGCAGCGCGTCGTATGCGGCGAGCCGGGCCTTCCTGCGCTGTTCGCTTCCCGCTCCTTCGCCGACGGTGCCATCGGTCTCTTCGTGGCCGTCACTTCGGTCCATATCTGCCCCTCGCCCGCGGCGATTGCGTGCTTCGATCATAGATACAAGGCGAGAGGCAGGCGCTTGATGCGCGCTGCCACGTCCTCGTAGTCGTGGACGACCTCGCGGTAGTGACCGTGCAGAGCCTCGACAACGTCGAAGACCCCGGTCCCCGAGGGGCCGAGCGCCTTCCGGCTCTGCCGTAGCAGGGCGCGCACTGTGGCCACCATGGCGGTGTCCAGCACATCCCATAGCGGAACGCCGATGGCGCCGGCCCCGCTGATGATCAACGACCGCATGAAACCAAGCACGTCACCTCCCTCCGACCGCATCCCTTGGCCGGCCAAGCAGGCACCCAGGATGGCGAGCTTGTTCCGCGGGAGGCTGAGATGCAGAGCGAGGTCGAACTGGGTGAGCATGTCCTCCTTGCCGAGGTTCAGCAGTGGGCCGTACCCCTCGGGCGTGTCCACATAGGTGCCGTGGCCCGCGTACACGAAGAACTCCGGTTTGTGAGCGGTCAGCGCCGCTATGCCGTCCCAGTTGGAGGGCAGCCGCCGGATGGGGCCGTCCAGCCCCTGTGGCACGTTTCCGGCCACCGCGATGTGCTCGGTTGGCCATCCCGTCCGGACGATCTCGCCGCCCGTGGCGTCGGCGTCGGTGACCAGCAGCGCGGCCAGATCATCCTCGCGTTCCACCAGTTGCCGTTTGAGCAGGTGCCGTCCATGGGCTACGAAAGCGGCCACGCTCACTGACTGCGACAGCGGAACCCGCGCAGCGAGAGGACGTGTATCACCCGGCTCCAAGGCGACATGCAGGGGGATGGCAAAGACATCGTCTGTCGGGATCAGGGTGAGATGGGATGGGAGACCGCCGTGGCAGGCTGACTTCCATGCCGGGGCGATGAGGAGTTCCCAGACGCGCCGACAGGTCTGCTCGCTCGGTGCCCGCTTCCCGGGATCCGCCAGGTCCGCCGACACCTGGCGGACCAGCTCGGACACCTGGTCGTATGGCACTGACGGGAGCAGCGTCATCAGCCCCTCCCGGCAGACCACCATGCCCAGGGAGTCGGGAACGGCCTGGCCTCCCGTGCCGCGGACACCGTCCGGGGCGGCGAAACGAAAATACCGGACTACGCAGGAGCCCGGGTGGTTGAGGGTGTATTGGGCGAGGCGGTGAGCGATGTCCTCGTCATGGGCCGCCGAGGTAAGGGGATGGTGCACAAACCGGTCTTCGTACTCCCGTTCCCGTTCGGCGAGCAACTCCAGCAGTTCCGTCTGCCGCTCGGCGGCCATTGGCTGGGGCGCCGCCCTGTGTCTCTCTCCAGTGCCTGTGGGGTGCGGCGCTTCGGCGCCAGCCATACGACGGGACGGGGGAGCGAGTACCGGAGGACGCGAGGAGGCGATCAGGTCCAGCAGCTCACGGCCGGAGGACTCCTCCACCAGGGACAGGACCTTCTCCAGGTTCTCTCGGGAGTCGTCCCCGGAGACGGCGTGGGCCGCGATCGCCTGCAGATAGGCCGGTCTCACATGGCGGGCGTAGGCCCGCTTGTAGAGCGGCAGAGCGATTGCCGCCCGTACAGACCTTGCCATGTCGAGTTGGCGGGAGAGCAGGTCGTCCGGTTGGCTCTCCTTGGGGAGACTGCGGGCCACACGCCGGTATCCCTGCACGGTGAACGCGTGGAAGTCGACATCCATGCCGGTTTGACGGCCCGCTCCAGGCGCGTCGTGATCCAGCTCGTCCAGGAGACGGCCCAATTCCTTCAGCCCCTCGGGCCCGCCCTGGTTGATTGCGAGGTTCTGCCGCGCGATGCGCTTGCCCCGTTCCCATCGCAGCCCCAGCAGTCTTTCGAAGTGCTTTGTGGAACGTTCCCTGTCGCTGTCGCGGAAGCCCTGGTTGGTGACCGACTGCGCGATCCGGTATTCATCTCCCAACATCTCCGAGATGGCCAGGGACCGCGCGGTGACTTCCAACGATCGGGGATTGTCACCGGCTTGCCCCACCGCCGTCGCGAGATTGTGGAGGGCGTTTGAATAGCCCCGCAGGAACTCCCGGTGCTTGATGGGAGCGCTGCGGGAGGGAAGTACTTCGGTGTTCACGCCGTGTCTCTGGCCCAAGGCGGTGATCTCGTCACACAACGCCTCCAGGGAGGTGATGAAGGAGCGGGCATCCGTGCCACCGTCCCCCGCTCGCGCTGTCTGGTTCCGTTCCTCGTACCGGGCCCGCGCGTGGTTGCTTTGCAGGTCGGGAAGGACCCACCACAGGCCCGACTCCTCTGCCACGGTGACGGCGGTATCGAAGGACAACCGAGCGGTGGTGTAGCTGCCCAGCCGGTACTGGATCCTGCCCGCTCCGTCGAACCACCTGGCGATCACATAGGGCGTAAAGGTGTCCGCCGGGTCCAGCCTCCCTTGCGACCACGATTCACGCAGTCGCTCGGCATCGCCCCGGGAGGCCTCGATCAGCCTCAAGCCCGTGAGTAGTTCGTAGGCCACGTCGGCCTGGACGATCTCGCACCAGTGGGCGCCCACCCGGCGTGCCATACCTTCGGTGCCGCGCTGCGTCCCCGGGCCGTACACTTCGGCCAGGCGAAGCATGCCGATCGCACGCGACTGGTGCATCGGTACGTCGAAGTCGGCGTCGAACCGGGTGATGAGCTGCTCGACGTTCAGCGCTTCTACGAAGGCCATGACTGAGGAGTCGGAGTCCGGCTGATGAGGTCCCTCGGCATTCTGGCTCATACGAAAACCTCGCTCTCGAATTGCGTGAGGACGGTCAGAGAACTTGGGAAGCCACGAAACGAATCGGAAGCACGCCCGAAAATCCATGCCGGGAAGTCATCGGGACCGGGAACGCCGTCGGACCAGGAAGTGGTACGCGCCGTAGGTGAGCAGACCGGCCACCCCGGCGCACGGCAGCGTCACCACCATGGGAACCGTGCCGTGACCGCTGCGCACACCCCAGGCTGCGACCGCTGTCCAGCCCGCTGTGGTGCCGACTAGGCCGGCGGCGCAGGAGTCCAGCCAACGGTACGAGGTGGACACCGCTGCCCCTCCAGCAGAGCGCAGCACCGCTAGGGGGAGCGCGAGAGCG
This sequence comes from Streptomyces sp. bgisy027, assembly GCF_057710365.1. Taxonomy (NCBI): domain Bacteria; kingdom Bacillati; phylum Actinomycetota; class Actinomycetes; order Kitasatosporales; family Streptomycetaceae; genus Streptomyces; species Streptomyces sp. bgisy027. Next base: position 109,450 of record NZ_JBYIVZ010000019.1, read on the forward strand.
AGTGCCGCGAGCAGCAGGATCAAGGGGGACTGCAGCGCCCGGGAGACCGGGAGCTTGTAGTTGAAGGCTTGGACTGCGGTGAGCGCTGTGATCACCGCCCCCAGAACGGACGTCTGGATCAGCGTCAGCTGGTTGCGTCGCTCGGTGAGCACCCGCTCGGTGATGGCCGAGGCTACGGAGCGCGCCGCGTCGGCACGTTCGCGTGTCGCCTCCAGATGGACCTGGTCACTCTCCATCTGCCTGATCAGCGCTTCCGCCGCAGCCAAATCCGTGTCCGGCCAGGTATGGCCCGGGCCTCGCCGCCGAACGGCAGGTGTGTTCAGGCGCATATTGTCGATGGCGATCGAGACGGTGCGGGTGAGCTGCCGCTGCTGCGTGATCGTCCAGAGGAGGCCGTGGGGACCGAAGAATTGTGTGCGGTCGAGTAGGTCCGCCGCTCTCTGAACCCGGTCCAGAGGGACCGGGGCGCCGGAGGCGGCTGGTTCGAGCGTCTGCAGTAACGCCGTGGTCTCCCGGTCACTCTGATCTATCCGGGGTTGCAGCGGATCGGAGGACGCGTACAGCCGCCTCGCGTGGTTCACCCTGGCAGCGTTCATAAGATAACGCGTCAGCGGTCTGAGGCCCTGATGGGCAGGTACCGTCCAGGCCCAAGCGTCCAGAGCGCTTTCCAGCCGGGCCGGGGCCAGGACATACAGATCGGAGACCATCTTCAGAGAGTCGTACTCCTCGGCTCGCCACACGCGGAAGCCTTCGTTCGTCTCGTCGAAACCCTCCCACCATGGCCCGCTTCCGCCGGACGGCGCGCATCTGCGGATTTGGTCGCAGAGTGAGCGCCTGCCTCCCCTGAAGCCACCCAACAGCGCCTCGAAAATGCGGAATTCGTGCAGGATTCCATGGGGAGAGGGAAGCGGTCCCGCCGCCGTGAGAGCCGTCGTCCATTCGTTGAGGAGATCGCTCCACTGCCCCAGATCCGTTTGCGTGTCATTGGGGGCCAGCAAGGCGACCAGGCCGGTCACATCGTGTTCCGCGAACGCGAACGCGGAATAGATCTCGTCCGCGCTGTCCCGCGTGGCGGCGGTCAGCATCGTGAACTCTTGGGCCTGGTCCGGGACCTGCGGCAGCACGGGCTCTGGTTCCGGGAGTCCTACGATCGGTGACGTCATGCCCAGTGCCCGACATGCCGTCCACAGCGCGCCGACATAGGGGTGGGCCGACTCGGAGTTTTCCGCGGAACGCGGCGCGAAGCACGTGACAATGAGGGCTGGCTTGATAAAGGCGCGCACTGCGGATGACCTGCTTCCCGACACAGGCTGGACAGACGTGATGCTCAGCCGACCGACCGCGTTCCCTCGGCGGAGTCGGGTGGAGACGGCGGTTGCCCGAGTTCGAGTTTGAGCCGACGGACCAGGTAATTGAGCTGCTCCCGCTGCTGTGGCGGGATAGGGGTCTTCTCCGGGCCGAGCTGGGCCTCGGCGCGGAACGCGCGCTCCTCCAGCGACTGCAGCGTTTCGAGAGCGGTCCGCACTGCCTCCTCGTCGCGACGTGTGAGTGCCGTCGCCAAGGCCCTGAACGCTGATCCTGCCGCCAGCCAGTCCTCGTCGGTCAGAAACCAACCATCGATGGGTTCCACGCGACGGTGTACTCGCTCGATGTCGATGGCGCTCACGCCCTGCCCCTCTTGGAGAGTCTTGCCGGGGGAGGCCCACTTTCCCGCTGGGGGGACACTGGTGCAGGCTGGAAGCGGAGTAGCCCTCGGTGTTCGTATTATAGCGCTCCGCAATCTCGGCACGCTGGGAATAGCGGCCACCGCGAACAGCCGCGAGCCCGACACCACGTACGTCCTCGGCGCGAATGTCGCTACGGCCGGACTGCTCGACCTGGACCACGTGTCGGCCTGGCTGCGCATCCTCGTGGCGGGTTGGCCCGCGGTCGCATTCCTCGGCGGCACGCTCCTCGCTCACTCGGCACCGACCGGGCAGGCCGGCCAAGGGACCGAGGCTCTGGCCCAGTTCGAGGACATCGAGGACCAGGAGGGGACCCCCGCCCCTGCACTGGAGCTCCCAGAACGCCGGCCGCCGTGCCCGACCCGGTCCCAGCCCCTGCTTTTCCGCCCGCCGTCTCCGTCCTGGCCGCCCTGGTGGAGCACGCCCGCAAGGTCGCCGCCGAGCACCACACCCGCACCGGAACGGCCATCGAGTCCTTCCGGATGAGGCGGTCCGGAATTCGGTCTATGCGCTTGGCATCCCCGTCGGGCGTGATTCCGGTCGTCGACCGGAACGGTGGGCGGTCCAGGAGGCCAAAGACCTGGCGGACGATGTCGAGCTCGATCTGCGGCCTGTGAGTGCGCGGATGCGGCGGAGGCAGCGTCGCCATGAACCGCACTGATTCGTCTGTGTCCCGCCCAGCACGCACGCCAATTGGTGGCTGCGGTGGTTGTTCAACTGGAGCGGCGCACGGGGTTGCACGACACAGGGACGGTGCTGTTCGGCTCGTTGGAAGAGGCCAAGCTGCACGCTGGTGAGGGTCGAGTGCGTCCCTCGTTCCCGCGTCGGGTGCGAGCACACGACGGAATGCGCCGGACCAGGGTGAGGGAAAGCCATCGGTGGGTGGTGAGGGCGACGGTGCTGAGTTGGGCTGCGGGTGTGCTCGGCATCCCGGCTGCTTCTGGGCCTTGGTGGGACGAACTTCCGTTGTACGGGCCCCGATTGGACCCCAAGCAGGTGTACGGCACGTTCGGCGTGGTTGGTGGTGAGGTGACATTGTGGGACCCCGAATCGGGCGACGCGTTCCCAGTGCCCTCCGATGCTGTACAGGTGCTCTCCGCAGGGGAGGGTGAACCCGGCGCCGCGATTCCCCGTAGTTGTCGTTCCTGAGTGGATGACGATCTCGGTAAAACCAAGCCCCATGTGCTCACGAGTAGCGTGATGCCGCGTGTGCACCGCGGGCCTGCGCGTCCGCCGACTGACGGACGCAGCGGGATGGGCATGGTCACCGCCTTGCGTGCTTGAGAACGGCAGTCAGGGCGTGATTGCAAGCGTTCGTAGGGCTGCCGCCGAAGCGACCAGGCCCTGCCACTCCAGCCTGGCGATCACGTCGTCGACTGTGCCTGGCGGCTTTCGCCAACTGTCCGCGATTCTTTGTACCGCGCAGTAGACGACCTGCGGGGCCAGATCGATCTGTGCCCCCAGGAGGCGTCCGGATGCACAGCTTCAACGTCCCAGGGGGCCAGGGCTTCGGTAGGGAAGTCCTTCAGGTTGAAGGTGACGACGACCTGTGCCTTGGCCCGGATCGCCGCGGCCAGGACATGCCGGTCGTCCGGGTCTGGCAGCTTCACGGCATCGATCAGTGGTTCGTGTCCTCTGACCAGGCAGTCCCGGATTGCAGCGTTCATCAAGGCGCGGACGCGGTCGAACTTCTCGGGCGGGATGTCCTGGTGGTTCTTGAGGAGGTTACGGAATGTCTCGTCGAGGATCTGATCGGTCCACTTGGCTTGGACGAGGCCACCCTGCGCGATTCGGATGAGGACGTCGCGCAGAGTGCTGGGGTAGAGGACGTTGGCGTCGTAAATGGCGACGAAGGCCATGTGCTAGATCATTCCCATTTCCTGGCCGAGCTGGGTGAGCTCGTCGGCGGCTTCGCGGCGACGCTGGTCGTCCTTGCGCTTGTACTCCAGGAGCGAGGACGCGGTGATCCGCCGGTGTGTGCCGACGGTTCGGTACTCGATTTCTCCGACCTCGAGCAGCCCGATCAGGAATGGGCGCGCGACACGTTGAGCATGTCCGCTGCCTGCTGTGTGGTGAGCTCGGCGTCGGACGGGACGATCGAGACGGCGCGACCGGCCCTCAGGTGGGCCAGCATGCCGGCAAGCAGTTCCACGGCCTCGCGAGGCAGGGCGAGAGGCTCGCGCTCTCCGTCCTTGACCGTCACGGTGATATCTGCGAGGTCCTGGTGCGCCGCCAGGTAGCTGCGGACCTGTGTGAGTGCGTGAGCTGCAGCCGCGGCCTTTTCCGGTGGAAGCTTCACGGGCCGGATGTCTGTCTTGGTCATGGTGCGCCCCTGTCGGTGCGGAGGCAGGCGTCGAGCCTGCGTATACCCGTGTCGCCTGCCCTCACCCGTGAGGTGGCGCTCTGGATCACCGACCGTCGCGCAGCTTCGTTTCTGTTCCGCCGAACAGGCCTCAATGCGCTCCATGGCAGCCCCCGGTCGGCCCGAGCTCACCTGCTGTCGCAGGGGATCGACCGCGCTTGAGCTTGCATCAGGAAACTGATCGGTTTACAGTCTCTGGAAACCGATCGGTTTCTCATTCTCCCGGGAGAGAGTCATGACTGTTTTGAAGGGCGCGAACGTCTTCGTCACCGGCGGCAGCCGCGGCATCGGCAAGGCGCTGGTGGAAGAGCTGTACGCGCGCGGCGCCGGCAAGGTCTACGCCACGGCCCGCGACCCGCGCAGCGTGACGCACCCCGACGCCGTCCCAGTGGCACTGGAGGTCACCGACCCCGCCTCGGTCGCGGCCGCCGCCGCACAGGCACAGGACGTGACCGTCCTGATCAACAACGCCGGTGCCTCGGTCGGCGCCTCCTTCCTCGACTCCCCGGTCGACGACATACGCCGGGAGTTCGAGACCAACTTCTACGGCCCGCTCCTGGTCGCCCGCGCCTTCGCACCGGTCATCGAGCGCAACGGCGGCGGCCACCTCCTCAACGTGCACTCCGTGCTGTCCTGGATCGCGCTCGGCGGCTCCTACAGCGCCTCCAAGGCCGCCCTGTGGTCGCAGACCAACTCCCTGCGCCTGGAGCTCCAGCCGCGCGGCATCGCCGTCACCGGCCTCCACGTCGGCTACGTCGACACAGACCTCGCGGCTGGCGTCGAGGCGCCCAAGTCCAACCCCCGTGACGTCGCCGTACTCGCTCTCGACGGCGTCGAGGCCGACGCGTACGAGGTGCTCGCCGACGACATCTCCCGGCAGGTCAAGACGGGCCTGGCCGGCGACCTGGCGGGGCTGTACCCCCAACTCGCCAAGTAGGCCAGTTTTCTGAGACCGGAAAGGGCATTGCGATGAGTGCGAATTCAGAGACGAAGAAGTTCTACGCCCTGAACATGTTCGACGTGGTTGACCTGGAGAAATACGTTGCGTATTTCAGCCGCTTGCCCGAAGCGGCCCCGCAGTATGGTGGTCGAATGGTGGCGTTCGGCCGTTTCCGGGACAACGTGGCCGGTGACCTCACGCCACGGCAGGTGCTGTTCCTCGTTGAATGGGAGTCCGAAGAGGCGTTCAACCGCTTCCGGGACGATCCGGAACTGGCCGACTTGCATCCGCTGCGGGAGAGCGGGACGGCGTCTTACATCTGGCAGACGTTCGATGGTTCCGACATGAGTGACCCCACAGACGTTTCGCTCGATGATGTCCTGGCGGTGCTCAAGCCTTAGCCTCGATCCTTTGTGAGGGCCCATCGGCGGAGTCGGTGGGCCCTTTCGCATCCCGGAGCGCAGGGGGGTGGGCCGGCGGCCCGGTGCCGACGGCGTCAGCCGGCCAGCTGGTTCATCTTGCGGATCTGCTTGTCGAAGACCGTGGCGGGAGCGAGGCGGCGCAGTACGCGTGCGCGTCCGGCCAAGGGGCCGGCGGTGTAGCGCGGCCTCGGCTTCGGGTCGGTCGCGGCCGCCACGATCGCCCTGGCGACGACGGCGGGGGCGTCGCCGCTCCTGACCGCTTCCGCCATCACGCGGTCGACGGTCTGCCGCTGCTTCGCGTACGCGTGCAGGGGCGTGTCGGGCTTCGCGCTGTTGGCCTCGAACCCGGTCCTGGTGTAGGCGGGTTCGACGAGGAGGGCACGGACGCCGTGGTCGCGGACCTCGTGGTCCAGGGACTCGGTGTAGCCCTCGATCGCGTGCTTGGAGGCGGCGTAGGCGGCCATATAGGGCTGGGGCAGGAACCCGAGCACGGACGAGATGTTGATGATGCGCCCGCGTCGCTGGGCGCGCATGTGCGGCAGGACCTCGTTCACCATGCGCATGACCCCGAAGACGTTGGTGTCGAAGAGGGACTGAGCTTGTTCGACGGAGGTTTCCTCCGCTGCCCCCATCGAGCCGACGCCGGCGTTGTTGACCAGGACGTCGATCCGCCCGAACCGCTCGGTCACCTCCTGGACCAAGTCGGTGACCGAGGCGTCACTGGCGACGTCGAGGCCGAGGAACGTCACGCCGTCGAGCGGAGTGACGCGGGAGGCGTCACGGCTTGTGCCGACCACGTTGAATCCGGCTGCGACGAGGGCGAGCGCGGTTTCCTTCCCGATACCGGAGGAGGCGCCCGTCACGAGGGCCACCGGCCGACCTGTCGTCATCATGGACTCCTGCATTCACTCGAAACCGATCGTTTTCCGCTACAGTAAACCGATCGGTTTCCGTGTGCAAGGTCGAGCAGGAGATGGGGTCATGGGCGGGATCAGTGCGCAGGAGCGGCGTGAGGACGTCATTCGTGCGGCGATCGCCGAGTTCGCGCGCGCCGGGTATCGCGGCACCACCACCGCGGCGATTGCCGAACGCGTCGGCGTCACGCAGCCCTATCTCTTCCGGCTTTTCCCGGACAAGAAGGCGATCTTCGTCGCCGCTCTGGCGCGGAGCGCGGAAGACACTCGCCTGGCTTTCGAGAGGGCGTCCGACGGGGTGGAAGGAGGTGAGCGGGCTCGGCAGGCGATGGCGGACGCCTATGCCCAGCTGATCTCGACGCGCCCCGAAACGCTCCTGATGCAGATGCAGGGATACGCCACCGTGGCAGCCGCCGAGGCCCGCGGCGACGACCTGATCGGTCAGGTCGTCCGGGCGGGCTGGATGAAGATCTGGGACACCGTGCACCAGTCGCTGGGCGCCGATGCCGACGAGACCGCAAGCTTCTTCGCCTGCGGCATGCTCGGCAACACGCTTGCGGCCATCGGGCTGCCCTCGGCTGCCGGGCGGTGAGTGAAGAGCCCTGGACGGTGGTGCGTCAGCGCACGGCCGCCGCGTCGAGCAGCGTGGTGACCGTGGGTGCGACGAGCCCGGTCAGGTTGTCGGCCTGAATCCCCGCGCGGGCGCTCGCGCCGTCGAAGACCAGGCTGAGCTGCCGGGCCAGCAGATCCGCATCGCCCGCTCCGCCCTGCTCGGCCTCGGTACGGAAGAAGGCCGTCAGATTCGCCTTGACCTCGTGGGCCACGCGGCTCGCCGGGTGGCTCTGGTCCTTGAGTTCGACCTGCACGGCCAGGTACCGGCAGCCCCGGAACTCGGGCGCCCCCGCCTGTGATTCCACCTGCTCGAATACGTGCAGGATCCGCTCGCGGGGTGACCGGCCGTCGTCCGCCGAAGGCAGGAGAGTCGCCGCGTAGGCGGAGGCGCGCTCCTGCAGGCTCGCTGCAAGGAGTTCGTCCTTGCTCTCGAACAGTTGGTACATGGAGCGCTTCGATACCCCCGCCGCCTTGCACAGCGCCTCTACGCCGATGCTGACGCCGTCTCGGTAGGTGAGCGTGGCCGCCGCCTCCAGCAGGCGCTCCCTGGGGCTCAGTTTCATTTCGGTGGTCATGCCGTGAGGTTAACCCGGAGCGGACGAAATGAAAACCGATCGGTTTCCGAAGGTCTTCGGAAGAAGCTCGGCGACGGCCTGGGGGAAGGGCCGTCGCCGAGCCACGATGGTGTGCGCGCCTGCCGTCCCCGTCAAGGCGACGCACACCGGGGCCACTCCGAGTAGTGGCCCGTCTTGGGAAACCTGCCGTTATGCCGGTACGGCGGTCTTCTCCGGCTTCGTCTCCGCCGGGATGTGGTGCAGTCCCTTGCGGTCGTAGAAGGGGTGACTGTCGCTCATGATGTACGTGTCTCCCGGCCGGTGGACGCGCCGCGTTTCGCCAGGGGATGCCAGCCACCGGTGACTTCCTTGACGGGTTTGTGAGGGAAGCGGCGCCGGGCGTACTCCTGCGCATGGGAGCCCGGCAGGACGTACAGGGTTTCCTTCTTGTCCTGGAGCGGCCGCAGCACCGTGTCCATGAAGCTCTTGCGGTCGTCCAGGTACGGGCCGAGGACGTCCTCGCCGGCCGGGCAGACGGCGAGGCAGTAGCCGGACTTGTAGCCGGGCGGAGAGCTCAGGCTCTGCCACATCGAGGCGCTCTCGGAATCACTGACCCGGGAGCGGTAGTCGGCGGCGTCCTCGCTGTCGGCCACCGTCTGCGCCCAGTCGGTGAACCCGCTCATGAACTCTCGGTAGTTGTGCGTGGTGCAGGCCAGCGCGTCGAAGGCGCCGTCCTTGGCGATGGCGCCGACCGGGCAGGCGGCGACGCACAACTTGCAGTCGATGCACGGGTTGTAGTCCAGCGCCTGCCCGTACTCGCTCACCTCCGCGTCCACGAGGACGGTGACCAGCAGCACGAAGCTGCCGAACTTCGGGTGGATGACATTGCGGTGCAGGCCCATCACGCCGAGCCCGGCGGCCACCGCGACCGTCTTGTGCGCCACCACCCAGATCCGCTCGCTGGGGAAGCGGTCCATCTCCTGGGGGAAGCCGACTGAAGGGTTGAGTGCGCGGTATCCAGCGTCCTGGAGTGCCTGGGTGACCCTGCGGGCGGCGTGGTTGGCCTGTTCGTCGGTCTGGTGGAACTCCTGGTTGGCCACGCTGCGGGCGGGGGAGCGGCAGTTGTCGCGGTTCATCCGGACCGCCATCGCGATCAGGCTGCGGGTGCCGGGCAATGCGGACAGCGCGTGCTCGCGCTCACCGGCCAGGTCCGGGTGGTCGAGGCTGACCGCGGCGACATCGTCGGCCCCGGCCGCCAGGCACAGCTCGCGCAGCCAGGCCGCGTCGATCACCGCGGGCGGGCGGTCCGCGGCACCGGCCCCGCGCCGGGCGAGTACGGCCTGTACCGACGGGTGGGCGGCCAGCTTCGCCGGAAGCCTGGGGGGCGGGGCTGTCGTCCGCTCGTCAGCGTCACGCGCGGCAGTCATCCGTACTCCTGAGGACTCGGGTGCGAGACTCGCCTGCACGGCGAGAAACCGATCAGTTTCACCACCGTAAACCGATCGGTTTCCGTGCGCAAGTCCCAGCGGCGGGCTGCTGGATGCCTGCGAGGCTGTGCGCCTGCGGCTGGGGCTTTTGGTGATGAAGTCGCGACCCTCGCGGCGGTTGGTGACGCCGGCAGATTTTCTCGGGCCGCCGGAGGTCGGCTGTGACTCGCCGGGCGCGTCGGTCGCCGCGGCTGTTCGTGAAACGCGATGCGTCAGTGCATGTGCGCCGCATCGAGCAGGGCGGCCACGGTGGGGGCGACGAGCCCGCCCTGCATGTCGGCCTTGATCCCCGCGCGGGCGCTCGCGCCGTCGAAGACAAGGATGAGCTGTCGGGCCAGCAGGTCCGGGTCGCTCGCCCCACCCTGTTCGGCCTCGGCGCGGAAGAAGGCCGTCAGGTTCTCCTTGACCCGGCGGGCCACCTGGCTCGCGGGGTGGCTCGGGTCCTTGAGCTCGATCTGCACGACGAGGTACCGGCAGCCCTGGAAGTCGGGTGCACCCGCCTGTGCCTCCGCCTGTTCGAAGACGTGCAGGATCCGCTCGCGGGGTGGACGGTTGTCGTCCGCCGTGGGAAGGAGTGCCGTCACGTAGGCGGAGGCGCGTTCCTCCAGGCTCGACGCCAGCAGTTCGTCTTTGCTCTCGAACAGCTTGTACATGGAGCGCTTGGACACTCCCGCCGCCCTGCACAGCGCGTCCACGCCGATGTGGACGCCGTCCTGGTAGGTGAGCGTGGCCGCTGCCTCCAGCAGTCGCTCTCGGGAGCTTGGCATTGCTTCGGTGGTCATATGGCGAGGGTAACTCGATTCTGACGTATTGGAAACCGATCGGTTTACGGTGGGTGCCGGTGCCGGTGCCGGTGCCGCGAGGAAGAGGCAGAAGCGGGCGGCGCCTTGATGGGGGTGCGTCCGGACGTCGGCACCCCCATCGTGGTCCCCGGCTCAGTGAGCGAGCACAGGCTCGCCCTCCGACGGCGCCAGAGCCGAGTTCGGCATCAGAAACGCTGTGAGCACCGCACCGACCACGAAGATGCCGGCGCCCCACGCCAGGGTGGCCGTGTAGCCCTCGACGCCGGCCTGGGCCACGGTCAGAGCGCCCGGCTTGTGCGAGGACAGATAGTCGGTCGCGGCCGACGAGGCGACGGTGGTCAGCAGCGCCGTACTGATCGAACCGCCCACCTGCTGGCTCGTGTTGATCAGCGCCGACGCGACACCCGCGTCCTCGTGGTGGACGCCGGAGGTCGCCCCCTGGAACGAGGTGGTCATCACCGCACCGATACCGAGACCCAAAAGGATCATGCCCGGCATGATGTCGGCGACGTAGGCGCTGTCCAGCGTGAGCCGGGTCAGCAGGGCCATGCCGGATGCGGAGACCAGGAAGCCGGCGACCACCACGACCTTCGGGCCGACCCTGGGCAGCAGCAGCGAGGGCACCGTGGTCGACGAGGCGACGATGCCGCCGACCATCGGCAGGAAGGACAGCCCGGCCTCGATCGGCGAGTAGCCGATGCTGGCCTCCAGGTAATAGGTCAGGAACAGGAAGATCGAGAACATCCCCATGCCCAGGACGAACACGGCCAGGAACGAACCACCTCGGGTCCGGTCCAGCACGACTCGCAGCGGCAGCAGCGGATGCGCGACCCTGAGCTCCAGCCAGGCGAACACCGCGAGCAGTACCACGCCGCTGATCACGGAGCCGAGGGCGACCGGGTCGGTCCAGCTGGTGGATTCGACGTGCGCGAAGCCGTAGACGATGCCGAACAGCGCGGCGCTCACCACGACAGTGCCGGGGATGTCGATCCTGGGCCGCTCGGTCTGTGCGGGCTTGGCCAGCAACAGCAGCGCACCGACCAGCGCGACGCCCGCGAAGACGACGTTCACGTACATCACCCAGCGCCACGACGCCCACTCGGTGAGCATCCCGCCGAGCAGCAGCCCGACCGCGGCGCCCGCACCGGACAGCGCACTGAAGATGCCGAACGCCTTCGGCCGCTCGGCCGGGTCGGTGAAGGTCACACTCAGCAGCGACAGCGCCGCGGGCGCGAGCAGCGCGGCGAACAGGCCCTGAGCCACACGCGCCCCGACGAGGATCTCGAAACTGCCGGCCGCGCCACCGACCACGGACGCCACCGCGAAACCGAACAGACCGGTCACGAAAGTCGTACGCCGGCCGAACAGGTCACCGAGCCGGCCCCCGAGCAGCAGCAGGCTGCCGAACGCCAGGGCGTACCCCGTGATCACCCACTGCCGGCTGCCGTCACTGAAACCGAGGTCGTGCTGCGCTTCGGGCAGCGCGATGTTCACGACGGTCGCATCGAGCGTGACCATGAGTTGCGCCACGCCCAGCACGACGAGCACCCACCAGCGCACGGCATGTGAGCCGCGGCGGCCCGAGTCTGTTGTCCCGGAGGCGGGTGCTCCGCGGTCGAAGGTCGTAGTCATGTCTTCCCTTTGCTGCTGGTCGAGGGCAGGACACCGGTTGGAAACCGATCTGTTTCCACTTAGGGAAACAGATCGGTTTCCTGTGTGCAAGTGAACGGGTTGCTTCTGGCCTGGGCGTGGCCCGGCAAGGCCAGAAGTCCGCACAGGTCGACGCCGCCCTCGACAAGTCATTGGCTGTTCCGCGTCGCGACGCGGCTGATCGGCCGCCGGGGTGGCCGACATCCACCAGGCCGGACAGGCAGGTGGAGGGCTCGTCATTCCCGGGATCCACGGGTACGGAACGCCCCGGTGGAAGCCGGTAGCCTGTCGGGCTTGCGCTCGGAAACCGATCGGTTTACTTTGGTGGAAACTGATCGGTTTCTCATCTTCCGGTGAGAGTCATGACCGTTTTGGTGATCCACTCACTCCAAAGGAGTCGGCGAGATGCCCAGCCAAGAGTCACGTCCCACGATTCACATTCCGGGGACCACCAGCCACACGATCCCCCCTCGCGGCGGCCGGGAGGGAGAACTGCGCTACCTCAAGGCGGGCACCGGTGCCCCCCTGGTCCTGCTGCACACCGTGCGCACGCAGGCCGAGCACTTCCGCCACCTCATCCCGCTGATCGCGGACCAGTACACCGTGTACGCCCTCGACCTGCCGGGGATGGGCTACTCCGAGATCGTGCCGAGGGCGTCGTACGACGAACCCGCGATGCGCGCGGGCGTCGAGCGGCTGCTGACCGAACTCGACCTGAACGACGTGACGTTGGTCGGGGAGTCCATGGGCGCGGTGCTCGCCCTGACCGCCGCGGCCGATCTCCCGGAGCGGGTGCGACGCGTGGTCGCGGTGAACACCTATGACTTCCGCGGCGGCATCGCCCGGTCGAGCCTCCTCGCCCGTGTGGTGGTCAGCGGAGTCCTCGCGCCCGGAGCGGGCCCGGTGATCGCCGGGGTGGAGCCCAGGCCCGCCCTCAGCAAGATCCTTCAGGGCGGCCTGGGCGACAAGAGTGCACTGCGGGAGGACTACGTGGACGAACTCCTCCAGGTGGGAAGCCGCCCCGGCTACTCGACCGTCGCCCGTGCCGTGTATCAGGCCCTGCCCAGCCTCATCGCAGCCCGCTCGCGTTACCCCGAGATCAAGGCTCCCATCCACCTCGTCTACGGCGAGAAGGACTGGTCCCGCCCCTCGGACCGGGAAGCCAACCGCCGACTGCTGCCAGCCGCCGAGTTCACACAGGTATCGAAGGCCGGGCACTTCATCGCCCTGGAGCGGCCCGACGTGCTGGCCGACCTGCTGAACGCAGCGGCCTGACCACACTGCGGCCCGAGGAGCGGCGCATGACGGAAACTCAGATCGAGTTCGACGTTCCGGCGGAGATGCATGACGGCACCGTGCTGCGCGCCGACGTCTACCGGCCGGGCGGCAGCGGGCCATGGCCGGTCCTGCTGAGCCGACTGCCCTCGGGGAAGCGGATGCCCATGACGATCGCCATCCTCGATCCGCTGGCGGCGGCCAGGCGTGGCTACATGGTCGTCATCCAGGACACCCGCGGCCGGTTCGCCTCTGACATGTCACCCCCAAATTGGCCTAGACAATAGAAACCCCAGGTCACTGACCTGGGGTTTCTGCTCGGCGGGAAGACGGGACACGCCATGATCGCTGGTAGGGACGTGGGGCTAGGAGAGGGCGATCTCGATCGCAAGGGCGCCGAGGGCTTCCTTCTCGGGTGGGTAGATGGCGCGAATGTTGGCCAGTTGCTCATCGCGGGTGGCCGTCGGGTTGACGTTGGCCGGTCCCTCGCCGTCGAGCAGGGCCTCGAAGTCGGCGTACTCAGTGACCCCGATGACCCTGACCTCGCAGGTCTCGTCGGTGCCTTTGATACGGAAACGGATGGTGTCGCCGGCGGCGAGGTCGGCGAGGTGTGGGTATTTCACCCGTACCTCGATGGTCTTGGTGCCCGCGGCGACGAGGTCGAAGTACTGCCGGTACAGGTTGAGTTCGCGGACGCGGGCGGTGGTGTCGGTCATGGGGCAGGAATGCTCCTGGGCGCTGGGGCGGTCATCATGCGGCCGATCTCGGTTGCGGAGTACGAGCGGAAGAAGTGGCGGGGGTCGGACAGCATCGTCTCGGTCAGGGCCAGCAGCTGGTCGGCGTACTCGGTGACGCTGCCGGGCCATTGCCGGATGTCGAGCATCCAGTCCGCCGCGCCTGTCGGCAAGGAGGCGTGACCCTCGCGGATCAAGGACTTGGAGAGTTTGGCACCGGTGTCGGTGACGACCTGGGGGCAGAAAAGGCGGGGAGGAAGCTGGGCGCGGGTGAGGCCGACGGCCTGGAGGGCTTCGTCGATGAGGAGGGAACCGAAGATCCAGTCGCCACCCTTGACCATGACGTGCAAGGTGCCGCCCTCTGTCGGGTTGGTCAGAGCGAGTTCCTTGACCAGATTGCGGTACAGGGTGGCCAGGTCGAGATAAGCGCCGGACGTGGGTGTGATGGCGGCCTGGTAGGGGCCGTGGTGCAGGCAGACCGCAGCGACGGTGGCGCTGTCGCCGTCGGTGAGGTGTACGCGGGTGCGTTCGGCGTGCTTCTCGGCCCAGCCGCAACCCGCGTGCGGGCACGGGATGCGTAAGTGCGGGGTGCCGGTGGAGGGGGCGAGCCACCAGCGGGCGGCGTCGAGGCGGGGAAGGAGCCGTAGCCAGGTGCGGCGGAAGTGCTCGTCGGCCTGCTGCTGGGTGTAGGTCTCGATGCGGTACTGGATGCCCAGGCGTCGGGACAGGGCGGTGAACAGAGGCTGGTAGAGGGCGTCGACGAGGTCGGTGAGGGCCTGTGCGTCCACGGCCTGGGCGTAGGTGCGCTGGTAGTCGTGGCCGCTGATCGGGTCCGTGGCCAGCTGGTACGGGGCGTTGTCGAGGGCGCTGAACAGGACCTCGGTGCGGATGCCGAAGCGATCGCACAGGCGAGAGGCCATCGCGAAGGCCAGGGACTGTACGAGGGAGGTGCCGATGTGTGGGACGCCGTTGATCTGGGTGCCGACGACGAGCACCAACCGCGCCGGCGGAGTGGCCAGGATGCGCGGGGTCAGGACGTCCTCTGCACGCAGCAGGGCGTTGGCCAGGACGGTGTTCGGGGAGACGGGGTAGGTCGTCACGGGGTGTCCCCTTGCGGTCGGGTCGAAACGGGGGCGCGTGGTCGCGTCCTAGTGGGCGTCGGCCACGTACGGGTGTTGGAGGGCGGCGCGCAGGAGGCCCGGGTCGGTGAGGGTGTCGTCGTCCGGCAACTCGCACCAGCCGCCGAACCAGTCGTCCATCAGCTCCAGGCCGGGTGCCACGAGCCATGAGTTGCTGGAGAGGTGCCGGACCGGAAGGTCGCCCCAGTCGCTGTCGGCGGTGCCGGTCTGGATCGCGTAGTAGAGGCGTTCGTTGGGGCCGTCGTAGAGCACCGGGCCGATCGGGGCGCCGATGGCGCGCAGGTGGGCCAGGGCCAGGAGACCGACCTCCGCAGACGTTCGTACGAGATCCCACCCGTCGCCGACTTGCAGCATGCGCAGTCCGGGAATGTCGCCGACCATCGGGGCGCGGCGCAGCGCGGTTCGTACGGACATCAGGTGCCTCCCTTCAGCTGGAGGCGGACGAGGCGCTCGTTGCCCGCTGCTGGCCTCGCGGAACGAACCACGATCAGTCGAACGCCAGTCGCTGCTATCAGCCGCTTCCGCTCGGCGGCGACGGGCCTGGGACCGAGATGGCCGAGCGCGGGGACCAGGACACCGTAGACGTCGGGAAGCTGGAGGGCGTCGAGGAGCCCGACGAAGGCGGGGGCATGGATGGCGACAGCCGGCTCGCGGTCGGTGAACACGCCGCACAGGACCAGTTCGTGGCTTTGGCAGTACTCGGTGAGGCAGTCGGCGAGTGCCGTGTTGCGGGCCGTGCTGCCGGTGAGGTGGCGCAGGTAGCCGAAGACGTGCGGGCCGGTGACGGAGCGGCGTTCGGTGAGGGGTTCGTCATCCATGACCAAGAGCGTCGGCCGTGGCGAACGGCCTTGAAATGACCTGCTGTTGTACTTCCGTTGCACTTCCCGCCCCACATGGTCACTGAGAGTGCTTCCATACGTGACGGAGGGAGGTCAGCCGTGGTCAGCGTGCAGCAGTGGAGTGGCCGGGAGGCGAGCGCCCTGCGTGCCGCGCTGCGCATGAGCACCCGCGCCTTCGCCGACCACCTCGGCGTGGCCCTGCGCACGGTGGCCAAGTGGGAGAGCCTGGGCGCCGAAACACATCCCCGGCCCGATACGCAGGCCATCCTCGACACCGCGCTTGCCCGCGCCGACTCCGCAGCCCACGCCCGGCTCGAAGCGCTGCTGTTCCCGGAGCGGAAGAGCGTGCGCCCGGCGGACTACGAGACGTGGACCGAGGACATCGAGCGCGCCGTGGTCTGCGTGAGCCGCCAGAACTTCCCCTTTGCCTCGGCGCTGCTGAATCGCTGGCTGGGCCGCCATGACCCGCACGATCTCGACGACAAGGGGCTTTACCTGTACGGGCGTTCACTGGTCCTGCTCGGGGATGTGCAGCGAGACCAGGGAGCGATTCTCGGTCCGCTTTCCGCCCGCCAGTCCTACCTGACGGCGCGCGGCATGTTCTGCGAACTCGACATCCCGCGCCGGGTGGCCCAGATCGAGCTGTCCCTGGCCGTGGTGCAGGAGATGTCCGGCCAGCTGGAAGCCTCCGCCCGCCACTACGAGCAGCTTGCCCGGGACGAGTGACTGAGCCGGCGCGACCGGGCTCGTGCCCGGCTGTGGGTGGGTACGGCGCTGAGCAAGGAGGGTGACAACGAGTACGCCACCGAGGTCATGACGGCCGCCACCTGCGAGTTCGAGGCTCTCGGTGAGCCGGAGGACTGGTCCGTGGCACACCAGAAGCTGGCCTTGGCCCACCGCGGCGCCGGCCACCTCGACCAGGCCCTGCACTACATCGACATCGCCCGCACCACCGGCACGGTCGACTCCCCGATGCAGCGCGTGCGATTGGACACCGCGTACGGGCACATCCTTCTGTCGGATGCGGCGACCCGGAATGATGGGCTGTCCGTCCTCGACCAGGCGGCGCAGGTGGCCCAGCAGTTCGGGCTGAGCCACCAGCTGCGCAGCATCGAGGGCATCCGAAAGGGCCAGCAAGGATGAGCCAGGGAGTGCCAGTGCCGCAGCACCAGCAGCGCCAGATCACCGACGAGCAGTTCCACGACGCGACGCTGATCTGGAACTACCACCAGATGGGCCACGAGCTGCGGCCCTGCTCGGCGGCGATCGGCCTGGGCAGCCACGACCTGGGCGTCGCGACCACGGCCGCCGACCTCTACCGCGCCGGCCTCTTCCCGGTCGTGGTGTTCAGCGGCGGAAACAGCCCCACCACCCGGGCCCGCTTCCCGCGCGGGGAGGCCGTGCACTACCGGGAACATGCGCTGAGTCTGGGGGTGCCGGACGAGGCGATCCTCGTGGAGCCGAAGGCTGCGAACACCGGCCAGAACATCACGTTTTCCAGGGAGTTGCTGGCCGAGGCCGGCGTCCAGGTCGACTCCCTGCTGCTGATCTCCAAGCCGTACATGGAGCGCCGCTCGTATGCGACCTGCCGCAAGCTGTGGCCCGAGGCCGAGGTCGTCTGTGCCTCCGAGCCACTGGAGTTGGACGACTACATCAAGTCCATCGGCGACGAGAAGCTCGTCGTCGACATGCTCGTCGGCGATCTGCAGCGGGTGATCGAGTACCCGAAGCTCGGCTTCGCCGTCGAGCAGGACGTACCGGGGGATGTGCGTGAGGCTTACGAGCGCCTTCTGCGGGCCGGCTTCGACAGCCGCCTCATCGGCACCTGACCCGCCCCGGGGCGGGGTGTGTGCGATCCACCAGCCGAACCTCTTCCCGAGGCTGTCCACGCTGGCCAAGCTGTACGCCGCCGACCGGTGGATCGTCGACGACGTCCAGTTCGCCCGCCGCGACTACCAGCATCGGGCTCGTCTCGCCGATCTGGACGAGCCCGCACGCCAGCAGTGGCTCACACTCCCCACGCATCTTCCCCAGGGGCGCTCGACGTTGATCAGCCAGGCACGGCTCGTTGACCCCCAGCGCTCGCGCAAAACGGTCCAGCTGCTCGTGCGGCAGTACTACGGCCGAAGCCCCCACTGGAAGGCCGTGTCCGATGTCCTCGACGTGTCCTGGACACGCTCGACACCTCGGACCGCCTGGCCGACGTCGCGAAAGAATCGACGATTGCCCTGCTCACGGTTCTTGGCTGGTCAGGGGCCGTGTTGGCCAGCGGCGAGATCCCGACCCGCCCAGGTCGCTCCGAGCGCCTGGCGGATCTCGCGGCAGCCACCGGCAGCACCCACTATCTATGTGGCACCGGCGGTCTGCGCTACGTCGACGCCGCCCCCTTCGATGCCCACGGCATTCCCGTGCTGCCCTTCCACACCCCTGTGGATGACCTGCTCTGGCTGTGGGCCCGACGAGCCAGCAGCCTCTGGGCGCTGAGCGCGGTCGGCCCCGGTGAACTGGCTAGCCAACTCGCCGCCCTCGGATCGCGCCCGTTCACTCAGGAAACACCCGTAACGCCTGCTGCGGTTCGGAAGGGGCGGCGCGCTCACCGCAACGGCTCCGATGATCGTTCGCGAGGCCCAGGTCTCCCACTGACGTAGCCCCTCAGCCTCGGGACGGGGGCTCTTCGGATGTCCGGAATCATCGCGCCCTGCGGGGTTGATCGTCTCGGCCCGCCAAGGGACGGGTGACGCGACGGTTACCCGGCTCCGCAGTGGAAGCGCGTACGGGCATGGCGGTGGCGTCGGCGGGCAGATCGGCCATGCGGTGCAGCCGCCACACCAGGACATCGGTGATCGGGTCCGCGGTCGCGAGCTCCCGCCGTTTGGCGGCTTCGGCCAGGAGCCCGGCCGGGTCGTGTCCGGCTGCCTCGGCGTCAGCGAGCGTGGCGGCCAGCGCAAACCAGCCCGGCTCGGCCAGAGCCTGTTCCGCCAGCTCCGGCACGGCGTTGCGTAGGTAAGCGGCCTGTCTCTGACGCAGCGGCTGGGACAGGTGTCGGCCTCGCTGGTACAGCACTGCCAGTGGGATGCCAGCGGCGGCTTGGTAGGCGGCGCGCAGGTGCTCAGCGGCCTGGCGTGCGGCAGCGGCCTGCTGGGCGTGGTTCTTCTTGGCGTGCCAGTGGGCGGCGGCGGTGACGAGGAAGAACACCATGTCGATCACCATGGCGGTGGTGGCGCCGTCTTCTCCACGGCCGAGGGCGGGGCCGCTGTGGACGAGGTCGCGGGCGGCCTGCCGCAGGGCGCGGTCGTGCCCGCGCTCGGCCTGCACGTCGGAGCGGGTGGCCCGCTCGAACACGAAGGCTGCCTCGCGTAGTTCGGTACGGGTGTGGGCGGCGGAGGTCTTGGCAAGCGCGTCCAGGATCTCTCCGGCGGCGGCGATGTGCGCGGCCACCTCGGCATCCTCGCCGTGATCGATGACCAGCATCGCCTGCCAAGCGGCTGTGGTCGTCCGGCGCCGAGCTGTGGAGGGTCCGCTCGGCGCCTGGGCGGAGGCCGTGGTGTCCGGGCCCTGGCTTGGGGTGTCGCCGGAGAAGCGCTTGCGGATGCGGGGCAAGGACAAGTCGGGGGCGAGGGTGGACCCGGCGTAGTAGACGGGCTCGGTGCCCCCGTTGCGGTCGTCGGGCATCGCCCTCAGCTCCGGACGGTTGGCGCGCGCTCTGCAGGACTGGATGGGCGCGCACTTCCGCCTGCCCGCCCCCGACATCCCGTCTCTGACCTCGTTCAGCCGCCTGGGCTCGGACGAGGATCAGATCCCCCATCCCGGAGAGGCGGCCGGCACAGACGTCCCGGCGGAGGAAGCTGCCTCCTTGGTGCGCGCACGCTGGGGGCTCGGGAACGCACCGATCCCGAACGTGGTGCACCTGTTGGAGGCGCACGGCGTCCGAGTCTTCTCCCTCTCCAGGGACTGTCCTGAAGTCGACGCGTTCTCCTTCTGGGAACGGGGGATCCCATTCGTTCTGCTGAGCACCGAGAAGACAGCAGAACGCGGGCGCTTCGACGCCGCCCACGAACTCGGACACCTCGTCCTGCACGGCGAGGAACAGATGCCACACGGCCCACAGGCCGAGGCGGAAGCGCACCGGTTCGCAGCCGCATTCCTCATGCCGCGGGCGGACGTCCTCGCCCACGCGCCGCATGGCGCGAGCACGAGTTGGATCCTCCAAGCCAAGCGCCGTTGGAAGGTTGCAGCCATGGCGCTCGCAAACCGGCTGCGCTTGCTCGTCGACCCCGGCGTGAGCCCCAGCACGTGACACCCGCGACGGCTGTGCGCCTCCCTGCGCCGCCGCCTGGCGACGAGGCGGTGCTGGTGGGAGCCCTCCGCGAAGGCCCGCGCACGCCTCATCCGTGAACTGATGCTTTGCGTAAGCGACTTCGCCGCCACGGCATGCAGCAGTGGCGCAGGTCACACGAAATGCGTCTCGCCATTTGAGACGCTTGAGGGGTCGGTTGCCCAAAGAGGCCCGTGAACACCCCTGAAGTGGCCGCTTCACCTCGACTTAGGGCACGCAGAGGGCGCGGAGCCCCCAAAATGGTCTAGACAACAAACAAACCCCAGACTACTGACCTGGGGTTTCATCATGGAGCGGGTGACGAGAATCGAACTCGCGCTCTCAGCTTGGGAAGCTAAGGGTATCTGGAGCCCGCTACGGGGCTGACCCGCGGTGGAGCGGTGTTGGCGCCTGGGTGGGCGGTCGGCTGGTTCCCCGGTGTTCCCCGTGGTTCCCCGCACGATCTGGCACGGGACTGGCACGCAGTCCCAAGACCTTCCGTGCGAGCTCCCGGGAACCAGCTGGGTGTCACACCCCCCCGACTAGACTTACAGATCACCCAGTCTGGGGCTGTGCGTCGAAGGGAGCGTCCAGCGTGACCGCATCTCCACCTAACCGACCGATCTTCCATATGACGCACGTACGCAGCCTCCCGGACATATTTGCTGCTGGTGCCTTGCTATGCGAGTCCGAAGTGGTCCGCCAGGCGGTTAACTACACGGACATCGGGATGCCAAGCATCAAAGATCGTCGACGGAGGACGCCGGTCGACTGCGATCCCGGTGGAACCCCCTGTGACTACGTACCGTTCTACTTTGGCCCCCGCTCGCCGATGCTCTTCTCGATCCACAAGGGCAACGTGCCGAGCTACCGCGACGGGCAGGACCCTGTCGTGTACTTGGTGACGACGCTCGCGGTAGTAAGAGCCACGGGCAACCCGGCGGTGTTCACGGAAGGTAACGCCGGAGCTGCCTTCGTAAAGTTTCACAAGGATGAGCCGACTTCATTGGAGAGCGCTATCGACTGGGCTCTGATGAAGGAGAGATACTGGTTCGATACTCCGGAGGATCCGACCAGGGCGAACCGCCGACAGGCAGAGTTTCTAGTCCACAAGGCAGTTCCGCTTGATGCTATCCAAAATATCGTTGTACGGAATGAAGCTCGCGCTAATGAGGTGCGGGAAATTTCACGGAGATTCGGCGTTTCGATTCCCGTGATGGTCTACAATAATTGGTACTACTAGGAGCGGAGAGGGTGAGGGCGGTGATCAGGGAATCTGAAGGCAACCTTCTGGACGCCAACACGGAAGCCATCGTAAACACAGTGAACACGGTTGGCGTCATGGGTAAGGGGATTGCGCTGCAATTCAAGCAGGCATTCCCTGAGAACTACAAGGCGTATAAGGCTGCTTGTGATGCCGGTGACGTACGAATTGGTGAGATGTTCGTATTCGACGCTCACACGCTGGGGCCTCGTCGCTACATCATCAACTTCCCGACTAAGCAACATTGGCGCGCTAAGTCGAAGCTCCCGGATATTAAGAGCGGGCTGGAGGCGCTTGTCGACGTTGTCCAGAAGTTGCATATCGGCTCCATTGCAATTCCTGCGCTTGGTTGTGGGAACGGAGGGTTGGAGTGGTCAGAGGTAAGGCCCTTGATTTATGAAGCGTTTGATCGAATTCCTGATTTGAGGGTCACGCTTTTCCCGCCGACTGGCGCGCCGCAGCCAGAGTCAATGCCTGTTGCGACTCAAGCCCCCAATATGACTAAAGGTCGGTCAGCTTTGGTGGCATTGATTCATGGCTATGTTGAACAGGCCAAGTCAGAGCGATTTGAAGCGTCAGAGGGTGCCTCGCTTCTTGAGATTCAAAAGTTGATGTACCTCCTCCAGGCCGTGGGGCAGCCTATGCGGCTTTCCTATGCTAAGGGAAGTTATGGCCCGTACGCAGAGAACCTGAACTTCCAGCTCCAGCGAATGGAAGGGCATTTGATTCGGGGTTACGGAGACCGCAGTCAAAGAGTGCTCGACTTTCACCCCATCAAGCTAATTCCCGGCGCTGTAGATGCTGCGGAATGGTGGATAAACGCTAATGACGACGGAAGCCTGAACGATGCGGTTTCCAAGGTTTTGAAGCTGATTGACGGGTTCGCTTCGCCCTATGGGCTAGAGTTGCTGTGTACTACTCATTGGGCTTCGCAACACCTTGAGGAGTCCGCAGAGTTCACAAGCGCTGTAGAGGCTGTCCAAGCATGGAGCCGTCGTAAGGCGGAGATCTTCACCAAGCATCACATTGATGTGGCGTGTAAGCAATTGGAAGCCAACGGGCTTGGAGCTGCTTGATCTGGCAAGCAGGAGAATAGCTAAAATCAGGCAGATCTCACGACCTCATCCAAAGCGGATTGAGCCGCCGTAAGGAACGCGCCTTGCGCCTGCGAAAGGGACTCGATGCTTTCGTTTAGTTCGCGAGTATGGCGAGCGGCTTCTGCTGGATCGGTCGACTTTAGAGCGGAACTCGCCGAGCTAACGAGTAGAGTCAGCCTGGTGTGAATAAGAGCTGCCTGGTGAGAAACTTCCATGGGACCCTCCACCATTACGACCGCAGTTCTGAGGTGCAGGGCCGAGACAGCCTCGTGAGCCTCATTCAAGAGCTCATGCCTCCGTTCCGAGTTCCCATTCTCTGAGCCGACTTCCGAATTAACTTTGGCGAAGGTGAATAGCAGATCCTGAGCCTTCGCGAAGAAGTCCACGTATGCAGCCTGTCGGCGATCCCTTCTCCACCTGTAGTGCTCGACCTTCAGTTCGCGTTCCTGTGCCCGCTCTGTTGCCTCGTCCTGACGTTGCTGCTGCCGGTCGGCAGAGGCCTCTTTTCGCCGCTCCAGTCGCGCACTCGTAAAACTGGTGAGTCCGCCGCCAGCTAGCGTGCCCGCTATTCCTACCAATGACAAGAGAAGTGACGAATCAGCCATAGCAGGGATTGTGCCGGATTATTTCTGCTGCCAAGCAGGCTTTGCGGATTTTCATCAAGGTCGCATGCGCATCTGAGGTCGGCGGAGCGGCTTTGGGGTGGCGCTGCTTTGGCGCGAGTGATCATGGCCCCGTAAGCTTCCGGCGCGTCGGGCAGTCTGTGGACCTGCCCGGTAAAGCACGACGTTGGGGCCATGATCTTCGAGGCTCGCGCCAAAGTGGCTCCGTAAAGCCGTGGAGCCGACCGCCCCAACCACGACGCACCCCTTCTCTGGCATCAGGCGGCTGCATGCTTGAGCGCGGCATGGGCGCCGGCCGGGCTGGAGCGGGGCGGAGACAGGAGCGCAGGCCCGGCCGGAGGCCGGGCCGCGCGCGGGGAGCGGAGCGAGCCGCCTTGAACCAGTAGAGAAAGTTGTAACTCAGTCGTCGCGGGCGGCTGTGTCCTCCCTCGTTGGATGCCGGCTCCGCGGCTTCAGCCAACCCTTGACGCTGCCTGCGTCTGATCTGTTCCCCGCAAGGCGGCTCGGCTGCAGGCCGGCGGGCCGGCCTCGCCGTCCACCTGAGAGAAGCGAGTGGGGTGCACCGATCAAAAGTACCGACGAGCCTCGTGAAGAATAGAGGTAAGTCGCGAAGAGGAAGCCACATCGCCGCTGCCAAAGATGCTTTCCATTTCTTCCTCCACCTCAGCGATGCGTGAGATGACCGCAGGGTTTTGTGCAATCGCGGAGGGAAGCTTCGTGGAGTTAGTAGGGCGAGCTGAAATGATTTGGTCGGCAGTGACGCGAGCTGTCGATAGATCTGCTTCGTTGAGGTAGGCCCCTTTAAGGACAGCGCCTTGGAGATCGGCCTCCTGGAGTTTCACGCCGATAAGGTTTGCGTTAGTAAGGTCAGCCAGACTTAGGCTAGCTCGTGTGAGGTCAGAACCTGTGAGGTCGGCGCCAGGAAGGTCGGCTCCAAGCTTGGCGCCTCTGAGTAGAGAGTGGCAGAGCCTTGCGTCACGAAGGACAGAATTGAAGAAGTCGCATTCTTCTGCCTGTGCGTGACTCAAGTCGGCGTTGGTGAGATCGGCACTTCTGAGAATTGCCTTCCGCAGATCGGTCTTTCTAAGGTTAGCGTTCTTCAGGTCTGCCGCTCCCAACTTGACTCCAGGGCACTTTGCGTTCTCCAAGTTAGCGTTTGTAAGATTAGTGCCCCAGAAATGGATGGACGTGAGGTCGGCGTTGCCGAGTTCAGCGTGTGTGAGATGGAGAAGCGAGAGATTGATCGGAACTGAGGAATCCGTGTGACGGCGGCATGCGGCTCCGGTCAGTGCTCTTAGCGCCTGCTGTACGTCATCTTCGGGATATGTAGGCGGTGATGCTGGAGCTGTACCCGCGATACTCGTGCCATTCCGGGCCGCCCGACGTGAGGCGGTGATTTGTTTCTTCCTGCTAAACGGATCGTCTCTGCGAGGCGATGAAACTTGCCCTTGGAGTCGATTCGGAGCCCAGCGCGCATTGGAGATATCCCGAACTTGATCTGTTCGGTGTGGTGCCCGCTTACGAAGGAACGAGGCTAGTACTTGAGTAGCGTGGCTAGCTTGGTCATGCGCATCCTGGATGATCTGCTCCAGGGCTAGCACTCCTCCAATGCGCACATACGGCTCGTCTGAACCGAGGCGCTCAAGCGCTTTGGTGAACCGGTCCGTGACCTGGCCGCGCCGAGTCAGCCGATAAGTGAACGCGGTATAGATCAGGGCAACACTCGCACCGAGTACTGCCGCCAACTGCACCACGGATGTGCGGAAGCCGGTAACTAGGGCGGCTGAGCCGGACCGAAGGTCCTTCCGGCTCAGGTACTCTCCGTCGACCAGCCAAGGGCCGCGCCAGAGCAGCAGCACGGTACCTACGACCACAGTGATCACGACCAAGGTGCCGCCCGCCAAAAGTGCGAACCGGCGCACCTGAATTTTGCTCATGGCTCATCACACCGTCTCTGCATCATGCAGGGGGGAGAAACCCTGGAATCGGCCGCGAGGTGCTGCATGTGCCGTTGTTGATCAGTTGGCCGCTGTGGTGACACTGCAGAAGGTGTAGGCGCAGGCCGGGAGTTCGGTACTGACACGGTGTGCGAGCGGTACGAAGAGCACCGGTCGGATCGTCCACGTGACGCGGATGCGGTCCTGGGTGATCGACACAGCACAGGGTTCCGACCGCAGGAGGGCTCGCCGCGTCTCAATGCGCCCCTCGTACAGCCAGTCCCACGCCTCGTCGGACGCTTCGGAATCCAGCGCCGGAGTGATCGCACGCAGAGCGATCGCAACCCACCTGTCGGCCTGTGCCGCCGAGTACGCATCGATTGATGCCAGAAGCGCCGGCCGCCGTTGCTGGTCCAGGTCTTCCGTCCAGCACTCGCACCAGTAGCCCCACCGTGGCTTGTCCATCAGCACGGGTGGCCTCCTCGGCGCGGGTAGGCGAAGAGTTCGGCGGTGACTGTGTGGCCGCCGTCGGTCTCGTGGACCACGACCCGGTGCGCGACCACGCTGACCATGCCGAGACCTCGACCGTGCTCGGCCTCCTGGTCCTGGTGCTCGGCCTTCGGGGCCATGCCGGTGCCTCCGTCGTCCGTGACCGACAGGGCGATCACCTGCGGGGATACCGCGAGCGCCAGGTGGAAGCTGCCGGACTCCCGGCCGCTGGCCGTGTGGAGGATCGCGTTCGCGCTCAGCTCGCTCACGATCAGTTCGGCGTCCTCGGCTAACGGTGAGCCGCGCAGGATGTCGCGGGTCCATCGGCGGGCCCGGCTCACCTCTTCCGGAAATCCTGGGCAAGTGAGCCCCCAGACCCGTGTACTACTCGTATACTCGTGCATACAAGTTCCTTCGTGCTGGTAGGCCGCCATGTGCAGCGGGTTCGGGCTAGACGAGTTTCACGCCGTCGTGGGCGCGGATGGCAGGCGGAGACGCCGCGTCCATCGCGTCCAGGACGCGGATCGCGTACGCCTCGTCGGCGAGTTCGGACACTTCTTCGCGGGTGGCCCAGCGCAGTGCGCGGGTTTCGTCGCCAGTCGTGGGCGTGCCGTCGGCCGCTTCACAGCGGAAGACCAGCGAGACGATCAGGCCCGTCATGTTCTTGTAGACGCCGGTCAAGGTCGCCGGAATGGCGATCTTGATGCCGGTCTCTTCGAGGACTTCGCGTTGCAGGGCCTCGGGGATGGTCTCCTCGCGTTCGAGGACACCGCCCGGCGGTTCCCACTTGCCGTTGTCGCGGCGCTGGATGAGGAGGGCCCGGCCGTGGGCGTCTATGACGACCCCGGCGACGCTCACGGAGTGCGGGCGTTCAGTGCTCACGTTCCTCGGCCCTCTCGGCTGGCTAGGCTCTCCACCGTAGCAACAACACTCGCCCACTCGTCTAGATACCTAAAGGAGTACACGTGAGCCCTGCTCTTCCTTCGGGCCTGCTCGGTGATCTCGACCCCACGAGCGACCGTGCGGTCTTCCGGCAGATCGCCGACCAGCTGCGTGAGGCCATCGACCGTGGGCGGTTCAGAGAGGGCGAGAGGCTGCCCTCCGAAGCTGAGCTTGTCGAGCACTTCGGAGTGTCCCGGATGACCGTCCGGAACTCCTTCTCCGTTCTCCAAGGGGAAGGGCTCGTACATGCCGAACACGGCAAGGGCGTCTTCGTCCGGCCTCGGCCTCCCGTACGGCGGCTCGCCTCCGACCGGTTCGCCCGGCGTCACCGTGAGCAAGGGAAGTCCGCGTTCATCGTCGAGGCCGACGCGGCCGGCGGTCACCCCCAGGTCGACAGCCTTGAGGTCAAGGAAGAGAAGGCCAGCCAGGGCATCTCCACCCGGCTCGGCTCTGTGCGGCGTGTACTTGCCCGGCATCGGCGGTACCTCCTCGACGGGAAGCCGGTTGAGTTCGCCACCTCCTATCTCCCGCTCGACATCGCCCGCGGTACGCCTATTGCTGAGCCCAACCCTGGCCCCGGCGGCATCTACGCCCGGCTCGAAGAGCTGGGTCATCGCCTCGATCACTTCGAGGAAGAGGTTCGTGCCCGGATGCCTTCGCCCGACGAGGTGAGGACGTTGCGCCTGGCCGCCGGCGTGCCCGTGATCCATCTGATCCGCACGGCATTCGACACCGAGGGGCGGGCCGTCGAGGTCTGCGACACGGTCATGGCGTCGGACGCGTACGTCCTGTCGTACCAGCTCCCGGCTACGTGAGCGGGTGATGGGCGGTGGTGCGCGGGGACGCTTCTCCGAACTCGTACACCCCAACACGCATACTCGTATAGACGAGTGGGCAAGTTGTGTGGCAAGGTGGTCCGCGTGATCCCGGAGATCGGGTTCGCGGGACGACTCTTGTATAGACGAGTAGATAGGGGAAAGTGCCTTGCGCACCATCCGTGTTGAGACCTCCGCCGCGACGATCCTTCTCACCGAGGCTCCTGAGCCCAAGGTCCGTGACCGTCAGACGGGCGAGATCGCCAAGGACGCCGTCAGCGGTGAGGCGCTGATGACCATCGGGGTCGTGTACATCGAGGACGGGGAGTCCTCGCTGGTCAAGGTCACCGTTCCCGAGGGAGGCGTCTCCGAAGGACTGACGCTCGGAGCTCCGGTCTCGCTGCCGGGGCTGATCGCCCGACCGTGGGAGAGCGTGTTCAACGGACAGCAGCGGCACGGCATCGCGTTCCGGGCCGCCGCCGTCACCCCGGCCGCGTTCCCGGCCGCGATGGGGGCCACCGCCTGATGACCGATCTGACGACGTTCCTCGAAGTGGGTGGTCCTGTCGCCGCGTTCGGCGGCGGGGCCGCCTACGCCAGGGCCAAGCACCCGGCGGCGTACTGGTCCACGGTCGGACTGCCCATATCCACGGTCCGGCTTCTCAGCTCGTACGGCTCCGTCATGGAAGCCTGCGGCCTGACCGTTCCGCCCTCCCGGCTGCGGGTCCTGGCCGTCAAGGCCACCACCCGCCGTGAGGTGCGACCGGTCCCGCCCCGCCGGGGCATCATCCGCCCTACGTCGACAGGGCTGAGGCTTCGCCTCCGGCTGGCACCCGGACAGGAACCCGCCGACGTCGCCGCCTCGGCCGAACGACTGCGACACGCCTGGGGCGTTCACGCCGTGTACGTGACGACCGTCAAGCCGGGGGTGGTTGAACTGCGGCTGGTCGGCTTCAACGTGCTGCGGCGGGTGCACATGCCGCGCAAGGTCGGGGGCGGCTTCCTCAAGGTGCCGGTCGCCTTGCGGGAGGACGCCACGCCCTTCGTGCGTGACTACCGAACCATCCCGCATCAACTCACCCTCGGCGCCACGCTGTCGGGCAAGTCAATGTACTTGCGCCACCTGATCACCGGACTTGCCCCTCAGCCGGTCGCCCTGGTCGGTATCGACTGCAAGCGCGGCGTCGAGCTGGCTCCGTTCGCGCCCCGGCTCTCGGCGCTGGCCACCAACCCGGAGCAGGCGGCCGAGCTGCTGCCCGCTCTGGTCAAGGAAATGGAGGACCGATACGACCTCATCAAGGCCCGGCAGGGCATCACACCCGACACCCCGGACGAGGAGATCACGTCCGACATCTGGGGCCTGCCCGAGAACCAACGGCCCGTGCCCGTTGTGCTGTTCGTCGATGAAGTGGCAGAGCTCTTCCTCACCGCCACCCGCAAGGACGAGGAACGCCGTGACGAGATGGTCACCCAGCTCATCCGGCTCGCCCAGCTCGGCCGCGCCGCTGGCATCTACCTGGAGGTCTGCGGGCAGCGCTTCGGCGCCGAACTCGGGAAGGGCGCGACCATGCTTCGCGCGCAGTTGACGGGTCGCGTGTGCCACCGCGTCAACGACGAAGCCTCCGCCAAGATGGCCCTCGGCGACATCGCCCCGGAAGCCGTACTGGCCGCCTGCGCCATCGCCCCCGAGTTGCCCGGCCTCGCCGTCGCGGGCGACACCTCCGGCGGATGGTCCCGCATCCGTACCCCGTACCTCTCCCTCGGCGACGCTGCCGAGACCTGCCGGGAGTCGGCGCACTTGGTGCCTGACCTGCCCGCACTCAGGCCCTTCCGACCCGACGTGCCCGTACGTCCGGTCGAGGCTCCGGTCCCGCCGTTTGTCCGGCCGCGTCCCGTGACCGACTGACCTTCCACCCTCCACACGGCGTGATCGCCTCGCGCCACGTCCCTACCCCTCCCATGTCTGAAACCGAAAGGAGCCGCAGCATGCGTGCCTACCTGGCCCGTGTCGACGCGGTGTTGGTCCAGGCCCTCATCGCCGCGGCCTTGTCCTTCGCTCACATTCACGACGTCGCCATGGCGGCCGGGCAGGACGGTTGGAAGGCGTGGGCTTACCCGGTCAGCGTTGACCTGCTGCTCGTCGCCTCCTGGCGTCGGCTGCGCTCCGGCACTGCTAAGGCGGGGGCCTGGTGCTGGTTCGTCATCGCGCTCGCCGCGTCGCTCGGTGCCAACGTCGCTACCGCCGGCCTTCTCGACCTCGGCAACGTCCCGGCCTGGCTGCGCATCCTCGTCGCGGGCTGGCCTGCGGTCGCCTTTCTCGGCGGAACTCTCCTCGCTCACTCGGCGCCGGTGAACGACGCCAGCGAAGTGATCGAGGACCAGGAGGACGAGCCCGAAACCGCGCTCGAACCACCGTCCCAACCTGCCATCGAACCGATGTCGGAACGCCCATCCGTCCCGGTCCCGTCCGCTCTGGTCGACCACGCTCGCAAGGTCGCCGCCGAACATCACGCTCGCACTGGCGCTCCGATCGACCTCCCGACGCTCCGTACCCGTCTCGGCGTTCCACCGGCCATGGCCGAAGCCATCGCCGTCCACCTTTGAGAGGAGACCTGGTGTTCGCCAACCGCCGTTTCCGCAACGTCAGCCGCATCGGTCCCGTGCAGGTCGCCACGTCGTACGACGGTCGCGGCCGAGAGAAGCACACGGCTGTGTGCACGGCCCCCCGCTGCGGCTTCTCCGCCGACTACGACAGCCGGGCCGCCGCCGAACTCGCAGCCCGCACCCACCGCTGCCCGGTTCGCTGAGAGGACCTCGAAAACCATGACCGTAAGTCTGCCGCTGGTCGTCGTGCTGGGCTTCTTTGCCTGGGGCGCAGTCAAGTTCCTGGGTGTCCGTGCCTGGGTCGTCGTCCTGGTCGCCCTCTTCGGCTTCTGGCTCTCGCACACCTTCCTCGCCCCCGCCATCGAATCCGGCACGCGCTCCGGCGTGGACGTCATAAACGGCTCACATGACTAGACGAGTAGATAAGGAGTCTCCGGCCGTGTTCCTGCCCAAGTACCCCGACAACCCCACCCCGCCGCCCGCGCACACCCACGCTCCGACCGACCCGGTGGTCCCTACCCGGCGACCTGCGCTCCCGGCCGTCTCCGTCAGCACCGGTGCCGTCGTCGCCGTGCTCACGGGTGGCGTGGTCCTCACGGCGCTCCTGGCCGCCGTCGCGGTCTCGGCCGTCTCGGTGGCCATCGCCGCCGTGGTCCTGCGCTCCCTGCTGCGCGAGCGGCGCTGATCCCCGCATGACCCCTGGGGCGGCCACGACACCGCCAAGCATCCGGCCGCCCCGGGGCCCATCGCTCCTGACCGATCCAGTCAGAAGGAGACAGTCATCTTCACCCGCCCCACCCCGCCCCCGCTCCCGGAACTCGCCAAGCTGGCCCAGCACGGCACGCTGCCGGGCATCCTCCGGCAGCTCTCCGGGCTCGGCGGCTGTACGCAACCGATCCGCCTCGACGGGCACCGCACCGAGTACGACGTCGACACCGGGACGGGCGAGATCGGCCGAGTGCTCCAGCAACTCGACTCGTCCACGCTCCCCGCCGGCCAACTCCTCGTCCGCTGCAACAACCGGCGTGTGACCCGCTGCCCGGCCTGTGCGGAGGTCTACCGCCGGGACACCTTCCACCTGATCACCGCAGGACTCCGAGGTGGCAAGGGCAACCCTGAACACGTCGCCGCACACCCCCGCGTCTTCGCCACCCTCACCGCCCCCGGCTTCGGCCCGGTCCACAACCGCCGTACCGATGGCCGCCCTTGCCGCTGCGGCACCCACCACGACCAGGACGACGACTCCCTTGGCACTCCACTGGACCCCGACACCTACGACTACGAGGCAGCCGTCCTCTGGAATGCTCATGCCGGTGTTCTCTGGCGTCGCTTCTCGACGTACCTCCGCCGGGAGGTAGCCAAGCGCGCGGGCCTCTCACAGCGTCGCTTCCGCCAGCACGCCCGTGTGTCCTTCGCCAAGGTCGCTGAGTATCAGAAGCGCGGAGCCGTCCACTTTCACGCGGTCATCCGTCTCGACGGCTCCGGCGGCGGAGACACCGCGCCTCCGGCCTGGGCCACTGCGGACCTGCTGACGGACGCCATTCGCGCTGCCGCTGCCAAGGTCCGCATCGACGGTCCGGTCATCGACGGACGGCCCCACACCTTCACCTTCGGCCGCCAACTCGACGTCCGCACGATCCGATCCGCAGACTTCAACGACGGCCAGGAGCTGACCGAGCGCGCCGTCGCCGCCTACATCGCGAAGTACGCCACCAAGGGCACAGAAGCCGCGACCGGCGGGGCCCTCGACCGCCCGCTGAAATTCGCCGCCGAACTCGCCCAACTCGACATCAGCGACCACGCTCGCCGCCTGATCCGCGCCGCCTGGACCCTCGGCGCACGCAAGGACCTGGAACACCTCCGCCTACGCGCCTGGGCTCACATGCTCGGCTTCCGCGGCCACTTCTCCACCAAGTCCCGCCGCTACTCCACCACCCTCGGCGCCCTCCGCGACGCCCGGGCCGAATGGCGCCGTGCGCAAGCCGCTGCCGGAACACCCAAGGGCGAGACCAGCACGGCGTACGTCCTGGCGCACTGGGTCTTCGCCGGGACTGGCCTCTCGGACACCGAGTCCTGGCTTGCCGCATCCCTCGAACCCGCTCCCGGAACGGAAGGAGAGCCCACCGCATGACCGACCGCTACCTGTCCGTCGACCAGGTCGCCGAGCTGCTCGGCACGAGCGCCCGCTTCCCTCGGCGGCTGATCGAGGAGCGGCGCATCCGGTACGTGAAGGTGGGGCGCCACGTCCGTATCCCCGAGAGCGCGGTCGCGGAGTTCATCTCCTCCCGCACTGTCGAGCCGATCAGGCGGGCCCGGCCCCGGGTGCCCTACAGGAGGGCTGCCTGATGGCCAACAGCAAAGGCAGGCGGCGCCGCTTCGGGGCGATCAGACGGCTTCCGTCCGGCCGGTACCAGGCGCGCTATCCGGGGCCTGATGGCGTGATGCGTCCGGCCCCCGTCACGTTCGAGACCACGGCGGACGCGGACGACTGGCTCGCCGAGAAGCAGACGGAGATCCGCCGTGGCGAGTGGCGTGACCCGGAGGCTGGTGCCGTCAGCTTCCGCACGTACGCCGATAAGTGGGTGGAGGAACGGGAGTTGGCCCCAC
The DNA here is from genome assembly GCF_057710365.1 of Streptomyces sp. bgisy027. NCBI lineage: Bacteria > Bacillati > Actinomycetota > Actinomycetes > Kitasatosporales > Streptomycetaceae > Streptomyces > Streptomyces sp. bgisy027. Next base: position 141,597 of record NZ_JBYIVZ010000019.1, read on the forward strand.
TGTCTCAGGACCTCTATCGCTACCTCCTCGACAAGCACCTGTTCGCCCTTGCCGAGTTGGACTTGGACGAGATCACCGCACCGCGCGTCCGCGAGTGGCGGGCCGAGCGGCTACGGATCACGGGCGCCAAGACAATCACGGCCAAGGCGTACCGGCTGCTGAAGGCCATCATGGAAACCGCCGTGGATGACGAGCTGATCCAGCGCAACCCGTGCCGGATCAAGGGCGCTGGTAAGGAGAGGGCTGCTGAGCGGCGTATCGCCACCGTCGCGCAGGTCGATGCGCTCGCCAACGCCGTGGGGATGCGGTGGCGGCTCATGGTCTACCTGGGTGCCTACGGTCCGATGCGGCCGGAAGAGCTGGCCGGCCTCCGTCGTCGGGACGTCGACCTCGACACCCTTCGTATCCGTGTCCGCCTCGCCGAGCCGGAGCGGATGAACGGGCGACGCGTCCAGGGCGACACCAAGTCCGAGGCAGGTACTCGCACTGTGATTCTTCCCGCGTTCCTCCGTCGCGAGCTCCGCTGGCACCTTGAGAGCTACGCCGAGTCGGGCCCCGACGGGTTGCTGTTCGTCGGAGAGAAGGGCGCTCCCTTCCGGCGTAGCACCTTCGGGCGGAAGTGGCGGAAGGCGCGTGAGATCGTCGGCGTTCCGGAGGGCTTCCGGTTCTACGATCTCCGGCACACGGGCCACACGCTCTCCACCCGCTCCGGCGCCACCCTCAAGGACACGATGGTCCGCGCCGGCCAGTCCTCGGAGAAGGCAGCGCTGATCTATCAGCACTCCGACGACGAGCGGCAAGAGGAGGTCGCCGCCGGGCTGGACGCGACAGTCCGGAAGGCTCGGGACGCTGCCCGCACGGAGAAGGAGCCCGCCAAGCCTTCTGGCACGAATCTGGCACGCGAGAGCTGATCACAGCGGACAGCAAAAAGGCCCGGGTCTCTGACCTGGGCCTTAGTCGTGGAGCGGGTGACGAGAATCGAACTCGCGCTCTCAGCTTGGGAAGCTGATGTTCTACCATTAAACTACACCCGCGTAAGACACCCGATTCGGCATGATCCGGAGTCGGTGTCCGATTGCCTGGTCACTGTACCTCATCACTGCCCTCCGGCGCTGAAGCCGCGGGGTCTGAGTGCGTTTCAGGGGTGGGATCCTGGTGCGGGGCAACGGAGTTGGGGCGTACGGTGGAGGCGTGGGAGAGGGTCCGCGCCGGGTCGGAGTGCCGCCTGGAGGGCCGTCCCTTTGATCCCGTAATGTGGCCTCTCGTCGTCAGGCAGGCAGCAGCCAGACGCGGCTCTTGGGGAAGGGACTCTAGGACTTGATGGAGCGCACCGTCGTCCGTTGTGCCGATGGGCACGTGTTCAGCACCGCTTCGTTCCCGATGCAGCAGGCCGAGCGCCTCGGCCCCGGCCGGCTCGTCCGATGTCCCCGCTGTGCCCGGCTCCGCAGTGTGGTGCCGGTGCAGTTGGAGAAGCAGTAGCGGAGCGCAGGCACACGCAGTACCAGCAGTGACAGCCTGGCGCGCGGGCGGCGCGATTGTCGTCGTCCCGCGCGCCTTGCGTATCCTCGGGGCGTGCTTCTCTCAGACAAGGACATCCGGGCCGAGATCGACGCCGGGCGGGTACGGATCGATCCCTACGACCAGACCATGGTGCAGCCGTCCAGCATCGACGTACGGCTCGACCGGTACTTCCGGGTGTTCGAGAACCACCGGTACCCGCACATCGACCCCTCGATCGAGCAGGCGGACCTGACGCGGCTCGTGGAGCCCGAGGGCGACGAGCCTTTCATCCTGCATCCCGGGGAGTTCGTTCTCGCCTCGACGTACGAGGTCATCACTCTGCCTGATGATCTCGCCTCGCGGCTGGAGGGGAAGTCCTCCCTGGGGCGGCTCGGGCTCGTCACGCACTCCACCGCCGGGTTCATCGACCCCGGGTTCAGCGGGCACGTCACTCTGGAGCTGTCCAACCTCGCGACGCTCCCGATCAAGCTCTGGCCCGGCATGAAGATCGGTCAGCTGTGCATGTTCCGGCTGACGTCGCCGGCCGAGTTCCCGTACGGCAGCCAGCGCTACGGATCCCGCTACCAGGGACAGCGCGGGCCCACCGCCTCCCGGTCCTTCCAGAACTTCCACCGGACCCAGGTATGAGCGACAGCCAAGCACGCGAGGATCTGACCTACGAGCGGTTCGGCGTCGCCGTCCGTGAACTCGCGCAGGCCGTCGCCGACGACGGGTACGCGCCGGACATCGTGCTCAGCATCGCCCGGGGCGGCGTCTTCGTCGCCGGTGGGCTCGCTTATGCCCTCGACTGCAAGAATCTGCATCTGGTGAACGTCGAGTTCTACACGGGTGTGGGAACCACACTCGAGATGCCCGTCATGCTCGCGCCCGTGCCCAACGCGATCGACTTCACCGACAAGAAGGTGCTGATCGCCGACGACGTCGCCGACACCGGCAAGACGCTCAAGCTCGTCCACGACTTCTGCGTCGAGCACGTCGCCGAGGTGCGGTCCGCCGTGATCTACGAGAAGTCCCACTCGTTGGTGAAGTGCGAGTACGTGTGGAAGCGCACCGACGAGTGGATCAACTTCCCGTGGAGTGTGCTGCCGCCGGTACACAAGTCCGGTGAAGCGGCCAGGCCGAACAAGGAAGCCGTCTGAGCTGACTGCGTTCAGCGGTAGGAGCAGGTCAACCGCGATGGAGTAGTGGGGCGTCGCCCTGCCCGGGAGTGGTCGTTGAGACGGCCGTGCCACGAATGCTCCGGATTCGGTTGCCCGTGTGCCGGAACCCCCGGTCGAGCGCCGGCTCGCCGACCCCTGTCCCTACGTCGCGTGGCTCCGGCGGCACGCGCCGGTCCCGACGGAGGGCAAAGCCAACGGGACGACCGTGGGGCAGATCGCCCGCTACGAGGACGTCGACGCGCTGATCGCCGACGGCAGGCTGGGCAAGCGGTCCGAGCGGGTGGCCCGCTACGTCGCGGGGCCACCCTGAACCTGATCGGCAACGGACCCTCGCGCTGCTCCAGCACCCCGACCGGGCCGAGCGGCTGGACGCCGGGCCCGACCTGATCGCGCCGGCGGTGGAGGAACTGCTGCGCCTCGACGCCCTCGTGAGTGACGCCTCGTGCGTGACGCCCCGTGCGTGACGCCACTTTCCGGGCCGCCGCGGAACCGGTCGAGCTGCCCACCCGGCTGCCACACCACCCGGCTGCCCCACCCACCCGGCCAGGGAAGCGCTGCTCACCGGGGACCGGCTTCCGGCGGCCTGCGCCGAACACCACGGGCTGGTCAACCGCCTCGTACCGGACGGCCGAGCGGTGACCGCAGCGCTTGACTTCGCCGAGCGCCTCCGCCGCCCACACGCGGTACCGGACGGTCGAGCGGTGACCGCGGCGCTCGACCTCGCCGAGAGGATCAGCCGCCGCACGCGCGACGCGGTCGCCACCGTCAAACAGATCGTCCACACGACACGGGGTCACGACGAATCGACCGCCTTCACCCTCCAGGACTCGAGGACTCGAGGACTCGAGGACTTCAGGACCCCAGGACCCCAGGACCCCATCAGCGACCGGCTGATGACCTCCCCACAGGCGGTCGCCGGCACCCGCCGGTTCACCTGGCGGACAACCTGACGTCCCGACAACCAGTGTCCTTGCGCGGACTCACCGCATGCCCGGGCCGATCGCGGGTACCCGGTCCCTGACGACGATCCGTCGTCCCGGGGCGGCTCTGTGCAAGAGGGTGCGCGCTATGACTGAGATCCCGGCAGAGGTCTTCGAATCTGTGGCCCGGAAGGCTCTGCAAGACCTGTCCACCGCGGTGGACCTACGGGCGCTGGAAGCGCTGGCCGGCTGTGACGTGCTGATTCCTGCCATCGGCGGGATCCGGTACACGGGTGACCGCAGTGAACTCGTGCGGCTCGTGCTCCCGGTGATCGAAAGCGCCTGTGACGTCCCCGCGGTCATGGTCTTCACCTCGGAGGAGCGGCTGCTCAGGGCCTTTCCTCAGGTGCCCTGCTACCGGCCTGTCACCCTGCGGGACCTGGCCTCCCGGTGGCCGAGCGATGAGGTGGTGCTGGTGATCGACGCCGGGGACGAGGACGAGCTGACCCTGTCCGCGCACCGGGCACGGTGGCTGCTCGGCCGCTGCCTCGTGTGAGCGTCATACGTCGCCCGCGGAAGGACGTCGAGTCCGCCCTGCGGGGCCTCGACCCGCGACCCGGGCCTGCGCCGCAGCGTCCGGCGCAGGGGATGAGAAAGGGCCCCGCCGTCACGGCGAATTCCAGGGGCCCCTTCTTCCGTGGACGGCCGTCCTCCCGAACGTGCCCGGTTTCCCGAACGTGCCCAGCTTCTAGAACGTGCCCAGCTTCACGATCGACAGCAATGCGATCAGCTGGATCGCGCTCGCGCCCAGGGCCTTGGGCCACGGGAGGTCGTGGGACTTGGACACCATCAGGGTGAGCAGGGCGCCGCCCGCCACCCAGGTCGCCCAGCCGAGGGCCTGGACCAGGGTCGCGTCGCCGCCCGCGAACATGGCGAAGACCAGGCGGGGCGCGTCCGTGAGGGACATGATCAGCATCGAGAGGCCGACGGTGGGCTGCCAGGCGCCGTCGCCGCCCAGCTGGCGGGCCATGGTGTGGGTGACCACACCCAGGACGAAGGCGGAGACCGCCATCGCGACCGCCGTCGTCAGGACGATCGGGACCGCGTTGGACAGGGTCGCGTTGATCGCGTCCTCGCGGGCCGTGTCGAAGCCGAAGACGGCGAGCAGGCCGTAGAGGAGCGTCACGATGAGGGCCGGGCCCCACATCGTGTAGTCCCGCATCTGGAGGAACGTCTGCGAGGGGGAGAGGACGATGCCGCGCAGCAGGGCCTTCCAGTGCAGACGGGGGCCGATCGGGCCGGCCGGGGCCGAGCCCGCCTGGTAGGTCCCGCCCTGGGTGTAGGGGTCCTCGCCGACGGAGAAGGCCTGGGTGTGGCCCGGGTTGTTCGCCGCGTACGGGTCGGGGGCGCCGCCGCCGGGGCCGTGCGGGTAGTCACCGTCGCCGAAGTACTCCGGCTCGCCGTGGCCCCCGTGACCCCCCTGACCCCCGTGGCCGCCGCGACCGCCATGGCCGCCGGGGCCGTAACCGCCTTGGCCACCGCCCCTGTTGGCCTGCGGCCAGCCGCCACCGCCGCCGCCCGGGCCGCCGTACGGCTGCTGCGGCGGCGGGGGATAGCCGTACGACTGTCCCTGGGGCGCCTGCTGCCCGTACGGAGGTTGTTGGGGGCGCGTCTGCGGGGTGCCGTTGTTCCGGCTGCCCCGTCCGATCCTGAATCCAGCCACGTCTTCGAACGTACCTGGTCCCGGAGATCGGTGTGCCGGGCCCTGCGCTCAGGGCCCGGCTTTGCGGCCGACCTGTGACATCCCCTAGGGGGCGCGGCGGCCCTCTTGCGGGTGTCCCGTCGGGGTTCCGCCGTACGGGGTAGGGCCGGCCAGGTGGATCAGTATCAGTGTCAGTATCCGGATCAGTATCAGGATCAGTGTCAGTGTCAGGATCAGTGTCAGTGTCAGTGTCAGTGTCAGGATCCTGACACTGATCCGGGTCGGGATCAGCGCAGCATTACCTGGCCCAGGCGCAGGTAGCCCGACGGCAGGCCCAGTGAGCCGGGGCCGAAGCTGATCGCCTTGCTGGTGGTGATGCCGGAGGCGGCGCCGCGCAGATGGTAGATCGAGCCCGCCGGGTGGTTCTCGCCGTCCGCGCCGACGGACAGGTCGGCCCTGCCGTCGCCGTTCAGGTCGGACAGCCGTACCGACGCGCCGAAGCGGTCGGCGGACTCGGCGGTACCGGGGACGCCGCCCGTGTTGTCCGGGAGTCGTCCTGGGGTTCACGGTTCGGGCGACGGCGATCACGGGGACCTGTGGCGGGGCGTGATGGTTGATACGCCATCTGCGCAGGAACTAGTTCAGCACCGCCCCGACCGCGGGGCTCCCCGCCGTGGACACCCCCAGGGTTCCCGGCCCGAAACTCACCGCGCCCGTCGTCGTCACGCCGGACGTCGTCCCCCGCAGCGACCACACCGAACCGTCGCCGCCGTTCTCGCCGGTCCCGGAGACCGAGAGCTCGGCGCGGCGGTCCCCCGAGTGGTCGGTGAGCAGGACGCGGGTGCCGAAGCGGTCGCCGGACTCGGAGACGCCGGGCACGCCGGACGTGTTCTGCGTGTACGACTGGACGCCCGTCGTCCGCAGGCCGGAGGCCGAGCCGTACAGGACGGTGACCATGCCGGCGCCGGAGTTCTCCCCGGACGCGCCGATGGCGAGGTCGGCGTACCCGTCGCCGTTGACGTCTCCGAAGGAGACGTGGCTGCCGAAGCCGTCGCCGGACTCCGAGGCGCCCGGCACTCCCGGCGTGTCCTGGGTGAGGGCCAGCGGGGCGCGGGAGGTGTCCTTGCCGCCTGGTCCGCCGTAGACGACCGTGACCTTGCCGCCCTTGGCGCCGGCCGGGTCGGCGGAGGTCTCCCGGTGGTTGCCGATGGCGATGTCGGCGTAGCCGTCGTTGTCGATGTCGCCGATGGCGGAGACGTAACCGGCGGGCAGGGACTGCATCCAGTCCGTGTAGTTGCCGATGTACGGCTCCGGCACCAGGTGGGTGATCGCGTCGTCGGTGCCGGACTTGCGGCCGTGCACGACGAGGTTGGTGTTCCCGGCGCCCGTGACGGGCCCGACGGACAGGGACGTGATGCCGTACGAGGAGGCGTACGGGTCGGGGAAGCCCGCGCCGGAGGCGCCTGTGCTGCTGCTGGTCCTGGTGAACGGGCCGTCGACGAAGGCGAGGGCGACCGAGCCGGTGGTCCCGGCCGCGATGTCCAGGTCGCCGTCGGCGTCGAGGTCGGCCGCCGCGAGCGCCTGCCCGTAGTGGTCCACCTCCCGCTTGAAGGGGTTGGTGACGGTACGAGCTCCCGACAGGCCGGACGCCGAGCCCCAGACGACGATCACCAGGCCGTCGTTGGTGTCGCCGTCGACGTCCTCGCCGGGCGTGCCGATGAGCAGGTCGGCGTAGCCGTCGCTGTTCAGGTCGGCGGAGGCGACGGCGGAACCGAAGGCGTCGCCGGTCTCCGCGGTGCCGGGGATGCCGGCCGTGTTCTGGGTGATCAGCCGCCGGGTCGAGGTCTTCACTCCGCCGGCGCTGCCGTGCACCACGGAGACGGCGCCCGCCTTGGACCTCCCGGCGACCGTGGCCCCCGGTGCGCCGATCGCGAGGTCCGTGTAGCTGTCGCCGTTGAAGTCGTACGGGGCGGCGGGCGTGGCCGCGTGTGCGGCCGGGGCGGACAGGGTGAGCGGGGTCAGGGCCGCCGCGAGGAGGGCGGCGACGGCGGTACGGGTGCGCATGAGCTTCCTCGCGGGGGAGCGGAGCCGACGGGCCGTCATCGGGCTGTCGCCCAGCCGAAGTTGGCGTCGCCCTGGAGTGAGACGGCGCGGGCCGTGATGTTCTTGGCGCCCGTGGTGGTCAGGCCGGTGGAGGTGCCGCGCAGGTAGGTGACCATGCCGTAGCCGTTCTCGTGGCCGGAGCCCGTGACCAGGTCGGCCCTGCCGTTCCTGTCGAGGTCGACCAGGCGTACCGACATGCCGAAGGAGTCGTTGCTCTCGGCGGTGCCGGGCACTCCCGAGGTGTCCTGGGTGTAGCCCTTGGCGCCCTTGGTGGTCAGGCCCGAGGCGGAGCCGAACAGCACGGTCACCATGCCCGCGTCCCGTACCGAGCCGAGGTCCTCGCCGGGGGCGCCGACGACGACGTCGGCGTACTTGTCGCCGTTGATGTCGCCCACGCCGAGCGCCGCGCCGAAGGAGTCGCCGCTCTCGCCCGCGCCGGGCACGCCGGTGGTGTCCTGGTGGACGACGGTCGGCGTCTGAGCGGGGTCGGGGCCGTTCGGGCCGCCGTACCAGACGGTGATCTGGCCGCCCTTGTGGCCGCCGGGCTTGTGGGCGTACGGGTCCGGGTGGTCGCCGAGGACGAGGTCGCCGTAGCCGTCGCCGTTGATGTCGCCGATCGCGCCCGGGAAGCCGTCGGCGTCCGGCAGTTCCGTCATCGTGTACCTCGTGCCGGTCCAGCGGAACTGGAAGATCTGGCCGCCGGTGTCGCCGTCCACGGCGTGCGGGTAGATGCGCTCGTCCGCTCCGTCGCCGCTCAGGTCGCCCGCGGTCACCTCGTGCGTCGTGCCGAGCTCGCCGACGGTGGTGTGGCTGAGGGGGCCGCTCGTGCGGGTGAAGGGGCCGTTGTAGAGGCGGGTACGGTCCTGGCCGGTGACGGTCACGTCGATGTCGCCGTCGCCGTCGAAGTCGCCGGTCGCGACGCCGGAGCCGTAGCCGCCGTACTCGGCGAGCGTGGACGGCTGGGGCAGCCCCTTGCCGCCGGACAGGCCCGACGCGCCGCCCCAGAGCACCATGGTGTTGCCGACGCCGTCCCGGTCGCCGATGGTCTCGTTCGGGATGCCCACGACGAGGTCGGAGTAGCCGTCGCGGTCGAGGTCGCCGGCGGCCAGACTGGAGCCGAACAGGTCGCCGGTCTCGGCCGCGCCCGGCACTCCGGCGGAGTCCTGGTGGATGACCGTCCTGCGGGTGGAGGTCACGCCGGACGCCGAGCCGTACAGCACGACCACCGCGCCGGCCTGCGACCGGCCGCTGACCGTGGCGCCCGCGGCGCCGACCGCGACGTCGAGATAGCCGTCGCCGTTGAAGTCGCCGGACAGGCCGGAGGGTGCGGCGGAGGCGCTGGCGGCGGGCAGGGCGGTGAGAAGGCTGGTGGTGAGGGTGGCGGCCATCAGGAGCGTGCGCTTGCGCAAGGCGGGTTCTCCCAGGGGTGGGCGGGGCCCGAGGGGGCGGGCTCGGTGGGCGCGTGTCCGCCCGTGTCGGCCGGGAGTTGTCCTCGGGTTCACGGGCGGGTCGGCGATCATGAGACCCACGGGGTGGCGCAGGGGTTGTACGTGAGTTCGGTTACTTCTCGGCCTTCCCGTGCCGCACCGCGCACCCGTCCCGGCAGGGCGGCGCCGGTGCCGCGGGGCTGACGGCAGCCGCGTGCGCGCCGGCTCACGAGGCCAGGAACTCCGAGCTGGAGAACGTCACCGACGGCTCCGTCGCCACCAGGCCCTTCTTCGTCCCCGGGTACACCGCCACCGTGTCCTTGGTCTCGCCGACGTACGTCCGCACCACCAGGTCGGCCCGCCCGTCCCCGTCGAAGTCGCCGGTCGTCACGACGCGCGTGGTGCCCCGTGCGGGTGGCTGGACGGTCACCATGCCCGCCGTCGTCAGTCCCGCCGTACGGCCGTGGAAGATCCGCAACTGCGAGCCGCTGGAGAGGAGTTCGCTCAGGCCGTCGCCGTCGAAGTCGGCCGCGTCGAGCTCGGAGCCGGGGAACGGAAGGGTTCCGCGTACGGCCGCTGCCGTCGCGTCGTAGCGCAGGGACGTTTCGCCCATCGTGCCGATCGCCGCGTCGAGGGTCGCCCTGCCCTTGCCGAAGGTGCCGAGGGCCACGTCGATGCCGGCCGGGAGGGCGGCTCCCGTACGGGTGGGGCCGGCCGGGCCGCCGAGGACGACCGCCGAGGTGCCCCGGCCTTGCGCCGCACGGACCACCAGGTCGTCGTATCCGTCGTCGTTGACGTCGGCCGCCGGGCCCGTGGGGACGTTGCCGGGGCCCTGGACCGGGGCGCCGGCCTCGCGCGGGCTGCCCTTGCGGCTGAACGGGCCGCGCAGGAAGCTCAGTCGACCGCCGGACGCGTGCACGACCAGGTCCTGCGCGCCGTCGCCGTCGAAGTCGCCGCACACCGGCTGGTCGGGCCAGTCGTTGCCGAAGCGGGCACCGCCCGGGATCACGAGCTTGACCGCGTTGCCGGTGAGGCCCTTCGGGGAGCCGAACAGGATCTGCAGCGGCACCGGGGGCGGGCCCTGCCCGTCGAAGGGCGGGTCCGTGGACACGACCAGGTCGGTGAAGCCGTCGCCGTCCAGGTCGCAGGTCGCCTCCGCGTCGAAGACGGCCGGGCGCTGCCCCTTGGTCGGGGCCGCCTGCCGCTCGGGGCTGAGCAACTGCCGGGCGCCCGGGGCGAGTCCGCGCTCACCGCCGTAGACGATGCCGATGCCCGCGTCGTCCGCGTGGGCCTGCGCCTTGACCAGGTCGTTGAGGACGAGGTCGCGACGGCCGTCGCCGTTGAAGTCGTCGGGGGTCTTGCTGCCCTTGCCCTGCGGGACCGGGAGGAGCGCGGGGGCGTCGGCCACCTGGACGGGGGTGTGCCGGGCCGGCTCCGCGTCGTCGTGCGCGGTGGTGGGGCCGCAGGCGGCGACCGTGAGGGCGAGGGCGCCGAGGGTGCCGGTCAGGGCCGCCGTACACTTCCCGCTTCTTCGCGCGCGCACCGCTCACCTCGTCGACATCAGGGGCAACAACTGGGTAATGATGCACGCGTTCGAGGGGGAGGCGACAGCCCTGTGCGGGGGTGCGCGGGCCATCGGCCGAGGCGTGACCGCCCAATTGGTTTCAATCGATACCGTATCGATTGAACGGACAGCGGTAATCTGGCCACATGACCGCCGACGTTCCGCACGCGACCGCCGCCTCGCGAGCGACCGACCGCCCCGGTGACACCTCGCCCTTCGCGCTCGGCCTGCTGCTGCGCCGGGCGCACTGGCGGGCGCACACGGCGATGACGGAGGCGCTGCGCCCGCTCGGCATCGAGCTGCGCCACTTCGCCGTACTGATCGTGCTCGTCAACCGCGGGCCCACGGTCCAGCGCGATCTGGCCGCCGCCACGGGGACGGACAAGGCGGGGGTCATGCGGGTCGTGGACGACCTGGAGCGCAAGGGGCTGGCCGTGCGCAAGGCCGTGCCGGGTGACCGGCGGGTGCGGCAGGTGGAGATCACGCCCCAGGGCGTCGAGCTGTTCGACGCGGCCCACGCTGCGGCCGAGCGGCCCGCCGAGAGCCTGGCCGCCGTGCTGGGGCCCGGCGAGACCGAGCAGCTGAGCGAACTGCTGACCCGGTTCGCCCACGCCGAGGGCTGACGACGAACTGCGAGAAGGTGTACGCCGTGTGAGACCCGAAGGCGAGGTCCCGCACGGCGTACGCGTGCGTCGCGTTACGCGGCGAGCCGCTTCGCCACAGCGACCGCGACCTGGGACCGGCCCAGTGGTCCGACCTCGGGATGCACCTCCAGACCGTGATGCTGCTGCTCCGCGCGGAGGGGCTGCACAGCTGCACGCAGATGGCGTGGGCGAAGTACCACAGGAGCGTCGCGGAGGTCCTGGTGCCGCCGGACGACCTCGTCCTGTTCTGCGGCATGTCGATCGGCTTCGAGGACGACACGGTCCACCACCCCCGCACGGGCCGGGCACCGCTCGACGAGACGGTCACCTTCGTGGCCGCCCACTGACGTGCTGATGTAACGGCTGCTACATTCCAGAGTGTGACTGATATGGAGTACGGCGGCGGGGGCGACGACGCGCATGACGGAACGCGCTGGATCGTCCTCGTCGTCAGGGTCCCGGCCGAGCCCTCCCGGCACCGGGTGGCCGTCTGGCGCGAGCTGCGCAAGACCGGCGCGCTGTCCCTCGGGCAGGGGGTGTGGGCCGTACCGGACGTGCCGCTGTTCGCCGACGGGATCGGCCGGGTACTGGAACTGACCGAGCGCGCCGGCGGCGAGGCCGTGTCGCTCGCGGCCACCGGGCGGGGCAATCAGGACGGGCGGCGGCTGCGCGCCATGTTCACGGCCGCCCGCTCCGCCGACTGGGCCGAGTTCATCGCCGACTGCGGCAAGTTCGAGGCGGAGCTGGCGAAAGAGATCCGCATCGCCAAGTTCACGCTCGCCGAGCTGGAGGAAGAGGAACAGTCGCTGGAGCGGCTGCGCCGCTGGCACCGGGACCTGACCGCGCGGGACGTCTTCGGCGCCCCCGAGTCCGCCGAGGCCGGCGAGCGGCTGAAGGTCTGCGTGGCGGCCTGCGAGGACTACGCCGAGCGTGTCTTCGCGGCACTGCACCAGGTACCGGAGCAGCGGATGCCCGAGGAGGGGAAGCGGGAGCCCGGCGAGGAATCCGGCCGATGACCACATCCCCGCCCCGATGACCGCACCCCCGCCCCGGCAGGCCGCCCCCGCGTCCCGGATGTGGCCTCTGTACGCCGCCGGCTTCACCACCGCCTTCGGCGCGCACGGCATCGCCGCCAACCTCGGCGGCCACTCCGACGACGCGGTGACCTCCCTGCTCGTCCTCGGTGGCCTGCTCGCCCTCTACGACGGCGCCGAGGTGCTGCTCAAGCCGGTCTTCGGCAGCCTCGCCGACCGGATCGGCGCCCGCCCGGTGCTGCTCGGCGGACTGGCCGCCTTCGCGCTCGCCTCCGCCGCCTACGTCGTCGCGGACAGCCCCGCCTGGCTCTGGGCCGCCCGGCTCGGCCAGGGCGCCGCCGCCTCCGCGTTCTCGCCGTCCGCCGCCGCGCTGGTCGCCCGCCTGAACCCGGCCGCCGAACACGGTCGGGCATTCGGCAGTTACGGCTTCTGCAAGTCCATCGGCTACACCCTGGGCCCGCTGCTCGGCGGCGTCCTGGTGTGGGCCGGCGGCCTCGGGCTGCTGTTCGTGGTCCTGGCGGTGCTCGGCGCCGCCGTCGCGCTGTGGGCCGCGGTGGCCGTCCCGCACGTACCGCCGCTGCCCCGGCGGCGGGAGACGGTCGTCGGCCTGGCCCGGCGGCTGGCCGACCCGGCCTTCCTGCGGCCCACCGCCGCCCTGGCCGCCGCGACCGCCGCCCTCTCCGTCGGCGTCGGCTTCCTGCCGGTCTCCGGCGCCGCCGCCGGCCTCGGCACGGTCGCCACCGGCGCCGCGGTCTCGGTGCTGGCGGCCTGCGCGGCCGTGGTACAGCCGAAGGCCGGGCGGGCCCTGGACGACGGCCGCCTCGGCACCCGCGCCGGCCTCACCGCCGGGCTGCTGACCACGGCGGCGGGACTGGCCTGCGCGATGCTCCCCGGCCTGGCCGGCGTCCTCCTCGCGGCAGCCCTGATCGGCGTCGGTACCGGCCTGATCACCCCGCTCGGCTTCGCCGCCCTGGCCGCCTCCACACCCACCGAACGGCTGGGCCGGACCATGGGCTCCGCCGAGCTCGGCCGGGAGCTCGGCGACGCGGGCGGACCGCTGCTGGTCGCCGCCGTCGCCTCGCTGGCCACCCTCACCCACGGCTACGCCGCCCTCGCCCTGCTCATCGCCGCCGGCCCCGTCCTCGCCCTGCGCAGAAGCGCCCGGAACGCCGCCGAGAACACCGCGTAAAAGATCTTCTGAATTTCTTCGGCAGTGCCGGTCATTGGATCTTCCCGATAATCACCGTTGACGCGTATTCCCCCGAATGCCAGATGTCCGGCCCGCTGTTGTGCTCGTTAGGTGAATGTGACGTGGCGGGAAAAAAATGCGGCTGAGGACAGTTCGATGAGCCCGTTCCGGGCAGCTGATCAGACCACTGCGGAAAGCATCACCGGGTGCTCTGATCTGCTCGAGGACTTCCTCAGAGCAATCAGCCGGATGGAGAGTGAATATCTCCGTGCGGCTCTGGAGGGGGAGAAGATCTAGAAATGAGGTCCGACTATGACGCGGTAGAGCAGCAGCCTCATTACGCTCAGCGGCTCGACATGCAGAACCTCTGGCAGGCCCCTGAGCAGGGGATCTCCTCGTCGGGTGGCTGGGATCTGGACGCGGAGCTGGCTCACATGCTGAGCACGACGCAGGGCCTGGATCTCGCCGATCTCGTGCCCCCTCCGCCGCCGCCCCCGCGGAGTGACGACAGGCCCCAGGCCCGCCCGGTCCATCGGAAACGACCTCAGACGGGCGCCCGGATCTTCGGCGGAAATCCGAAGATCGTGAGCGTCTCCGTTCTGGTCACGTTAATCACCTTGTGTGCGGTGACGATGCTCACATGGTCCATCTCGTATTCGTACGATCAGCTCCGCGACATCGCGCTTCTCGTCGTTTCGGAGAAGCTGGCCCAATGGTGGCCGCTGACGGTGTACGGACCGTGGCTGCTGGCCGGTCTGTCCATCCTGCGGGCCTCCGTCCAGCGCCGGACCGCCCGGCGGTCCTGGGCCGTCATGCTGATCTCCTCCGGCACCGCGGTCGCCCTGTGCATCGGCCAGTCGGCGGATTCCCTGCTCGCGATGGTGATCGTCGGAATTCCCCCGATCACCGCCCTGGTCTGCTTTCGCGAGCTTGTCGGCCAGTTTTCGACGCGCCCCGGTCCGAAGCACGCCGCCGACACGATGAACAACCCCAAGCAGCCCAAGTCGTAGACCGCCGCCGGGGTTCCGGGACCCGGGTCCGGGTCAGGACCGGTACGGCTGCTGAGGCCGCCCGTACGGCTGCTGACCCCCGGGGCCCCCGGCGGCGGCCTGCGCCCGGAGCTGCTCGGCCTGCTCCTGGGGCACCTTGTGCTCCGCACCGCAGAAGGTGCACTGCGTGGCGTACTTGGTCGAGACCGGGAAGAGCGGCACGAAGAACAGCGTGAACTTGGTGACGCGCTTGCGCAGCGTGTGCGCCGCGGGGTTGCCGCACTGACCGCACACCAGCGTGAGTATCGCGAGCTGGTAGCGGTAACCCTTGGTGCCGAAGATGATCACGCGGCGGTCCTTTCCGATCAGTTCCTGCGCCAAGCGTGCCTCACGACGACGCCCCCTGTCCCGTGTCGGGGGCAGGGGGCGTCGGACGCAGGGCCGTGACGGCTACTTCACCGGCTCGGGCTCCGGCTCGTTCTCCGTCTGCGCGGTGTCCTCGGGGTCCACCGGCGTCTTGACCGACTCCAGCAGCAGCTGGGCGACGTCGACGACCTGGATGGACTCCTTGGCCTTGCCCTCGTTCTTCTTGCCGTTCACGGAGTCCGTGAGCATGACGAGACAGAACGGGCAGGCGGTGGAGACGATGTCCGGGTTCGTCGAGAGGGCCTCGTCGACGCGCTCGTTGTTGATGCGCTTGCCGATCCGCTCCTCCATCCACATCCGCGCGCCGCCGGCGCCGCAGCAGAAGCCGCGCTCCTTGTGGCGGTGCATCTCCTCGTTACGCAGGCCCGGGACACTGGCGATGATCTCGCGCGGCGGCGTGTAGATCTTGTTGTGCCGGCCCAGGTAGCACGGGTCGTGGTAGGTGATGATGCCCTCGACCGGGGTCACCGGGACCAGCTTGCCCTCGTCGACCAGGTGCTGCAGCAGCTGGGTGTGGTGGATGACCTCGTAGTCGCCGCCGATCTGCGGGTACTCGTTGCCGATCGTGTTGAGGCAGTGCGGACAGGTGGCGACGATCTTCTTCGCCGACCTGGGCTTGCGGGACTCCTCCGTCACCTTGCCCTCGTCGTCCGTCTCCTCGCCGAACGCCGTGTTCAGCGCCATGACGTTCTCCATGCCGAGCTCCTGGAACAGGGGCTCGTTGCCGAGGCGGCGGGCGGAGTCGCCGGTGCACTTCTCGTCGCCGCCCATGATCGCGAACTTCACGCCCGCGATGTGCAGCAGCTCGGCGAAGGCCTTGGTGGTCTTCTTGGCCCGGTCCTCCAGGGCGCCGGCGCAGCCGACCCAGTACAGGTACTCGACCTCGGTGAGGTCCTCGATGTCCCGGCCGACGACCGGGACATCGAACTCGACCTCCTTGAGCCACTCCAGGCGCTGCTTCTTCGCCAGGCCCCAGGGGTTGCCCTTCTTCTCCAGGTTCTTGAGCATCGTGCCCGCCTCGGACGGGAACGCGCTCTCGATCATCACCTGGTAGCGGCGCATGTCGACGATGTGGTCGATGTGCTCGATGTCCACCGGGCACTGCTCGACGCAGGCGCCGCAGGTGGTGCAGGACCACAGGACGTCCGGGTCGATGACGCCGTTCTCTTCGGCGGTGCCGATCAGCGGACGCTCGGCCTCCGCGAGGGCGGCCGCGGGGACGTCCTTCAGCTGCTCCTCGGAGGCCTTCTCCTCGCCCTCCATCGTCTTGCCGCCGCCGGCCAGCAGGTAGGGCGCCTTGGCGTGCGCGTGGTCGCGCAGCGACATGATCAGCAGCTTGGGAGAGAGGGGCTTGCCCGTGTTCCAGGCGGGGCACTGCGACTGGCAGCGGCCGCACTCGGTGCAGGTGGAGAAGTCCAGCAGGCCCTTCCAGGAGAACTGCTCGACCTGGGAGACACCGAAGACGTCGTCGTCACCGGGGTCGGTGAAGTCGATCGGCTTGCCGCCGGAGGTCATCGGCAGCAGGGCGCCGAGGGCGGTGGAGCCGTCCGCGTTGCGCTTGAACCAGATGTTCGGGAAGCCCAGGAAGCGGTGCCAGGCCACACCCATGTCGGTCTTCAGCGAGACCACGATCATCCAGATGAACGAGGCCGCGATCTTCAGGGCGGCGAAGAAGTACGTGAGGTGCTGGAGCGTGGAGACGTCCATGCCCTCCAGCCAGTGCACCACCGGGTACGAGATGAAGAACGAGGCCTCGTAGCCGTCCACGTGGTGCTGGGCGCCCTCCAGCGCGTGCAGCATGAAGATGCAGACACCGACGATGAGGATGATCGTCTCGACGAAGTAGGCCTGGCCGGTGTTCGAGCCCGCGAAGCGGGACTTGCGGCCCGCCCTGCCCGGCCGGGACAGCTGCCGGATGACGACCAGCGTCGCGATGCCGACCACCGTCATGGTGCCGATGAACTCGACGTAGATGTTGTACGGCGCCCAGTCGCCGATGACCGGCAGGATCCAGTCGGCCTTGAAGAGCTGGCCGAAGGCGTTGACGATCGTCAGCAGCAGTGTGTAGAAGCCGATCGCGACGAACCAGTGCGCGATGCCGACGATGCCCCAGCGGTTCATCCGGGTGTGCCCCAGGAACTCCTTCACCAGGGTGACGGTGCGCTGGTAGGGGTCGTTGGTCCGGGATCCTGCGGGCACGGGCTGACCGAGCCGCATGAAGGTGAAGATCTGGAGGAGGGCGCGGCCGAACAGTGCCACGCCGACCACGATCAGGACCAGCGACACGATGATCGCGGCGAGTTGCATTTCGGGGCTCCTCGGGCCTGCGAGGCGACATTACTAAGCGGTAACTTATGCAGTCCTCTGAGACTACCCGCATCCTCGGTCGCACTGTAGCCAGGCGCGGGGTGATCTGAATCGCTGAGGCTTGCCTTAAGTGCGCATCAGGGTTCTCTTCCGAACGAATCGTGTTATTCATCCCGAAATGGTATATACGCCACTAATCTAAGCCCGTGCTTTACGGGATCGCCGCCGCCACCACCGCCCTCGTCGTGACCGCCCTCCTCGCGATGCTGCTCCGCCTGCCCGCCCTGCGCTTCGGCATCGTCGACCGCCGGCGGCAGCGGCCGCTGCCGCTGCTGGGCGGGGTCGCCGTCGCGCTCGTGACCTGCCTGGTCGCCGCCGCCGGCGAGTGGACCCGGTTCGCTCCGCTGGGCTCCGAGATCGGACGCCTGCTGATCGCCGCGGGCGCCGTGGCCTGCCTCGGGCTGGTCGCCGACGTGCGGCGGGTCAAGGCGCGCTTCCTCGTCGGCGGTACGGCCGTGGCGGCGGCCTGCGTGGTGCCGTACGGCGACACGGGCATCCTGCTCGGGCTGGTCGCCGTCGGCTGGATCGTCCTCGTCGCCGTCGGCTTCAAGGCGCTGGACCACGCGGACGCCCTGGTCGGCACCGTCGGGGTGCTCACCGCCTTCGGTGTCGGCATCTGCGCGGCGGCCGAGGTGATGGACGAACTCGCCGTGCTGCTCAGTGTGCTGGCCGCCGCCCTGACCGGGTTCCTCATGCACAACTGGCACCCCGCGCGGATCGGCCTCGGGGCCACCGGCTCCCTGTTCGTCGGGTTCGTGCTCGCGTCCTCGGCCGTGATGACGCGCGCCGGGCTCGATCCGGTGTCGAGCGCGGGCGTGCTGTACTCGCTCACCGCCCTGGCCACCGCCGACGTCGTACTGGTGGCACTGTCGCGCCGACTGGCCGGACGCCCGCTGCTGCGCCGCGGACCCGACCATCTGGCCCACCGGCTGCGCCGGATCGGGCTCACTCCGCAGGGCGTGACCGTACTGCTGGGTGTCGCGGCCTTCTGCGGGGTACTCGTCGGCGTCCTCGTGCACCTGGGATGGATGGCGCGCTCCGGGGCGCTGTGGGTGGCGGTGGTCGCGCTGATCGCCGTCTTCGCGCTGCTGCACATCAAGACCTACGGACCTCGGCGTCAACCGAGAGTTCCGGTGCAGGACTCCGCGCGAGTCTCGGACCGTGTGGCGTCCTCGCAGGTCGGAGCCCAGTTGCGTGTAAGGAACGGATAAGAGTTGAGTGGGGTCGACTCAGCTCTGTTGACCCATATCGAGCCGTCGTGCACACTTGAGTCCGTTCCACTCAAGTCAGCTGGAGGAATCAACCATGGCACGTGCGGTCGGCATCGACCTGGGCACGACTAACTCCGTCGTCAGCGTTCTGGAGGGCGGCGAGCCCACCGTCATCACCAACGCCGAGGGTGCCAGGACCACGCCGTCCGTCGTCGCCTTCGCGAAGAACGGCGAGGTGCTGGTCGGCGAGGTCGCCAAGCGCCAGGCGGTGACCAACGTGGACCGGACCATCCGTTCGGTGAAGCGTCACATGGGCACCGACTGGAAGATCGAGCTGGACGGGAAGCCGTTCAACCCGCAGCAGATCTCGGCGTTCATCCTCCAGAAGCTGAAGCGTGACGCCGAGGCCTACCTGGGCGAGAAGGTCACGGACGCGGTCATCACCGTCCCGGCCTACTTCAACGACTCCGAGCGCCAGGCGACGAAGGAGGCCGGCGAGATCGCGGGCCTGAACGTCCTGCGCATCGTCAACGAGCCGACGGCCGCCGCGCTGGCCTACGGCCTCGACAAGGACGACCAGACGATCCTCGTCTTCGACCTCGGTGGCGGCACCTTCGACGTGTCCCTCCTGGAGATCGGCGACGGCGTCGTCGAGGTGAAGGCCACCAACGGTGACAACCACCTCGGTGGTGACGACTGGGACCAGCGCATCGTCGACTACCTGGTCAAGCAGTTCCAGGCCGGTCACGGCGTGGACCTCAGCAAGGACAAGATGGCCCTCCAGCGCCTGCGTGAGGCCGCCGAGAAGGCCAAGATCGAGCTGTCCTCGTCCACCGAGACCTCGATCAACCTGCCCTACATCACCGCCTCCGCCGAGGGCCCCCTGCACCTCGACGAGAAGCTGACCCGCGCGCAGTTCCAGCAGCTGACCGCGGACCTCCTGGAGCGCTGCAAGACCCCGTTCTTCAACGTCATGAAGGACGCCGGCGTCTCCATCGACGAGATCGACCACGTCGTCCTCGTCGGTGGCTCCACCCGTATGCCCGCCGTCGCCGAGCAGGTGCGCGAGCTGACCGGCGGCAAGGACGCCAACAAGGGCGTCAACCCGGACGAGGTCGTCGCCATCGGCGCCGCCCTGCAGGCCGGTGTCCTCAAGGGTGAGGTCAAGGACGTCCTGCTCCTCGACGTGACCCCGCTGTCCCTCGGCATCGAGACCAAGGGCGGCATCATGACCAAGCTCATCGAGCGGAACACGACGATCCCGACCAAGCGGTCCGAGATCTTCACCACCGCCGAGGACAACCAGCCCTCCGTGCAGATCCAGGTCTACCAGGGCGAGCGAGAGATCGCGGCGTACAACAAGAAGCTCGGGATGTTCGAGCTGACCGGTCTGCCGCCGGCCCCGCGCGGTGTCCCGCAGATCGAGGTCGCCTTCGACATCGACGCCAACGGCATCATGCACGTGACCGCGAAGGACCTCGGCACGGGCAAGGAGCAGAAGATGACCGTCACCGGTGGCTCCTCGCTGCCGAAGGACGAGGTCAACCGGATGCGCGAAGAGGCCGAGAAGTACGCGGAGGAGGACCACGCCCGCCGCGAGGCCGCCGAGTCCCGCAACCAGGGCGAGCAGCTCGTCTACCAGACGGAGAAGTTCCTCAAGGACAACGAGGACAAGGTCCCAGGCGAGGTCAGGACCGAGGTCGAGGCCGCCGTCGAGGAGCTGAAGACCGCCCTCAAGGGCGAGGACACCGCCGAGATCCGCACCGCCACCGAGAAGGTCGCCGCGGTCTCCCAGAAGGTGGGCCAGGCCATGTACGCCGACGCCCAGGCCGGTCAGGCCGCGGGCGGCCCCGAGGGTGCCGCCGGCGGCAAGGCCGACGACGACGTCGTGGACGCCGAGATCGTCGACGACGAGCGCAAGGACGGTGTCGCGTAATGACGGAGGAGACCCCGGGCTTCGAGGAGAAGCCCGACGTCCCCTCCGGCGCGACCCCTGACGACGCCGAGCCGAAGGCCGCAGCCTCGCCGAACAGCGAGGGGGCGGCCCCGGCCGGGGACGGAGCAGCAGACGCCGGTCTGGTGGCCCAGCTGGACCAGGTCCGTACGGCGCTCGGCGAGCGCACGATGGACCTCCAGCGGCTCCAGGCCGAGTACCAGAACTACCGCCGCCGCGTGGAGCGCGACCGGATCACGGTCAAGGAGATCGCCGTCGCGAGCCTCCTGACCGAGCTCCTGCCCGTGCTCGACGACATCGGCCGCGCACGGGAACACGGCGAGCTCGTCGGCGGGTTCAAGTCCGTCGCGGAGTCGCTGGAGACCGTCGCGGCGAAGATGGGTCTGCAGCAGTTCGGCAAGGAGGGCGAGCCCTTCGACCCGACGATCCACGAGGCGCTGATGCACTCCTACGCGCCGGACGTCACCGAGACGACCTGCGTCGCGATCCTCCAGCCGGGGTATCGCATCGGCGAGCGCACCATCCGCCCCGCGCGGGTGGCCGTGGCCGAGCCCCAGCCGGGCGCGCAGACCGTCAAGGAGGAGTCTGCCGCCGAGGCGGCCGACGACAAGGAGAGCGGTGGCCCGGACGAGGGCTGACGTTTCAGACGCGACGGGAAAGGAGGGACGTCGGGGATGAGCACCAAGGACTTCATCGAGAAGGACTACTACAAGGTCCTCGGCGTCCCCAAGGACGCCACCGAGGCCGAGATCAAGAAGGCGTACCGGAAGCTCGCCCGCGAGAACCACCCGGACGCCAACAAGGGCAACGCCAAGGCGGAGGAGCGTTTCAAGGAGATCTCCGAGGCGAACGACGTCCTCGGCGACCCCAAGAAGCGCAAGGAGTACGACGAGGCACGCGCCCTGTTCGGCAACGGCGGCTTCCGCCCGGGGCCGGGCGGCGCGGGCGGCGGTTCCTTCAACTTCGACCTGGGCGACCTCTTCGGAGGCAACGCCCAGGGCGGGGGCCAGCAAGGAGCCGGCGGCTTCGGCGGCGGACTCGGTGACGTCTTCGGGGGCCTGTTCAACCGCGGCGGTGCGGGCACCACCCGTACCCAGCCCCGGCGCGGCCAGGACATCGACACCGAGGTCAGTCTCAGCTTCACCGAGGCGATCGAGGGTGCGACGGTCCCGCTGCGGATGTCCTCGCAGTCGCCGTGCAAGGCGTGCGCGGGCACCGGCGACAAGAACGGCACGCCCAGGGTGTGCCCGACCTGCGTCGGCACCGGCCAGGTGGCACGGGGTTCGGGCGGCGGCTTCTCGCTGACCGACCCCTGCCCGGACTGCAAGGGGCGCGGCCTGATCGCCGAGCACCCGTGCATGGAGTGCAAGGGCAGCGGCCGGGCGAAGTCGTCGAGGACCATGCAGGTCCGCATCCCCGCCGGGGTGTCGGACGGCCAGCGCATCCGGCTGCGCGGCAAGGGCGCGCCGGGAGAGCGCGGCGGCCCGGCCGGCGATCTGTACGTCACCGTGCACGTCGACGCCCACCCGGTGTTCGGCCGCAAGGAGGACAACCTGACGGTGACCGTCCCCGTGACCTTCACGGAGGCGGCCCTCGGCGGCGAGGTCAGGGTTCCCACCCTGGGCGGACCGCCGGTCACCCTGAAGCTGCCGCCCGGCACGCCCAACGGCCGCACCATGCGGGCGCGGGGCAAGGGCGCGGTCCGCAAGGACGGCACCCGCGGAGACCTCCTGGTCACCGTCGAGGTGAGTGTCCCCAAGGACCTGACGGGGAAGGCTCGTGACGCGCTTGAGGCGTATCGCGAGGCCACCGCGGGCGAGGACCCGCGGGCGGAGCTGTTCCAGGCCGCGAAGGGAGCATGACGGAGATGGACGGTCGTCGACGCGGTGACAATTTCCGCGGTCCTTATGAACTGACCGAGGAGACCCCGGTCTACGTCATCTCGGTGGCGGCCCAGCTCTCCGGCCTGCACCCGCAGACACTGCGCCAGTACGACCGTCTGGGCCTGGTGTCCCCGGACCGCACCGCCGGCCGCGGCCGCCGCTACTCGGCCCGCGACATCGAACTGCTCCGCCAGGTGCAGGCGTTGTCGCAGGACGAGGGCATCAACCTGGCCGGCATCAAGCGCATCATCGAACTGGAGAACCAGGTCGCCGCGCTCCAGTCCCGGGTGGCGGAACTCCAGTCCGCCCTGGAGGGCGCGGCGGCGGCGATGCAGCAGCGCGAGGCGGCGGTACACGCGTCGTACCGCCGCGACCTGGTGCCGTACCAGGAAGTGCAGCAGACCAGCGCACTCGTGGTGTGGCGCCCGAAGAAGCCGAAGGACTAGGCGGACGCGCACGGACAGGGGCCCGGAGGATTCTCCGGGCCCTTTCGTGCGCCGTCGGGGCCTGCCGTCGGCCACCGGCCGTCGGCGACCGTCGCAGAGCTCCAGTGAGGCGCTCTGCGTGCTCTGGCGGCCGTAGGCGTCCACGGCGTACACCTCGGCGACGCAGGGGCCGTCGAGAGCAGGGTGCCCGCGGCGGTCGTGCGTCTGGCTGAGTTCATTCGATCCTCTGGTCGAGTGCGGGGCAGCGGCGGGCGCTGCCCTCATCAGGACCCGTGAGGAATGGGGTTGGTTGTACGGATCTTGGTCGCGTGCTCGATCAGGGTTTGGTGACGGGGTTGTAAGGGGTGTCTGGAGGCGTTCCGCTCCGTCTTCACATGATCAGCGGAGCGTGGTGTTGCGCACTCGTTAAGTGATTCCGCTTGACGCTGGGGGCCGTCGGCGCGTTGGCTTTTCAGTCATCTGGGCGCGTTGGCGCGCCCGTGTCCCGATGGCACCAGAAGTGAGCTTCTCTATGCGTCCCTTGCGCCCCCTGCGCCGCACCGCCACCGCCGTGGCCGCCGCGTCCACGATGACCCTCTCGCTGGCCGCGTGCGGGGCACTGGGCGTCACCGGGGACAGCAGTGAGGCGAGTCCGACCAAGGGCGACGACATCACCGTCGGGCTGTTGCTGCCGGAGACGGCGAACACGCGCTACGACAAGTTCGACTACCCCATCATCAAGAACAAGGTCGAGGAGCTGACCGACAAGCAGGGCAGGGTCGTCTACCTCAACGCGGACGCGGACGCCTCGAAGCAGGCGAGCCAGCTCCAGAAGATGATCGACGACCGCGTCGACGTGATCCTGCTGGACGCCGTCGACTCGCACGCCATCGCCGACGGGGTGAAGAAGGCCAAGGACGCCGGCATCCCGGTCATCGCCTACGACCGCCTGGCCGAGGGCCCGATCGACGCGTACGTCTCCTTCGACAACGAACTCGTCGGTGAGGTCCAGGGCCGCACGCTCCTGGAGGCGATGAACCCGGTCGACTCCTCCGACAAGATCGTCATGATGAACGGCTCGCCCACCGACCCGAACGCGGGGCAGTTCAAGGCGGGCGCGATGTCCGAGCTCAAGGGCGTGGTGGACATAGCCAAGACGTACGACACCAAGGACTGGAAGCCGGAGAACGCCCAGGCCAACATGGCCGAGGCGATCAAGGCCGTCGGCGTCAACAACATCAAGGGCGTCTACTCCGCCAACGACGGCATGGCCGGCGGCATCATCAAGGCCCTCCAGGCGGCCGGCGTCACCGAGCTGCCGCCGATCACCGGCCAGGACGCCGAACTGGACGCCGTGCAGCGCATCGTGAGCGGCGAGCAGTTCATGAGCGTGTACAAGTCGTACCCGCAGGAGGCCGAGAGCGCCGCCGAGATGGCCGTGGCCAAGGTCCAGGGCCACGACATCCAGTTCGACTCGCTCACCCAGGACCAGGTCGACAGCCCGACCGACAAGGACATCCCGGCGCTGCTGGTCCCCGTGGTCGCCCTGACCGGGAAGAACATCAAGGAGACCGTCGTCGCCGACGGGATCTACACGGTGGACGACATCTGCACCTCCGAGTACAAGGCGGACTGCAGCTCGCTCAAACTGAGGTAACACCTTTCTCCGCGCCAAGTGCCGCCGGGGCGCTGCCCCGGCGGCACTTGGCTGTCCGCGCACCGTCCGCCGGCCGGGCCGTACCGGTCGCCCGCGCGTTGACGTCGTATGCGATTTCTTGTTCGCGAACTCCCCGGGGACGCCCCGGCCCTCGGCGTGCCCGCCAAAGGCCGGAAATGCACCCCCAGCTTGTTGCAAGTCGACGTGCGGAGGCCCGTGGATAACGGGGCGAACCGGTATCTTACGGCGGCCGTCCCGGCAGAAGCCGTGTTGCGGAGCACGGCCGGTCCGCGCATAGTTGCGCTGCGGAAGCGCGAGCGAAACCGCGGGGCCGACAGGGCCGAGCACGGTGGGTCCGCCGACCGGGCCCCGCCCTGCCGGTGCGTCCCGGCAGGGGTGTCGACACCGCGCTCCGGAGGTGAGCGAGCCGGCGACAGAGGCAGGAACCGGGGGTGGATGGGCGATGGCCGGGCACGGGGCGCAGGAGCATCCACACGGTGCCGACCGGCTGTGCGAGGCCGGGGACCGGGTGTACTCCCGGGCCGTACGACGCGGCCGTGTGCCGCGCCAGGACGCGGATCCGGTGCCCTGCCTGCTGGAGTTGGCGCTGCTGCACCCCGACCCCGACGACATGGACTGGCTGGTGCCGACCTCGCCGCAGGAGGTCATGACGCGGCTGCTGCGCGGGGTCTACGACGAGGTCAGCGCGAGCCAGCGGCGGATGGGCTCGGCGGTCGCGGCCTTCGAGTGGTACGCCGCGCTCGGCCCCCAGCCGTCACCGGTGTCCGGCACCGACACCGCCATGCCGGCATCGGCCATCCGGGTCCTGGAGGGCGACTCGCGCATCCAGGGCGCACTGGACGAGGCGACGCAGGCGTGCACGACCGAGGTGCTGACCGTGCAGCCCGGTGGCATCCGGCCCGAGCACGAGCTGACGGAGGGCCTGCACCGGGCGATGGCGCTGCGCGGGCGGGGCGTGCGGATGCGCGACCTGTACACGCATGTGGCCCGGCACGGCCAGGGCCTGCTCAACTACCTGGAGCTGATGGGCGACTCGGTGGAGGCCCGCACGCTGGACGAGGTCATCGACCGGCTCATCCTGTTCGACCGCACGGTGGCCTTCATCCCGGCGAACGCCGACCGCACGCTCGCCCTGGAGCTGCGGCATCCCGGGCTCGTGCACTACTTGGTGACGGTCTTCGAGCGGCTGTGGCGCCTCGCGATCCCGCTGACGGCGCCGCTCCCCGACACCGGCATCGAGGGCATCTCGCACCGCGAGCAGTCCATCGCCGCGCTGCTCGCGGAGGGCCACCAGGACGCGGTGATCGCGGAGCGCCTGGGGATAAGCGTCCGCACGTGTCGCGCCCACATCGCCCGGCTCTCGGAGACGCTGGGGGCTGCCAGCCGTACCCAACTCGGGGTGCGGATAGCGCAGGTGGGGCTGGATCGGTCGTGGGCTTCTTCGTCGGAGGCGGCGGTGATCAGGGTCGCGGGGTTTCCCGCAGGTCAGGGGCTGCCGGGTCAAGAATCCCCGACCGGCCTATGAGGTAGCCGAGTTGGGCCCGGCTCTCGCTGCCCAGCGTCGCCGCGAGCTTGGCTATGTGGACACGGGCGGTGCGGATGTTCATGCCGAGGCGGTCGGCTATCGACGCATCGGTGTGTCCCTCGACCAGCAGACTCGCGATGGCGCGCTGGCGCGGGCTGACGCCGTTGAGGGCGGGCGGCTGGACGGCTTCCGGGTACATGGGTGTGGCCAGGCGCCAGAGGCGGTCGAAGGTGGTGGCGAAGTAGGACACCAGGGTCGGGTGCCGGACCTCCAGGGCGGCGGAGCCGGCCGATTCGGCGCGGATGAAGGCGATTTCGCGGTCGATGACGACGAGTCGGTCGGTGACCTCGTCGAGCGTGCGGACCTCCGCGTCGCCCCTGAGCTGCTCGTAGCGGCCCGTGACGGCGGCGGAGTGGCGCTGGGTGTGCTGGTAGAGGGCGCGGATGCGGCCGCCCCGGTCGAGCAGGGCCTGATCGCGGTCCAGGGAGGCGGCCAGCCGGGCGGCGGGGTTCTGCCCGTTGTAGGGCTGGATGGCGAGGAGCTCGCGGCGGGCGTCGGCCATGGCCTCGCCGATGGCCTCGTTGATCCGCTCGGGGCCCCGCCGGAGGCAGATGGCCGGTGGGTCCGCCGGCGCCGTCGTCCGTCCGCCGATCCGCATGAGCGGCTCGAAGGTCTCGGCCAGCCGCTCCCCGCGCCGTCGCTCGTCGGCGACACGGTCCTCGGAGACCCGCAGCAGCCTGTGGAGGGCGAGAGCGGGCGCCACGGGCTCCAGCCGGTCCAGGTCCTCGACCGTGGGCTGGAGCAGGCCGAAGTCGATCAGGCAGGGCACTTCGTACACGTCCGGGGCATCCACGTACCCCTCGCGCAGGGCCTGGGCGTACAGCCGCAGCCCCGGCTCGCACATGTCGTCCGCTCCGTGGCTGTGTGCCGGTGCGTTCACGCGTCGTTCTCCCCTGCGGTTCACTGCTCCTGTTCCAGGATCCCCGACTGTGCGATGAGATAGCCGAGCTGTGCGCGGCTGCCGCTGCCCAGCGAGGCGGCGAGTTTCGCAATGTGCGCGCGGCAGGTGCGGACGTTCATACCCAGCCGACGGGCTATGGCCTCATCGACGTGTCCCTCCACGAGCAGCTTGGCGATGGAGTGCTGGATGTCGGTGATGCCGTCGGGGGCCGTCTCGTACGGGGCGCCGGCGGTCAGCGGGACCGCGCGGTTCCACATGAACTCGAAGACCTTGATCAGGTAACGGATGAGCCCGGGGTGACGCAGTTCCAGGGCTACCTGCTGGTCGTCCCGGGTGGGGATGAAGGCGACCGACTCGTCGCAGATGATGAGCCGCTCCACCAGCTCGTCGATCGTGCGGTACTCCACTTTCCCGTTGGAGAGCTGGGCGACGTAGGCCAGCTTTTCCGGGTTGTAGCGCGCCGTGTGCTGGTAAAGGGTTCGTATCCGCGCGCCTCGTTCGATCATCGGGCGATCGCGCTCCAGCCCCTGGAGGAGCTGGTGCTCGGAGAGACGGTTGCTCGGCTGGACCGTGAGCATCTCGGTGTGGCACTGGGCCGTGGCCAGATTGAGGGCGGCGTTGATCCGCTGCCCGCCCTCCAGCACGGTGATGGAGTGCGTGCTTCCCGGCACCTGGGTACTGAGATCCATGAACGGCTGGAGTGCCTCGGCCAGATCGACCGACATCCGTCTGCGTTCGGCGATCTCCCGCTCGATCGGATTGAGACGCTGAGCGAGGGCAACCGACGCCGGCACGGGGCGCAGCCAGTTCGCGTCGTCAGGGTCCGGGTAGAGCAGAGCGAACTCCATCAGACAGGGTGCGGACACCACGTCCGCACGTGCGATACGCCCCGTGCGCAGTGCGTTCGCATAGAGTCGGCCACCTTCCGCGCACATCTCGGTCATCGCATGGGGATGTGTCGCTTTAGTCGGATTCGCTGCCAAATCTCCACCCCCCAGGGTCCTGAACATGCAGGAACATGATGCACCGATCGTGTGGCCATGAAGTGCCCGAATGAGCCATCGTCTTACTCGACGGGGGAAGAGGGGACCTTCAAGTGAGGACGAAGCCGACTATGCGGAACAGAATGCTTCGCTCGATTCTTGTCGCCGCCTTCTCCACCGTTGTGGCCTTCGGAGTCCTGAGTGGCCTCTCGGAAGCGAAGAGCGACTCGCGAGCGGACAGTACGTGGCCGTCGTCGAAGACGACTGTCACGATCGCCGGGGACAGCACTTGGCCCACCTCCGCCGCGCGGGACCGCGCCGAGGGGCCGGCATGACCACCCCACCCGACGACCGCTCCTTCCGCCGCGAAATGGCCACCGCCTACCGCTCCGGCTGGCACTTCATCGACCTCGTCACCGCGATCCCCCACCCCGGTGACTCGTTGATGGTGACGGTGTTCGGGGAGCCGGTCGTCGTGACGCGGGACGAGGACGAGGACGTCAGGGCGTACCGGTGTCTGCGGCGGCCTCGGGGGGCGCCGCAGCCCGTCCGGTGTGCCGTCCGCTACGGAATGATCTTCGTCAACCTCGATCAACGAGACCACCGGCTGGTGGAACCGGAGGCCCCGGCCCCAAGGACCATCTCAGCCACCCCCCGCAGTGCCTGACGCGATTCCCCCGTCGTAACAGATCGCTCAGGTGCTTCCCCCC